>NZ_WWRZ01000006.1:0-154651 GCF_009875595.1 Eggerthella sp. BIOML-A1 | reverse complement strand
CCCCCCCCCCCCCCCGAGTTCTCCATAATTTATAAGCTTCTCCATCATCTCAATCTTGACGGACGCCGCGAGGTCTCGATGTCGCTTTGCAAGGCATGCGGCCAGCCGCTCGTCTTTCCGACGCATCTCGCTCAGACGGAAAAGGCGTTCGTGCGCCCGAAACGGGCGTTCATGGCCATTTGAAAGATGAGCGGCGATTTTCCGTCACACGATGACGATTCGGATGATAAATTGGTATCTGCAAATATCCGAAAACAAAGCAGGAGCGATTATGAACCCGGCACCGGCGCATAGCAAAACGACCTCGACGCAGCGGCCCCGACGCTCCCCCGTCCGCATAGCGATATCGACGCTGCTATGGGCGGTCACGGCATGCGTTGTCGTCATCATGGCCGCACGCTTCGCACCTTCAGCCCTGAGCAACGGCAGGCTCATCCCGGAGGCGGCAGCATTCATCCCGTGGCTGGCCCTTCTCAGCGTCCTCGTTCTCATAATCGCAGCGTTGACCAGGCGGAAAGTACTTTCCGCCGTCACCGTTCTCTGCCTTGTCTGCCAGATCGTGTGGCATGTCGGCTTCTTCTTGCCCGCGCCCCGCATCGCCGAGGAGGCGGTCGAAGCCGTCCCGGAGCAGACCACCCCGCGAGACACCGTCATGCGCGTGATGACGCTCAACACGAAGAACGGAAACGCCGATGCCGAGCAGATCGTCTCGATCGTCCGCGACCAGCACGTGGAAGTACTCGCCATGCAAGAGGTCAGCGGCTCGCTGATCGAACGGCTTTCCGCCGCCGGACTGGACGAGCTTTTGCCCTCGCGCGTCATCGGCTTGGCAGGAGCGGGCGACAACGGCGGCGTCAACGTCATCTACACGCTCGCGCCCATGCGCAACGCTTCGGAAAGCATCTTGCCCCTCACCGGATCTGCCGTGCCGGCCTGCACGATAACCGCCGGATCCCACGAGGTGCGCCTCGTCAGCGCGCATCCCACATCGCCCAAGACGGGCACGCTCGGCTTCTGGAACGAGAGCCTCACCAACTTGGGAACCTTGCGCCGATACAGCGATGAATACCTGATCATGGGAGACTTCAACTCCACCTGGGATCACTCCCGCTACCGCAAGATGCTGGGAGACACGCTGGTGGACGCCTCCGAGCAAGCGGGCGAAGGCTTCCACATGACGTATCCGTCGGAACCCCACTATGCCATGGTTCCCGTGCCGCCCATGATCGAGATCGACCACATCGTGTACTCGAAGAACAGCGGTATGTCCGTCGGCGATCTCGAGACCGTCAACGTGCAGGGCTCGGACCACTTCGCCCTCCTCGGAACCTGGGTGATCGAGTAACCGAAGCCGGAAACTCGTCCTCCCCGGCGCACCTCCATCATTTCGAATACCTTTGCATCCCAGCCGATAACTTGTCGGATTGCTGACCGATCGCCCATAGAGGGGAAACGATCGTCCCAGCTCGCACGAGAAACCCCATACGGCGACTAGACTCGCCTCACGCGAACGAACCCGAGAACCGCTTCCCGCCGAGCGCGAGGAGCGGTTCGACCTATCTTCACCCCTCTATCCGAAAGGAGGCGTTCATGCCGTATCGAGGCTTACTCTATTTCGTTTCCCAAAGCGCCAGCTCCGATTACCGCTCCGACCCGTACGCGACGGAACGCCGCAGCCTCCCGAACCGCACGCACGGCATCCGCTACGCATCCGCGCCGAAACGTTCCACCTGCATCAGGACCTACGCTCCCTCCGAGACGGTGCGCCCCGTATGCGCAAGCTCAACCACCGCCGCCAGCCAAGCAAGCCGAAGCGTCGAGCCGCAGCGCATGCTCAAAGCGGTGTTCGCCATGGTGCTCGTCGCCGTCCTGTCTGCGTTTCTCGGAATCTTCGCCGCGCACGCCCTGTCCGCCGCGATCGACGACGGAGCCTTTCCCCTCATAGGATCGGCCGACGCCGCCACCGCCGAAGACGGCTTCAGCACCCCTCGATCGTCATGGGAACAAGGCGTCGTGCCCACCCTGTATCAGGACGACCCGCAATGGGCCGATCGCCCCTACGGATCGAGGACCGTCGGCGATGCGGGCGCCGCCCCGCTGTGCCTGGCCATGGTGCACATCGAAGCCACCGGGGACGCCAGCGTGGGGCCCGTCGAAGTGGCCTCCCTCTCGCAGAGCAGCGGCTATGCCGACACCGTTGAAGCCACCGGGCTCCTGACCGACGGCGCAGCCCAACTAGGGCTCGCATCGCGGGAGATCGATGCGAACGAGTTGGCCATGCGACGCGAGCTCGTGGGAGACCGTCCCATCATCGCCTCCATGAAAGCAGGCTCGTTCGGATCGTCGGACACCTACATCGTGGTCACCGGCATCGACGAGCACGGCGAACTGGCGGTAGTCGATCCGCTCAGCCGCGATCGGACAAGCCGCCATTGGACGTTCGACGAGATCATCTCGCAAGCCACCGGCCTCTGGTCCTACACGGCGGCCGAGTAAAGTCCGCCGCTCTCCCCGCCATTCAGCGCGCCCGATGGGCGCGCTTTTCTTTTATGGAAAGCATGCTTTACATTGCTGGCGCAGGGGTCTATACTTGATGGAAAGCTAGCTTTACATATTCGCATCGGAGAGGAGCGCCATGGAGAACCGGTTGGAGGAGATCCGCAAGGCGCGCGGCATCAAGCAAGAGGATCTCGCGTTGGAGCTGGGCGTGTCGCGCCAGACCATCAGCTCGCTCGAGAAGGGACGCTACAACCCTTCCATCCTGCTCGCGTTCAAAATAGCCCGCCGCTTCGGCTTGCAGATCGAAGACGTGTTCATCTACCAGGAGGAAGACCATGAATAGGAAGTCCGCTGCCCTCACGCTGTCCATCGGAATCGCCTGCGCGATCGTCGCCGTCGCGCTGGCTCTCGACCTCGGCGGGATCTCCTCGGTCCTGCCCATCGCCGCGAAGGGCGTGTGGGGCTTCGCCGGATGCGCGGCCGCGCTGCTCGTTTGCGGCGCCTTCGCGCTGGCCCACAAGCCCACGCCGCAGCAGATCATCGAGCAGGGCGACGAGCGCAATGCGCCATCAACGGGAAAGCGGGACTGCGCGCCTTCGAGGCGTTCTCCGTGCTCGCGCCTTTGGCGGCGCTCGCGCTGTACGCCTTCGAGCAGATCAGCACGGCCGGCGTGCTCACGATCATCGCCGTCGAGGTCGTAGCCTCGATCGTCTATTTCGCGCAGATCGCCCGCATGCAGCGGATCATGTAGCGCTGGCTCAGGATCCGGCCCTCCTGTCATCCTGAGCGGAGCGCGCCTCAGCGCGCGCTCATCAGCATGGTCTGGTACGCGACCTGCACCGTTGCCGGATGCCCGGCGCGCCGAACCACAGCGGTCAGCGCCTCGCCGGGCAGACGGTACGTGTTGTTGTTCTGCGAGATATGCATGGCCACCACCTGCTCGAGCGCGTCGCTCAACAGCGCCTCCAGCTCGTCTGCGGCCTGCACGTTCGACAAGTGGCCCGTATCCGAGCCCACGCGCCGCTTCACCGGATACGGGTAGGGCCCGTCTTTGAGCATCTGCACATCGTGGTTGCTCTCCAGTGCGAGGATGCGCACATCGCGCAACGCCTCGTCGGCCTCGCCGGTGACGATGCCCGTGTCGGTCATGAACCCCACCGCGTCTCCGTCGGCCTCGACCCGGAACCCGCACGACGATGCCGCGTCGTGAGACGTGCGGAAGGCGTGCACCTGCATGCCCGCCAGCGACAGCGCGTCGCCCGAGGAGAACGCCCGTAGGTCGCATGCGCCCTCCAGCACGATGATCTCCTTGCTGGCCGCGCGCACGGCGTCGTCGGCGAACACCGCGGGCTCGATGCCCAGCTTCGCCAGGCCGCGCAGCACCACGCCGAGGCCCTTCGTATGGTCGGTATGGTCGTGCGTGATGAGGACGGCCTCGAGGTTCGCCGGATCGAACCCGGCCTCGTCGCAACGCGCGAAGAAATCGCGCTTGCAGATGCCGCAATCCACGAGAACGCCCTTGCCCGTGGCGGTATCCTCGACTACGGCCGCGTTGCCGCGGCTTCCGCTGGCCAGCACGTGCAATGCAAGTCGTTGGTTCATAGGGTTCGCTTCCCGCATCTCTTCTCGGTGTCTCAGTCGGCCTCCGATTGTACCCGAATGCGCGCCCCTCGCGCCCCGCATCCCCAAACGCTCAAAAGGGCGTCCCGAATGGCACGGTCCCTGCTCGGGTTTTTCCTTTCAAAACGCGCCGCGCGCAGGCGGAATTGCCGCCGATCGGGAATCAACGGTTCCCCGCGCCGCCCGTTTCGCCTACTATGGTTCCTCATACGAACATGCAGGTCGAACCAAGGGGGACGGGGCATCATGGCATCAACTGTCGCAGCATTTCTGGAGCGCAAGGATATCGAGGTCACTTTCCAACGCTACGCCATCGACGCGTTGTCGGCCATGGCGCAGGGCCTGTTCGCTTCGCTTCTCATCGGCACCATCCTGAGCACCGTGGGCGATCTTTCGGGCTTGGCGTTCTTCAACCAAATCGGCACGTTCGCCAAAAGCGTGGCGGGGCCGGCCATGGCCATCGCCATCGGATACGCGCTGCACACCCCGCCGCTCGTGCTGTTCTCGCTGGCCGCCGTGGGCTTCGCCGCCAACGACGCAGGCGGCGCGGGCGGTCCCTTGGCCGTGCTGGTCATCGCCGTGGTCGCCTCCGAGCTGGGCAAGGCCGTGTCCAAGGAGACGAAGGTGGACATCATCGTCACGCCCGCCGTCACCATCCTAGGAGGCTGCGGCCTGGCGCTGGTCGCGGCGCCGTGGATCGGCGCGCTGGCCTCGTCGGTGGGCGGGTTCATCATGTGGGCCACCGAGCTGCAGCCCTTCTTCATGGGCGTCATCGTGTCGGTTGTCATCGGCATCGCGCTGACGCTGCCCATCTCGTCGGCGGCCATCTGCGCCGCTCTCGGGCTGACGGGGCTCGCGGGCGGCGCGGCGCTGGCAGGGTGCTGCGCCCAGATGGTGGGCTTCGCCGTGCTGAGCTTCCGCGAGAATCGCTGGGGCGGCCTGCTGTCGCAGGGCCTGGGGACCTCCATGCTGCAGATGGGAAACATCGTGAAGAAGCCGCTGGTCTGGGTGCCGGCCATCGTCGCCTCGGCCGTCACCGGGCCGGTGGCCACGTGCGTGTTCCAGCTGAGCCAGAACGGACCCGCCGTGGCATCGGGCATGGGAACGTGCGGGCTCGTGGGCCCCATCGGCGTGTACACCGGCTGGATATCGGGCATGGAGGCCGGGGCGGCCGCGCCCGGCGCGTTCGACTGGATCGGCCTCGCGCTGGTCTGCTTCGTTCTGCCGGCGCTTATCGCCTGGGCCGTGGGCGCGCTCATGCGCAAGGCCGGCCTCATCGCCGAGGGGGATCTGCTGCTGGAGGCGTAAGACGCCAGCGCGGAGCGCCGGCGCTTGCGCAGCCGCTCGCGCCGGCGCTCCCCCTTCGCAACCGCTCCTTCGCGGCGGCTCCCCCTCTCCTACTACAGCTGCTCGACGATGCCCGTGATCAGGCGCGAGAAATCGCCCTCGCGCGTCTTCGCCACGTCCAGCACCTCAAGCCCCGTGGGGCTTGCGCCCTCGATGCCGCAGCCCATGTTCGACACCAGCGAGATGCCCAGCACGCGCATCCCCACGTGCCGCGCGGCGATGACCTCCTCGCACACGCTCATCGCCACCGTATCGGCGCCCCACGAACGGAACATGCGGATCTCGGCCGGCGTCTCGAAGCTGGGTCCGAGCGCGCCCAGGTACACGCCCTCTCGCACCCGCACGCCGCGCTCGGCCGCCACGTCGTGGGCGATGGCGCGCAGCTCGGGGTCGAACGCGTCCAGCATGGAGAAGAAGCGGTCCGACAAGTTCGCCGGGTCGGGCGCGGCGATGGGATTGCGCCCCGTGAAATTGATCTGATCGGCCATGATACAGAAATCGCCCACCTCGTAGTTCGGGTTGAGCGCACCGGCCGCGTTCGTGGTGATAAGCGTGCGCACGCCCAAGCGCTCCATGAGCCACACCGGGTAGGCCACCTCCTGGGCGCTGTTCCCCTCGTAGGCGTGCAGACGACCCTGCATGGCCAGCACGCACTTGCCGCCCAGCGTGCCGCAGACGAAGCGGCCCACATGGCTTTCGGCCGTGCTCGTCTTCATGCGCGGCACCTCCGCGTAGGGGATGCTCGCCGCATCGGCGATCTCGTTCGCCAGCGGATTCAGGCCCGAGCCCAGCACGAGGCCGATCGTCGGTTCGCGGCCTTCCAGCCGCTGGCGCAGCACGTAGGCCGAAAGCGTCAGGTTGTCGTCGAGGATGTTGCGTTCAAGCATGGAAGCCCTCCGTTCGTAGGTTCCGTCCTATTATAGCCGTCCACGCGCGAGTGTCCGGGACGGACGGACGCTCGCAGCAGCGATCTCGGCGGGTTCGGCACGGGTTCGGCAGGTCCGGCGGGTTCCACGAGCGCCGATTTTGCGCGGAGGCGGCGCTGGCGGGCCTCGCGCACCGTTTCGCTGGGGTCACGTGCGGCAAAATCGAGGTTTTGGCACCGACGACCCGCTCGGGCACCGCGTTTTGCAGGGATCGCGAACCGCGACCTGGGGTTTCGCTTCGGCATCCTTCGAAGAAGGAGCTGGGAACCAGCCGATGACTGCCAAAACCTCGTTTTTGCCGCACATCCGAGGGCGAAACCGTGCAACCGGCAGCGCATAAGCCTGTCCCGCCCGCGCGGGACGCCGCGTCCTGCCGGAAGCGCCGGGGCTCGCGCGGAAACCGCGCCGCCCCGAAGATCCGTCCTACACGGCGCGCTTTCGGGCGGTGAGGACGCGGGGGCGCCCGGCGAGATCGGCCGTGACGCGAACATCGGAGAAGCCGGCTTCTTCGGCGAGGCGGGCGGCCTCGTCCAGGCAGGTCTCGTGCAGCTCGAAGGCGAAGCCGCCGCCCTCCTTGAGGGCGCGGCGGCACCAGGGAAGCAGGCGGCGCAGCACGTCGAGCCCGTCGGCGCCGCCGTCGAGCGCGAGCGCAGGCTCGAATTCGGCCACCTCGCGGGGGATGTCGTCCATGACGGCCGTGGGCACGTACGGCGGATTGGACACGACCAGGTCGAATGCGCCCATGAGCGCAGGATCGACGCCCTCGCCCAGATCGCACGACAGCACCTCGACGCGATCGCCCAGATCGAGGGCAGCCACGTTGTCGCGGGCGAGCGCGACGGCCTCGGGCGCGATGTCCGTGGCCACCACGCGCGCGAGCGGATGCTCGCAGGCGACGGAGCAGGCGATGCAGCCGGAGCCGGTGCAGAGGTCGGCCACGAGGAGCGGGGCGGGCTCGGGAACGGGTTCACCCGGGGCGACGCCCGGCGTCGATCCATCCTCGGCGACGCCCTGGTCGGCCGTTCGCTCGGGGCGTTGCTCCCCGGCTTCGCCTTCCGGCCAAGTGGCAGGGGGAAGGTCGTCTTCCGACCATGCATGCTGCGCCACCCGTTTCGGCACCGGCGGCAGCAAGGCCAAGGCATCGCTGACCAGCACCTCGGTCTCGGGGCGCGGGATCAGCACGCCGGGGCGAACCTTCACCGTGATATGGCGAAAACCGACCTCGCCCGTGATGTACTGCAGAGGCTCGCCCTTGCCGCGGCGCGTGACGTAGGCGCGCAGCACATCGCGCTCCCCCATCGACAGCGGCTGCTCGAAATTCGCGTACAGCTCGATGCGGGAAAGGCCGGTCGCCTCGGACAGCAGCCACTGCGCGGACAGCCGTGGGTTCTCGTCGCCCTTGCGCTCGAGGTAGCCCACCGTCCAATCAAGGGCGGCCTGAATGGTCCAGATGTCGTTCACTATCTTACTCTCCACATCAAACGTCATGTAAAACTAACAGGTCTGTCTTTCATTTCAGAATATTGCCTGGTCGATCTTAATTAAAATCTAAAACCTGTACGTTTTCATAGGTCAAATATGACAGGTTCGAACACGCGGCGTCTCAGCTCGCCCAGATCGAAAGGGACCTGCGCTTCGATCTGCGCCATATCGAGCGATTCAACGAACCCTCGAGAACGCTCTCCTGCATGATAGGCGCCACGTCTTCCCGACAACTGAAACAGTCTGCGAAGCTTATTCTTGCCGTTCCTGCCTGAAGGAACCGGAGTGTCAGGCGCAAGAAGCAACCAGGCAAGAACGCCTGCATAATCGCACATAAGAACATCTTCGATATCAGCTTCGGCGGCCAAATCGAAAACGTTTTCTGCACCTTCCTCGATTTCCTCACGCAACCGAGCCCAGTCGCCTTCACGAAACTTGGAGACGGGATGATTATACTCGTCGGCGTCATAGCAAAGAAAAACACTCCACGGAACAGCCGGGAACTTCCCTTTGCAAGCTCGATTGAACCAAGCTCCCGCGTTGGGCATCTGGGTTATCGTGTCCATGCTATGAAACATGACGAGCCGCTCTCCGTGTGAGCAGCCTCGAATCACGAAGCACACATCCCCGTCCAGCAGCTCTTTATCCATATGAGCAGGTGGACAAGCATCGCAGCATCGCTCCAAATACACTTGATAGAACATCTTTTCGGTCGCGCCCTCCACGATAAGCGCGATGCCCCGCTCGAACGTCCGAACACTACCGGTCATGTCAATCCTCCAAATAAGAGGACAAAACCAACGCTCCATCCTCGTCGGAGGACATCAAGCTGAAAAGATACTCGCCGAATCCGAATCCACGCTCTCGCGCTGCCTTCATAAGAGAGGGCATAGCCTGGTCGCGCACTTTCTTGAACGAAGCGATTCCTTCCTCATTCGGCACGCCGACGTACAGGCATCTCGGCTTCAAATACTGGATCAAATACGGAGAATGGCTGGTGACGATCATTCCTGTATTTCCAAGATTCTCGTCAATGATCTCCAACAACTCTTGAATCATGCGAGGATGGATACTCGTTTCGATCTCTTCGACACCGATCAAGCTCGCGCCCTGTCTACCCGTAATGACAACGTTGGCAATAAGCCAGATCATGCGCTTCGTTCCCGTGGACATCATCGAGATATTCACCGGCTGATTCAAATGCCTGCTGGAAACGCTCACTTTGTACAGCTCATCTCTGATATGGAAAGGAACGCCATCGCTTCGAAGGCCATCCGCCCCTTCAGGAGAGACAGTCGCGCCAAAGAAGCCGAGACGGTCCTTTGTCTCCTGACGAACCTCGTAAGCGTTCACGGAGATGTCCTCGAAATCGGGAAACAATGCAAGCACTGCATATCGAAAGGTTTCGAATCGTTCCGGATCGGCAAGCTTAAGCCGATAGAGCGCACGAGGAAGATCGTCATCGTCAAACATGACGCCCTGTTCTTCGGAAGACGAATCGACGAACTCGAACGGCACCGAACTGTATCGGCCCGCAGCGTCAAGAGAATCGCATACGCCGCATGACACCTGCTTGATCAGCCTGATGGCAGGATTGATGTCGATGTCGTCAATGGATGTGAGAACATCGATCGCAAGTTGCGAGCCTTCAAGGTTCATCGAGCGGAAATAGCGGGTATCATGGCTTGCTCGAAACTTCCCCTCGGACCTTTTCAAATAACTCGACCATAAACCACCGCGTTTGGAGTTGATCTCAAGGGTTTCATCGACGATAGAACGACCTCCGCCATCGTCTTTCGCCCAAGCAAAAGAGAATCCGTAGCGCACAAAACGGTATTCGCCCAGATCAGGATCCTCCAATTCGATGGCAAACGTGAAGCAATCGTCAGCGAGCTTAGGAGAAAGCGGCATGCATCCCACAACCCCCATCATGTTCGAACGTTCGCGAAGGCTCGCCTGCATAAAATCGATTGCAAAGGAGATAGCATCGAGCACGTTAGTCTTCCCATAATTGTTCGCAGAAACCAGGCCGACGATTCCTCCCAGCTCGAACGTCGTTTTCTCGATATTCCTAAATCCGCCGACGGTGATGCTCAAAATTCTCATACGGCCTCCTTGTGCGTTATTCAGCTAAGTATAGTAAGTGAATAGCGTGAAAAGGATGCAAATCAATAAAACCTGCAACAAAAATGTTACAGGTTTTAGAGAATGCGAGCCCACCCCGCAGCGTCGGCAGGTTCCGCCGTTCGCAGAACGGCGGAACCCTTAGACCGCGGCTTCCAGCTTCTGCGCGCGGTCGGCGGCCTGCAGAGCGGTGATCACGTCTCCCAAGCCGTCGCCCAGAAGCACGCCGTTGTACGTGCCGTTGAAGCCGATGCGGTGGTCGGTCACGCGATCCTGCGGGCCGTTGTACGTGCGGATCTTCTCGGAGCGGTCGCCCGATCCGATCTGCGCGAGGCGCTTCGCGCCCTCGGCGGCCTGCTGCTCGGCCAGCATCTTCTCGTACAGACGGGCGCGCAGCACGGCCATGGCCGCGATCTTGTTCTGCAGCTGCGACTTCTGATCCTGCGACTGCACCACGAGGCCCGAAGGCAGGTGCGTGATGCGCACGGCCGAGTCGGTGGTGTTCACGCACTGGCCGCCCGGGCCGCCGGCGCGGTACACGTCGATGCGCAGATCGTTCTCGTTGATCTCGACCTCCACCTCGTCGGCCTCGGGCAGCACGGCCACGGTGGCCGTGGAGGTGTGGATGCGGCCCTGGCTCTCGGTCTTCGGAACGCGTTGCACGCGGTGCACGCCGCTCTCGAACTTCATGACCGAGTACACGTGGTCGCCTTTGACCTTGAACTGGATCTCCTTGAAGCCGCCGGCTTCGGAGGCCGACATGTCCATCGTCTCGGTCTTCCAGCCTTGCGCGCTCGCGAACCGCTCGTACATCTTGTACAGCTCGCCCGCGAAGATGGCCGCCTCGTCGCCGCCGGCAGCTGCGCGGATCTCTACGATGATGTCCTTGTCGTCGGCCGGGTCGGCCGGGATCAGCATGAACTTGATATCCTCTTCGAGCGCCGGCAGCTTCGCCTCGATGCCGGCGATTTCCTCCAACGCGAATTCCTTCATGTCCGGATCGGCCAGCATCTCCCTGGCTTCGGCCAGATCGTCGGCCGCCTGCACGTACTCGCGCGCCTTCTTCGCCAGAGGACCCTGGTTGGCGTACTCTTTGGCCAGGCGGTTGTATTCCTTCTGATCTGCGAGGACTGCCGGATCGCCCATCTTCGCCTGCACATCCTCGTAGGCTTCGATGATCTTCGTCAGCTTCTCGCGCATATCGTTATCCTGCATGATGGGTGCTGTCCTTTTCGACGTGGTTCCCGTGCTCGCGCGCCCCGCGCGCCAAGAACGCCCGCTCCAAGCATGCGGAGCGGGCGCCTATGCTGTAACTGGTTTATGATAGCAGATCGACCGTCGATCCGCATCTTATCCTAGATCGCCAGATACTCTGCGGCCTCTTCGGCGCAGACGGCGCCGTCGGATACCGCGGTCACCACCTGGTGCAGGAACTTCGTGCGCACGTCGCCCGCGGCGAACACGCCGGGCACCTCGGTCGCGCACGACTCATCGGCCACGATGTATCCCGTTTCGTCGCACTGCAGCGCGCCGCCCAGAAACTCGGTGTTGGGCTCGGTGCCCACGGCCACGAACAGGCCGTCCACCGCGATGTCGCGCTCCTCGCCCGTCTCGAGCATCTCGAGGCGCACGCCGGCCAGCTTGCCCTCGTCGGCCACGAGCTTGCGGGGCACGGCGTTCCACACGAACTCGAGGTTCGGCAGGTCCTCCAGGCGCTTGTGGTAGATGGCCGTGGCGCGCAGCTTGTCGCGACGGTGCACGAGGTACACCTTCTTGCAGATGCGCGACAGATAGATGGCGTCGCCTGCGGCCGTGTTGCCGCCGCCCACCACCATGACCTCCTTGTCGCGGAAGAAGTTGCCGTCGCACGTGGCGCAGTACGACACGCCGCGCCCTTGCAGGTCCTCCTCCAGCTCGAGTCCCAGCTTGCGCGGGCGCGCGCCCGTGGCGATGATCACGCTCTTGGCGCGGTACTCGTTGAACGCGGTGGTCAGAACCTTCGGGTTCTGGGTGAAGTCGACCGACACCACCTCTTCGCCGACGTTGCTCGCGCCGAAACGATCGGCCTGCTGCTTCATAGCGAAGGCCAGTTCGAAGCCTCCCGTTCCCTCGGGAAAGCCCGGGTAGTTCTCCATGTGCTCGGTCTGAGCAAGCTGTCCGCCCGGCGAGATGCGCTCGAACAGCACCACGTTCAAGCCTGCGCGCGCGGCGTACAGTCCCGCCGTGAGCCCGGCCGGACCGGCTCCGATGACGGCGACGTCGATGACGTCGTTCGTCGATGCCGCCTTGCACGCGGCAGATGTTTCGTTGCTCGCGGTTTCCTCGGTCATGCATGCCTCCTGGTTTCGCGGGTATCCGTGTTTTCCGAGTGTAAGTATAAGGTACGTCGCCTAAATGTCACAAACTTGGCACCAATATGCGCTAAAACGGCAGGAACGGAGCGCGACCGGCAACGCATGCGTGACGGATTCCAGCATGCGCCCCGCGTCCGCCCCCTCCGCACTACCATGAATGCGATCGCTATCGAAAGGACCGGGCATGAATCACGCGAGCAACATGACGAACGCGGATTCGGCGGAGAGCGAAACCCCCGCCGAGCTACGCACCCTGTATCTTGCCGGAGGATGCTTCTGGGGGCTCGAAGCCTATCTGAAACGACTGCCGGGCGTTCGCGGAACCGTCGTCGGCTACGCGAACGGTTCCACCGAGAACCCCAGCTATCACGACGTATGTCGCTGGAACACGGGTCACGCCGAAACCGTGGCCGTAACCTACGACCCGCGCGTGCTGCCCACCGACGTGCTGCTGGACGCCTTCTTCGAGGCCATCGACCCCACGTCGGTCGACCGTCAGGGAAACGACCGCGGCACCCAGTACCGCTCGGGCATCTATTGGACCGACGAGGCCGACCTGCCCGCCATCGAGGCGTCGCTGCTGCGCCAGCAGGCGCGCTATACGAGCCCCATCGTCACCGAGGTGGAGCCGCTCGACGGCTTCTACCCCGCCGAGGAGTACCACCAGAACTACCTCGAGAAGAACCCGGGCGGCTACTGCCACATCGACGTTCGCAGCGCCGACGCGTTCGCCGAACGCATGGGACTCGAGGAAGGCCGGGCCTGCGTGCAGGTGGACGGGCTGTGCGAACCGCTCGCGTTGGGCGAGGGCGCCGCGACGGCGGGCGCGGTCGAGCGCGAGAACATCCCCGCGCCGTCCGTGTCGCGTCGCGCAGACGGGCCGCGCGACGAAGACGGCCTTGCAGATGCGGACGTGGACGCGCTCATCCGCGAGGCGGGCTACGCCGCCCCCTCCGACGACGAGCTGCGCCGCATGCTGTCGGCCGACCAGTACCGCGTTACGCGCATGAACGCTACCGAGCCGCCCTTCCGCAACGCCTACGACCGCACGTTCGAACCAGGCATCTACGTGGACGTGACCAGCGGCGAGCCGCTGTTCGCCTCGTCCGACAAGTTCGATGCCGGATGCGGCTGGCCCGCCTTCTCGCGCCCCATCGCGCGCGAGGTGGTCACCGAGCGCCTCGACCGGACGCTGGGCACCTATCGAACCGAGGTCCGCAGCCGTGCGGGCGATGCTCATCTCGGCCACGTGTTCACCGACGGCCCGGCCGAGACGGGCGGGTTGCGCTACTGCATCAACAGCGCAGCGCTGCGCTTCGTGCCCTACGCGCGCATGGATGCCGAAGGCTACGGCTACCTCAAGCCCCTCGTCGAGAAAGAGCTCGACTCCGCATCATCCTGAGCGAAGCGACGGCGGGCGACAGCCCCCTTGTCATCCTGAGCGAAGCGGCGAAGCCGAGGGATCCCGTGCGGCGCCAGCCGTGAGATTCCCCGCTGGCGCCGCACGGGATCCTTCGCGTCCCCGCTGCGCGGGGCCTCCCTGCGCTCGCTCAGGATGACAGGGCGCCCGCTAGCAGGCCTCGCTTGCCGCAGGCTCTGCCGCGCGATCGGGCCGACGCGCGCGATGACGGTAGCGCAGCAGAGCGGCGGCCGCCACGGACAGCACCATCTGCACGGCGGTCACCGACAGCCAGATGCCGTCGAGCCCGAACAGGCGCGCCGCGCCGAACACGATGAGAACGACCAGCAGCGCCTCGCCGTACACGATGGCGCTCGACGCCTTCGCGTCGTCCACCGCGTAGAAATACGAAGTGGACGCATGGGTGAACCCGTAGAACACGTACGCGGTGGAGAAGACGGGCAGCGCGTACGCGATGAGCCCCGCCGTCTCGTCGGACGCCCCGAACAGCAGCGGCACCTGATTCCGCAGCAAGTACATGGCCGCCAACCCCAACACGCCCAGGCTGATGGTGATCAGGTAGTTCGTGTTGCGGAAGCGGCGCACGCCGTCGGCGTCGCCCGCGCCGTAGTGCTTGGAGATGAGCGGCTGCGAGCCGTCGCCCACGCCCTGGATGAGCATCTGGATGACGCAGGCGGTGTACGACACCACTGCGTAGGCCGCCAGCGCCTGCTCGCCGCCGTACATCGACAGGTTCACGTTGATGGCCACCACCGTGGCCTCGGGCAAAAGGGTCAGCCCGAACGGCGCCAGCCCCAACCGCAGCGCATGCAGCGCGATATGCCGGTCGGGACGCAAGTCGGCCACGGCGATGCGGTTCTCCCTCTTCAGGAAAAAGCCCAGCACCAGCAGAAACGCCGAAACCTGCGAGACCACGGTGGCCGCCGCCGCACCGGCGGTGCCCATGCCCAGCAAGATGACGAACACGTAGTCAAGCGCCACGTTCATCAAGCCGGCGAACACCTGCACGGCCATCGCGTAGGCCACTTTCCCCTGGTTGCGGATAAGCGGCGTGCAGCCGGTCACGAGGATCTGGAACGGGACGCCCCAGGCGATGACGCCCGTGTACGCCGCCGCCTGCGCCAGCGTCTCGCCCTGGCCTCCTAAAAGCTCGCAAATGGGCGTCGCCAGCGTGAACAGCAGCGCCATGATGGGCACGGCGGACAGCGCGAGCATCGTGAGCGTGGTGCCCATGGCGCGCCGCGCCTTCGCCTCGTTTCCGGCGCCGCGCGCGATGGACGAGATCACGCCGCCGCCCATGCCGACGCCCGTGCCCACGGCCATGATGAACGCCACCAGCGGGAAGGCCACGTTGATGCCGGCCAGGCCCGCGTCTCCTACCGCGTGTCCCACGAACACGCCGTCGATGATGCTGTACACGCCGCCCAACGTGAACGTGATCATCGTGGGGACGATGTATTTCAAATACTCTTTGAGCATGCCTCTGGTAATCATGTCATGTCGCTCCGATATGCAATTTGCTGAGATTTTTTCCGCATGGTACTCTAAACCTTAAAGCTGCTTTAAGGTAAAGCCCGCAATGTGCGGGATTCGCCGAATCTTCAGACCATCGATAAGGAACGCGCCCATGACCTTGCCCCGCCTCTACGACATCAAAGAAGCAGCCCGCTACCTGGGCGTCGCCTCCTCCACGCTGCGCTATTGGGAAAGCGAGGGCCTCGTGCAAGCCGGACGGGGCGAAGCGAACGGCTACCGCCAGTATTCGCTGCATGATCTCATCGAGGCCAGCGAGATCGCGTTCTACCGCAAACTGGGCGTGCCGGTCAAGGAGCTGCGGGGGTACCGAGCGCTTTCGGCGCGCAGCCTGGACGAGGCCCTCGCGCGCACCGAGGACGGCGTCGAGCAGCGCATCGCCGAGCTGGAAGCCACGAAGGCGCGCCTCGCCCGCCAGCGCGCGCTCAACGCGAAAGCCGAGGAGCTGCGACGGGCGGGCATGCAGCCCGGCTCCCCGGCCATCGGCAGCCTGAGCGCCATCGACTACGATGCCGCGGCTCCCTGGAAGCTGCTCGTGGAGGAGCCCTGGCGCTACGGGGTGGTCGTCTTTGCGGACAAGCCTGACGAGGTTTACGAGTCGGCCGTGGACGCAGGCGCGCAGGACGGTGCCGTGCTTTGGCGCCGATCGAGCGCGCACGACGAGACGACCTGCCGGGAGTGCCTGCTCAAAGTGTCCCCCACTGCCGACGCCAGCAACGCCGCCGCGCTGTTCGCCGAAGCCTCCCGCCAAGGCATCGAGCCTCAGGCGGTGGTGGGAAACTACCTTCTGACGGCATCGGACGAAACAGGACGCTGGGACTGCCATCGCGCCTGGGTGGTGGGGGAAACGCCGCGCGATCCCGCAGACGACCGGTAAGCCCGGGCGACATCCGGCATGCGGGCGCAAAAAAGCCCCCTCCGAGCGGAGAGGGCTTCGCTGCCTCAGGCCGAGGAAGAAGCTAGCCGATCATCGAGAGGATGTTCTGCTTGGGCTGCACGCCCACGGCCTGGTTCTTCACCTGGCCGTTTTCGAACACCATGAGAGTGGGCACGCTCATGACGCCGTACTTCTGCGCGATGTCGGGGCTCTGGTCGATGTCGAGCTTGTAGACGGCTGCCTTGCCGGCCGTCTCGGCGGCAACCTCGTCGAGCGTGGGCGCGAGCATCTTGCACGGACCGCACCACGTGGCGAAGAAGTCCACGAGAACGGGACCCTGCGCATCAAGCACCTTGGACTGGAAATCGGAAGAAGAAACGACCTCGCTCATGTTAAAGCCTCCTTTGTAGGGGCCGCGCGCATCTCTCACCCGCGGCAATTCTTGTTCGCATCGTATTGTAAACGCGTTTGCTCAACTGTGCATCAAATTGTTACGGTTCGGAGCATGAATCTCGACATTCCCGACATTTTCGCCCGGTGAACGGTCGTCGAGGACGGTCTCCTCCATCGTTGCTCCACAGACGGCGGCCTTGTTGCACGTCTTGCCTGCGAATGCTCGAGGGGCGGGCGCGCTGAGATATAATCGGAGACGACGCACAGAAAGGAACCCGCATGAGCGAAACGACCGAGCACGCCTCCGCAGCACCCGCCTCCTCGCCCGCATCGTCGCACGTGCCCGCTTGGCGCGGACACGGCACCGTCCCGGTGAACCTCGTGCTGGAAGGCGGCGCCATGCGCGGCCAGTTCACGGCCGGCGTGCTGGACTTCTTCATGGATCAGAAGCTGTTCTGCGAGCGCGTCATCGGCGTGTCGGCGGGTGCGCTGTGCGGCTACAACTACGTGGCCGGCGAAGACGGGCGCACGTGCTACCTCAACACGAAGTACTGCGACGACTGGCGCTATCTGTCCATGAAGAGCTTCGTGCGCACCGGCAACGCCTGCGGGCGCGAGTTCGCTTTCGACGAGATCCCCAACCGCCTGGAGCCGTTCGACTACGCCGGGTTCGACCAGTCGCCCATGCAGCTGATCGCCGTTTCCAGCGACCTCGTCACCGGCGAGGCGGACTACCACCCCTTCGCCGACTCGCTGGCCGACCTGCCCTACCTCATCGCGTCGTCGTCCATGCCGCTGGTCAGCCAGATCGTGGACGTCGACGGCAAGCTGCTGCTGGACGGCGGCACCTGCGACAGCGTGCCCATCGTGTACTCGATGCTGACCGGCGCGCGCAAGCACATCGTGGTGCTCACGCAGGCGGCCGACTACGTGAAAGGACCGAACAAGCTCATGGCCATCCTGCGCCAGCGCTATGGGCTGTACCCCCACTACCTCGAGCGCCTGCAGCACCGCCACTACGAGTACAACCGCACCTACCGCGCGCTGCCTCGCCTGCACGATGCCGGAAAGCTGTTCCTCATCAGGCCTCCCGAGCCGGTTACCGTGGGCAGCATGGAGCGCGACGCCGACAAGCTGTTCGCACTCTACGAGCAGGGCTACGCCGAAGCGGCCCGTCGCTGGCCCGCGCTCCAAGCCTACCTGGAAGCGTAAAGGCCGGCTCAGCGCACCCGCATCGCAAGGCGTCCCGTTCGCACGAACGGCCTGCGCATGCGGCCCTCTTCCCGCGCAGTTGTCCGACGCGCACAGCGGCGCGCCCGCGCCGAAGCCGCAGGACGTCACGCCGCGCTCTCGCCCGCATCGAAGCCGCAGGGCGTCACGCCGCGCCCGCGCCCGCATCGAAGCCGCAGGGCGTCGCGCCGCTCACGCACCCGTGTAGAAGCCGCAGGGCGTTGCGCCGCGCTCTCGCCCGTGTAGAACCGCGCCCGCGCCCCCACCGCACCACGGATGCGCAGAACCGGCGGAGCCCGCGCGGGCGACGCGATCCGGCTCCGATCCCTCCTCGCCTCGAGGCACCCTGATGCGCTCAAATGTTTCACGTGAAACAATCTGGTGCTTGAGAACAGGTGTTTCACGTGAAACATTCGGGCCCTTCGCTGTTTCTAGTGGTACGCCAAGGGCGGCTCGATCCCGGTGCCCCTCTTTCGCGGCATGCGGGGGCGGGACTCGCGGGCGGAGCGCGAGGCGCGCGGGACGGGCAGGCGGAGCGCGGGGCGCGCGGGGCGGGAGGGCAAGCCGTCGCGTCCGACGCGAATGGGCTCGCTTCAGCATCGGCCTGACGACGGGCTGGCAAGCGGGATGGCAGAGATTGCACGCTATGCACGATTATTTGGGCCCGTCGTCAAAGGCGCAGGAAGAAAACCCAGGTCGGAAGAAACGGCGATGGCGGCGAATCGTGCATAGCGTGCAATCTCTGCCATGCGGAGACGTGCGGAGGCGGCGCGAGCGGGGGCGCGGGCGACCTCCCGCAGAGCCTATGCCACCACGGGCTCCACCCTGCACCCCGCTTCGACGCGCCCGATTATTTCACGTGAAGCAATCGGGCGCTTGAGAGCAAATATTTCACGTGAAGCATCTTGGCCGCGCGCGGGTGCCGCGTGCCGAAAAATCGCACGCGGACGGACCAGGCGCGCGGGTGCGGAGCGCCAGAGGGCCTGACGGGGACGCAGGCTCCCTAGGCGTCGCGGTCCGCTTCCCCGCCTTCGGCCGGTCCGCCTTCCGCAGCGCGCTCGTCGAAGCCTCCTTGCAACGCGTCGGCATCGAGCCGGTCGCGCGCATCCTGAGCCCGGAACTCGGACACGAACCCGGCTGAGAAGATGCCGGCCGGAATGGCCACCACGCCGATTGACAGGAGCATCGTGCAGAAGCCGACGAGGCGCCCGGCGGCCGTGACGGGCACGAGGTCGCCGTAGCCCGTGGTGGTGATGGTGGTCATCGCCCAGTACATGCCCGTGAACACGCTGTCGAACTTCTCGGGCTGCACGGGATGCTCGATTTCGTACATGAGCACGCTGGCCGTTACGGTGAGCAGGGCGAGCACCATGAATGCCGCCACGATCTCCGGACGGCGCTTTCGGAACACGCGCGCGATGGAGCGCAGACCGCGCATGTAGCGCGACAGCTTGATAAGGCGCACGAGGCGGATGATGCGAGCCGCGTTCAGCATGGAGGACGACACGGGCACGAACAGCACGAGCAGACCGGGCGCGAAGGCCAGCAGGTCGATGATCCCCATCGGCGACAGCGCGTAGCGCATGCGTGCGCGAGCGGGCGATGCATCGGGATGGACGAGGTCGGCAGTCCACAGGCGCGCGGCGTACTCCAAGCCGAAGCACACGCTGGACGCCAGCCCGAAAGCCAGAAGCGCCGCCGACACCCCGGCCGGGATGCCGGGCTGCGTCTCGGCGAACACGAGGATCGCGTTCGCGACGATGAGCGCGAACAGCGCGATGCCCACGATGCGCGCGACGGCGTTGCCGCGCCGCACGTCCTCGAGCGCAAAGTACGCCTCCCGCTTGAACGCCGAGGGGGCGCGGCGGGGCGCGCGCTTCGCATCCCGCGCACCCCCCGCGTGCCCTGCGTTTCGCCTCGCTGCGCCCATCGCGTCGGCCCCTTACGCCTGCTCGAGGGTCACGGCGGTGCCGGAAGCGGTCACCATGAGCATGTTGCCTTGACCCAGCACCTCGTAATCCATGTCCACGCCCACCACGGCGTGCGCGCCCATGGAGGCCGCACGCTGCTCCAGCTCCTGCAGAGCCTCGTTGCGGGCCTGCAGAAGCTCCTGCTCGTAGCCCTCGCTGCGGCCGCCCACGATGTTGCGGATGCCCGCGCCGAAATCGCGCAGGAAGTTGATGCCGGTGATAACCTCGCCGAACACGATGCCGTAGTAGCCGGTGATGCGGTAGCCTTCGACGGAGGGGGTAGTGGTCACGATCATGGGCGTTCCTTTCAACGGACGAGCGAACCGATGCGCTTTGCGTGTCCGTTAGCATACCACGATCAGCGCGGAGCCGAGGGTGTACAATAGCAACGTTTACCTGCACCTATGCCAAACATGCACGAAAGGCAACCTATGACCGTCGACCTCGTTTCGCTCGCCATCATCGCGCTCGTCGCGGCAGCCTGCCCGATCGTCGCCAAACTCATCCCCAACAAGCTGGTTCCCGAGACGGTGTTCCTGCTCATCGCCGGCGCGTTGCTGGGGCCGAACATGACGGGCGCCATCGTGCTCACCGACGCGGTGGGGCTGCTGTCCGACCTCGGCCTGGCGTTTTTGTTCCTGCTAGCCGGCTACGAGATCAATCCGAAGAGCCTCACCGGGAGCCAGGGCAAGCGCGGGCTGGCAACCTGGTGCGTATCCATCGTCCTGGCGTTCCTCTTCGTGCATTTCGCCAGCGGCCTGTTTTCCAACGAGCTCGAGTCGGTTGCCATCGCCATCGCGTTGACCACGACGGCGTTGGGCACGCTCATGCCCATCCTGAAGGAGCGCGGACTCATGGGAACGCAGGTGGGCGAATCCGTCCTCGCATACGGCACCTGGGGCGAGCTGGGCCCGGTGCTGGCCATGGCGCTGCTCTTGTCCACGCGCGCGGAATGGAAGACCGTGCTCATCCTGCTCGCGTTCGTCGCCTTGTGCGTGGTGGCGGCCGTCGTTCCCGCGAAGGCGAAGAAGGCCGGGCACAAGCTGTTCAACTTCCTCACCGAGAACGCGGAAGGCACCTCCCAGACCATGATGCGCGTCACCGTGCTGCTGCTGGTGGGGCTGGTGGCGCTCTCCGCGGCGTTCGACCTCGACATCGTGCTGGGCGCGTTCGCCGCCGGGTTCGTGCTGCGCTACATCATTCCCGAGGGCGATCACGCGCTGGAGCATAAGCTGGACGGCGTGGCGTACGGCTTCCTCATCCCCGTGTTCTTCGTCGCCTCGGGCGCGAAGATCGACCTCATGGCCGTGTTCCAGCAGCCTGTGGTGCTGGTCGGGTTCATCGTGCTGCTCCTGCTCATCCGCACCGTGCCCATATTCGTCGCACTCGCCACCGGCAAGGACACGCGCAGCATCTCCACGCACAACCGCTTGACCATCGCCCTGTACTGCACCACGGCGCTGCCCATCATCGTGGCGGTGACCTCGGTAGCCGTGAGCGCAAACGCCATGTCGCAGGAGACGGCCAGCGTGCTGGTGGCCGCCGGCGCCATCACCGTGTTCCTCATGCCGCTGATGGGCATGCTCACTTATCGCGTGGCCGACGCGAAGCCCATCGAGGCCGTGAAGGAGATCAGCCGCAACCCGCGCGACATCGGCGACATCCTGCGCGAGCACTGGGAGCTGGAGCGCATGCTGGCACGCAAGGAGGCGCTCGAGCGGCTGGCGGCACGGCGCGAGGAGCGCGGCCGAGACGGTGAGTCCTGGGAGGAGCAAGCGGCGCTGCTGCAACGTCGCTCGGCCCGCAAGCGCGCCATCGACGAGGCGCTCGACCTGGCCGCACAGGAGATGGCGCGTCGCGAGCTGGCGCCCGATGCCCGTCCCGACGGAGACGACCCGCTGCTGGCGCAGGCTCTGCAGCATCGCGAAGAGCGGCGGCGTCGCATGGCCGAGCGCGTTGTGCGCGAGTACCGTCGGCGCATGGACGAGATGGGCCGTGCGGCAGAGCGGATGGGACTGAGCGAAGACGACGTCAGGCAGATGTTCGAGGACGCGCGACAACGTCGCGACGAACACCCCGACGAACGCGACGGCCGGCGGCGCTAGCCCGCGCGGCGAGTCGAGGACCCGTTCGCAGCCTCCGCGCCGCTGTCGCAATCAGGGAAGAACACCTCCATGCGGCTGGCCGGCGCCTGCTTGCCGGCCAGCGAGCCTGCGACCATGCACACGCCAGCCACGACGATGCCTATGACGATCTGATGCAGATCGGCCACTTTGAAGCCGAGCGCCATCGTTGCGCAATACGCCAGCGTACCGCCCGCCATCGACCACAGCGCACCCGTCCGGTTCGCCCGCTTCCAGAACAGGCCGCACACCATCACCCAGAAAAACGCCGTCTCAAGGCCGCCGAAGGCGAACATGTTGATCTTCCATATGACGTCGGGCGGCACGACGGCCAGCACGAACACCACCGCGCCCAGCCCCAGCGTAACCGCCTGGCTCGACACGGACAGCGCACGCTCCCCCATGCGGCGGCCGCGCGCTTCGGCGTAATGCATCCACACGTCCTTGACCAGCGCCGAGGATGACGAGATGAGCAGCGAGGACACGGTTGAGATGGAGGCGGCCACCGGCCCGATGATAGCTATGCCCGCCAGCACCGGCGGCAGCGTCCGCGAGATGGCCAGCGGGATGATGTTGTCCACGCTGCCGCCGTAGGCCGCCAGATCCTCGGTGAGCACGCCAGCGGCCAACACGCCGAGCGCCGTGACGCCGATCATCATGGCGCCGATGATGACGGTGCCCACGATCATGGCGCGGTGGAGCGATTTCACGTCCTTGTACCCCATCGTGCGCACCACCGACTGCGGCAGGACGAACGTGAACACGCCCACGAGCAGCCACTGGGTAAGGTACAGCGACGGCGGCATGTTGCCGCCGGACGTGGGCTCCAGCATCTCGGGGTGGTTCTGCGCGATCGAACCCATGATAGCCTCGTAGCCGCCGCCGGCGTCCAGGATGCCCGCGGCCAGGACCACGATGCCCACGAGCATGGCGATGCCGCAGAGCGCATCGGTCAGCGCCACGCCGCGGAAGCCGCCGATGGTGGTGAACAGAATCACGGCAACGCCGAAGAGCACGAGGCCGAACACGTAGGAGTAGCCGGTCACGGCCTCGAACAGCTTCGCACCGCCCACGAACTGCGCGATCATGGTGGCGCCGAAGAACACGACGACGATGGCGGCCGACAAGTTCGCGAGCGCGTTCGATCCGTAGCGAGCCCGGACGACGTCGGCCACCGTGATCGCATCGAGCTTGCGCGCGATGAGCGCCATCTTCTTGCCCACGATGCCGTACAGCAGAACGAGCGCCGTCACCTGCACCACGGCCATGTACACCCAGCCGAAACCGATGCTCCACGCCTGGCCCGGACCGCCCACGAACGAGCTCACCGACCCGTACGTGGCGATGGTGGTCATGGCCAGCACGAAGCCGCCCAGGCCGCGGTTGCCGATGAAGTACTCCTTCACGAAGCCGCCGCCGTCCGACGCGCTCTGCGTGCGATGGCGCACGACCACGCTGAGCCCTACGGCGAACGCGAGGAACAGCGCGACGGGGACGAGCGCGGCGAGGTTACCCATCAAGGCCCTCCTCGTCGTCCAGCGGGAAGTCGGCGAACACGAACCGCGCCAGCACGACGGCGGCGATGACCGCGGCGACCCATGTGCCCATGCACCCCGCGATTATCCACAAAGGCGTGCCGAACAGCTGGACGTCGAAGCCTGCGAGCCCGAACCCGCCCACGAGCCACACCGCCACGATGACGGCCAGCGCTGCCGCCGTGGCCTTCGCCTCCCTGTTCGTCTGAGCGAGCTTGTCCCGATAGCTCGCAAGTTCCCTCTGCGCCATGCGCGCACCTCCCCGCCGTCGCCGCGCCGTTTCGTCCAACGTATGGTACACCAAGCGCAGCCGTCCCGCGCGCCCCAGTTGGGGCTAGATGGCCGATGACACCTTTTCCAGCAAATCGGCTTTGCCGTTGACGCCCATCTTCGCGTAGATGCGGCGCACGTGGCTCTTCACCGTGTTGAGCGACACCACCAACTCGTCGGCGGCCTCGGCGAACGTGCGGCCCTCCATGAGCAGGCGCAGCACGTCCTCCTCGCGGCGCGTCAGGTCGTAGGAGCGCGCGAGGCGCGCGCAGGTGGCGTCGAGGCCGGTGCCCCATTCCGACCCCGGCGCGGCAGCCGGCGTTGCAGGTCGGGGAGCCGGCCGATGGAGCTGCAGATAAGCCACGGCAGCGGCCATGTCGCGGTTGCGCCAGCGGCGCTCGAGCAGCAGGCACGACGGGAACGACAAGAGACACGCGCAGGCGGCGAACGTCGCGGCCGCATCGACGCCCCGCGCATCGAGCGCCATAAGCGATCCGACAAGGGTCACGCCGAAGCAGGCAGCCCACGCGCCCGCCGCCCGATACGCCGTGCGGTTGACGCGCGCGCGGAAAAACGCCCGCACCACCGCCGCGCAGAACGCGGCGTACACGACGCACGTCAGCGCCAGCACCGCCACCGTCGACCACGAAACCATCGCCGCTCCTTCCCTTTTGCCGCTTGGATCGTCCCAGCATAGCGCAAGCCGCCCGGCGCGGCCGGCAGAACCGGTGATGAAAAACTTCATCATTGCCGCATCGCCGAGGGTCGTGCTAGGTTGGATGCGGAAGAACACGAAGAAGGAGAACCTTATGAGCGCAGCACGCAGCAGAATCGCACGGACCCTGATCGGCGCCGCCTGCATCGCGGCGGCCACCTGCGCGCTCGTCTGGTTCGCCTTCCAGTTCGCCCCCGGCGAGCCGCGCGAACGGACGACGGATCGAGAACCCCTTCCCTCGACGATCAGCACCGCGGGCAACCGAAACTACGAGGCCGAGCGCATCGTAGACGTGCCTTTCGGGCAAACCTACCGAACTGAAAGCCTGACCCGAGGGAAATGGTTCAGCGTGAGTGAGGAAGAGCGAAGTTCGTGGTCCGATGAGGAACGCGAGCGTTATCTAAGCGAATTCAACTATATATACGATTCTGACGGCGTCGAGATCGTCCCCGGCGAAACCAAAACCGTCTCCCTCGACGCATTTGCGGAGTGGTACCCCCATTACGCCTTGACGACCGGGTACACCGAGGCTCGTAAGCACGAATGCAAGATCATGCTCGTCGAACTGACTCTGACGAACACCATGGAATACGAGCAGGATCTCCCCGTCATGCAGCTTTGGAGCGAAGACTTCAACGGCGCCAACGACATGCTCGACAACGGCGGAGGCGGCGATTCGGGAAACTATCTGCTGCAGGAGCTGTACGGCACCCCTTCCGACCGAGGGCTCGTCCAAAACAGCATCCCCGACGAATGGTTCGTCCTCCAACCGGGAGAGACGCGCACCCTCACCCGCCCCTTCCTCGTCTACGAGAAGACGTTCCGCGATCCGGCGGCCTACGAGAACATCGACCCGTCTCGCTTCTGCGTCGCTTTGGCCGACTACGACCCGCCCACCATCTATCGCCTCTGGCTGGGCTGATCCTGCGCCCCCTTCGTCATCCCGGGCGAGCGCAGCATTTGACAGTCCAGCGGACTGTCAAGCTCCCGAGCACGCAAAGCGAGCGCAGGGAGGCCCCGCGCAGCAGGGACGCGAAGGATCCCATGCGGCGCCAGCCGTGGCGCTTTCCGCTGGCGCCGCATGGGATCCTTCGCGTCCCCGCCTTGCGGCGCTGCGCTCAGGATGACAACCTAGGGCGTAGTTACTCGCGCACGGCGCGCTCGCGCTTCAACCGTCGAAGCTTGCGGGCGATGCGGACGAACCCGCACGCCATGAGGATCATGATCGCCGCCCACAGCACGGCGATCGGCAGCATTTCCGGCAGGAAACCGCCTCTATGCAGCAGGCTCGCCGCTGTCGTCACCTGGACGAGGAGCACGGCCAGCACCAGCACCTCGATGCGGCGCAGATGCGCGATCTTGGAGTCGATGTCGGAGAACAGGTCGAAGGGCGCGCCATCGCGCGGGCGGCGCAGGTACGCCCAGCGGCCGTACGTTCCGACGCACTCGATGTCCAGATCGCGCAGGAAGTCCAGATAACAGCGGCCCTCGGAGCTGCCCGCCGTATGCTCCAGCAGCTCCAGACGGTACTCGCACTCCCCCGGCGCTCCCTCCTCGAACACGTAGCGGATCCCGCATACGTCGACGAGGGCCAGCCCGCGCGCGGCCCAGGCGTTCAGCCAGTCCTCCTCGCGGTCGAAATCCCATGCCCAGAACAGCCGGTGCATGACCCGCTTCATGCCGACCACCTCCCCACGATCTCCTCGCCGTTTCCCACCAGCTCGCGCAGCCGGTCGAGCTCGACCCGCACCGCATCGCGGCCGGCGTCCGTCAACCGGTACTCCTTCTTGCGCCCCGACCCTGCGCCGGGCGCCGGCTCGATCCAGCGCCGTTTCTGCAGCGTGTCGAGCGCGCCGTACAGGGTGCCCGCCGCCAGGCGCACTCGGCCGTTGCTCAGGCGCTCGGCGTTTTGCATGATGCCGTAGCCGTGCAGCGGCTCGTCGAGCGAGAGCAGGATGTAGAACACCGCCTCGGTCAGCGCGATCGATTCCACGGTTCCCCTCCGTTCCAAAACTATATCGGCTTCCGATATAGTCAGTATATCGGAAGCCGATATAGTACGCAACCGTGAAAAAAAAGCGACCCCGGCACGCTGCCGAGGTCGCTGTCACGCGGAGGATGGGGAGCGAGCGTCTACAGCGCGGCCTCGCGCAGCTTCTCCACCAGCTGCTCGACCGGCCACGCGCCGAGGTCGCCCTCGTGGCGCTCGCGCACGCTGACCGTGCCGTTCTCGATCTCCTTGTCGCCCAGCACCACCATGTACGGGATCTTCTGGCTTTGCGCCTTCGCGATCTTCACGCGCATGGGCTCGTTCTGGTCGTACACCTCGATGCGGCCGCCCGCGGCCTTCAGCTGCTTCGCCAGCTCGTGCGCCGCCTCGTTGTGACGGTCGGCCAGCGGCAGCACGGCCACCTGCACGGGAGCCAGCCACAGCGGCAGCGCGCCGGCGTAGTGCTCGATGAGGATGCCGAGGAAGCGCTCGATGGAGCCGAAGATGGCGCGATGGAGCATCCAGGGGCGCTCCTCGGTGTTGTCCTCGGTGCGGTAGGTCAGTTCGAAGCGCTCGGGCATGTTGAAGTCCACCTGCACGGTGGAGCACTGCCAGGTGCGCCCGATGGCGTCCTTCACCTTGATGTCGATCTTCGGGCCGTAGAACGCGCCGTCGCCCTCGTTGATGTCGTAGGCCAGCTCGTGGCGCGCGCAGGCTTCCTTGAGCGCGTTGGTGGCGTGCTCCCACATGTCGTCGGTTCCGATGCTCTTCTCCGGGCGCGTGGAGATCTCGGCCTCGTACTGGAACCCGAACGTGGACATGATGTGGTCCACGAGGTCGAGGATGGCCACCACCTCGTCCACTACCTGGTCGCGCGTGCAGAACACGTGCGCGTCGTCCTGAGTGAAGCCGCGGGCGCGCAGCAGGCCGTGCACGACGCCGCTCATCTCGTGGCGGTACACGGTGCCGAACTCGAAGTAGCGCAGCGGCAGGTCGCGGTAGGAATGCAGCTCGCTCTTGTACAGCATCACGTGGCCCGGGCAGTTCATGGGCTTCACGGCGTACTCGGTGAGGCGCGGATCCTCGTCGGTGCCCTCGTTGATGTTGAAGAAGTACATGTTCTCTTTGTAGAAGCCGTAGTGGCCCGAGGTCTTCCACACGTCGGCGTTGTACACGTGCGGCGTGATAACCTCCTCGTAGCCGCGCTCGTACAGGTCGCGGCGCAGCCACTCCTGCATGGTGCGGATCACGCGCGCGCCCTTGGGCAGGTACATGGGCAGACCCACGCCGGCCAGCGGATCCATGGTGTAGATGCCCAGCTCGCGGCCCAGCTTGCGATGGTCGCGCTTCTCGGCCTCCTCCAGGTTGCGCAGGTGCTCGTCCAGCTCCTTCTGCTTGAAGAAGGCGGTGCCGTAGATGCGGGTGAGCATCTCGCGCTCGGCATCGCCGCGCCAGTACGCGCCGGCCAGCTTGGTCAACTTGAACGCGCCCAGCTTGCCGGTAGAGGGCAGGTGCGGGCCGCGGCACAAGTCGGTGAACTTGCCGATGGTGTACGTGGTGATGACGGCGTCCTCCGGCAACTCGGCGATGAGCTCCAGCTTGAACGGCTGGCCCGCGAAGATCTCCTCGGCCTCGGCGCGCGTGACCACGCGACGCTCGAAGGCTTCGTCGGCCTTCACGATCTCGGCCATGCGGGCCTCGATGGCGGCAAAGTCGTCCGGCGACAGCGCGCGGTCGAGCTTCACGTCGTAGTAGAAACCGTCCTCGATGGCCGGCCCCACACCGAACTGCACGTCGCCGTAGAGGTCGACGAGCGCGGCGGCCATGACGTGCGCGGTGGAGTGGCGCAGAAGCTCCAGCCCCTCGTCGCTCTTGGCCGTGACGATGGCAACCGAGTCGCCTTCGGCCACGGGGGCCGTCAGATCGACCGGCTGGTCGTTCACGATGCCCGCGAGCGCGGCCTTCGCCAGGCCGGCGCCGATGGACGCGGCCACGTCGGCGACGGTGGAGCCGTCTGCGAGCTCTTTCTTCGAGCCGTCGGGAAGTACGATGTTCATATCTGTTCCTTTCCTGTGCCGGGCGCGCACAAAGCGCCTGCACGATCGGTTCGCAGCGAGCGCGCCTTGCGCCCGCCTTTGCGACAAAACAACGAAGCCGCCCCGTTGTTCGCGAGGCGGCTTCGATTGCATTGCGAAGTGGTTACTGCACGCCGTGCTCGGACTGAGCGGGGCGCGCCTGCCTCGTCTGCTGCTGGGTCGCCGCCTGCTGCGGCTGCTGCGTTCGAGCGCCGCGCTGCTGCGGGGCACGACGCGTGCGCGGACCACCGGCAACGGGCGTGGCGCAGTACGGGCACACGGTCCAGGTGGGGTCGAGCGCGTGGTTGCAGGTGCCGCAAAGGTTCTTGAGACGCTGGTGGCAGTTCGGGCACAGCACGAAGTCGGCTTCCACCGGGTAGCCGCAGTTCGCGCACTCGCCGTACTTCATGAGCTCGCGCTGCTTCAGCGCGATCTCCAGCTCCTGCTCGTCGCGGTCGATCTGCAGCAGCGGCGGGCGCAGCAAGCAGTACGCGATGATGCCGAGCAACGGGACGAGCGCCACGATAGCCCACACGTACCAGTAGGAACCGCGCAGGTACGCATCGCGCACCACCCAGACGATGGACAGCACATACAGGATGACCAGCAGCACCACAACCACGGTGAACGCGGCTTGCAGTTCAGGAGTCCACAGCTGGTTAAGCAGTTCGCTCATTTCAACCTCGTTTTCTTGTATATTCAGCGACTGGTGCGCAGGTATGGAAAACGCGCAATACATGCACACGATCAGTCATTATAGCAAAGTTGCCGAAAAACAAGCTCACGTGCAGGTAATTTCCGCAAGCTGTTGAATTCGAGGGCTGGTTCGAGGGCCGCCCCCTACCAGACTCTGAAGCTAAGCCCGGGCGCACGGAAGCGCGGCCGGGCCGATGAGCGGGTTCGCGGTCGAGCCGGGCCGACGCACGATTTCGGAGTGCCTGCGTGCAGCAAAATCGCCGGTTTGGCACGCCAGACCCGCCCGGATGCCATATTCCCAGGAGGCCGCCGAACACGACCTGGGGTTTCGCTTCAGCCTTCTTCGGGAAACGAGGCCGAAGTTCGTCGAGATGTGCCAAACCGACGATTTTGCTGCACATCGACAAGCGAAACCGTGCGGAGGCGGACGCGCGGTGCCGGAGAAGCGCCCCGAAACCGCCCGATCACTGTCATGGGCGCCCTTTTGCGTCCACGCAAGCTGAACCGCCGACGACGAGACAAGGAACGGCGTCAACGTCTTATCCGCCCACCTTTCCGTCATCCTGAGCGCAAGCGCGTAGGTCGCGCTGCATGTCATCCTGACGGAGCGCCGCAGGAACGTAGTCGAAGGATCCCGCGCGGCCGTAACCGCAGACGCATCGCACAAAGGGAACGCCAGAGGTAGACGAATGATGCTTTGATCACGCCGCCCTATTTGCGCAACTACCGTTCGTCAACCTTATCCGAAACCCGCTTCATCCCGTGCTTGGCACTCAGTCCTCGTCGGGGACGTACTCCATGATGTCGCCCGGCTGCACGTCGAACCGCTCGCAAATGCGAAGGATGGTGTCCGTGGTAACGGACTCCCCCTTGGAAAGCTTGGCGACGGTAACCGTGGAAAAACCGACTTCTAACTTGAGGTCGGTTTTTTTATATCCACGACGAGCAAGCATGTCGAATAGCTTGTAGTAACGAATCGACGACATTGATTCCTCCTCTTCGCACAGAGTATCAGCAATCAACGTCAACAAGAAAGCAAAATTTGGATCTACGTCGTTATTTCTCTTACTCTTTAGATCAAATATGATAAAATATTTGAATTCTTAAATATTAGATAATAATTTGCATACTGAAATGAGATGACTATGTACCGTCAAGCACCTCAAATAGAAACAGCTCTCGAAGCAGTCGATGAAGTAGCCGATGTTTGCATGACGCTCAACGGTCTTGAATCCATCGCTCTCGCGCTTTCGAAAGACGGCATGGCGGAACCAAACGCAATCACCCTCCTTTCCTGTCTCACGAACTACTGCGCACTTACCTCTTCCGCAATTCGTGAAACTTTTGAAAAGCACATAGCCTTCGACTCTAACACGATATAAGTTACACAAAATGTGGCTCAAGTCGGTTGTGCATATACATCTAAAGGCTGATCATTTGTCCGTGGTAATCGCCGCCAAACCCGAGACCTTGCCCCGCGAGTTGGAGGAGCCGTTGGTGACGTAGCCGCACACCTTGTAGTAGTACGTCCTGCCGGGCGAGGCGGTGGAGTCGGCGTAGCTCGTCCCCTTCGTCTTGCCCACCGTCGAGTACGTCCCCGAGGCCGAGGTCGACCGCATGACGACGTACCCCGAGGCCCCGGAGACGGCCCGCCACGAGACCGTCGCCCCCGACGCCGTCACGTTGGAGATCGACGTGATGACGGGCGCTTCCAAGATCGTGGGTTTAGGATCAGGCGCAGGATCAGGCTTCTCGCTGCCAACATAGGGGTTATACGAAAACCAATTGTACGTATCGTACTTGGTAGACGAAGCGGAAAGAGAGCTGTTCCAGCCATACGTCGTCAAGCTAGTCCAACTATAGTGCTCAAGATTGTAAAATGCCTGGTCGCTCTTCATGAAATAGCGATGAAGATCAGCATCGTTCCAGCCGTCATCGAACGTCACATCAACGTGATAGAAACTACCGTCGATGCTCACAAGGTTCCACGAATGATTCATGGCATCAACTAGAAGGCATGTCGCCTCGATGCCCGCAGCTTTCAAAAGACTAGAATAGGCGAACGTGTACGACTGACAAACGCCCATGCCATCAACAAGCGTTCCGTAAGCAGTATACGTAGCATATTCGACTTTATTCTGCCCGTATTCCGTCTTTTTGCACAACCAATCATGCAAAACAAATGCTTTGCCCAAATCCGTCATCGAAGAAGACGTATTCGACAACGCTTCCTTCACGGCAATGTCGAACTTGCTCTTCATAGTGCTGTACGTTGCCTTATCGCTGGTTATGTACAACGGGCTGAAGTACCTAATCAAACCGTCGCTTCCGTAGCCAACTCGATACCCCGTAAACACATTAAAGCAATCCGGGTTGTCTATGACAGCTTCAAAGTACACCTTTGAGCTGTTACCAACATCATATTTGAAAGAGGATACGTCTATGCTCTCGGCAAGGCTGTTCCAACCGGAACGCATAACGACATCGAACGCCGAATTCGTTTGATTTGTTCCTAACGCTATAGAAAACTTCGCTTCTTTTAAAATGAACACAGAATACGCTGTGCATCCGTCTTTCATTTTAGCTTGAATCTCAACGTGCCCTAATTCCCTGTCGTCGAGTTCGCCCACAGCATCGAGAGCCTGGTTCATCGAAGAATACCCCGAAGCGATACATTTTTCTGCCTCGTCACTCCGAGAGTTAATGAGTGCCTCTATCTCGGCAGACAGGGGATTGCTCGAAGGATCGACTGGCTTTTCCGATTCCTTTTCGGTTTTGGTTTCGATTTCCGCTTCGGTTTCAGGTTCGGGTTCGGGTTCGGGTTCGGCGATGTTTGTCACCATATCCGATTTCGATTCGTCTTCATCGGAAGAGAGCTCAATCGTCGGAGAGGACTCCACCTCAGGCTCCTGCACATCGTCCGCAGAATCCGAACCTTCGTTGTCAGACGATCCGTCTTCTTCCCCGATCGGCTGCACTGGCTCGCTCTCCGAAGGAATAGAAGAATCGGGTTCGACCGCTTCTTCGGATTCTAGAGCATCGTCGTTTTCAGAATCCGAAGATGCAATCGTTTCGTTTCCGGCTACTTCATTCGCAACTTCAGCAAAAGCAACGCTTGGCAAAAACGCAAAGCTCAAGACGAAAGCAAGGGTGCATGCAATAATGCAGTCAACGATTCCGCGAGATCGGCGGTCCTTGCTTAAAAAGGTCTTAGATCGAAAAAAGGATACTTCACCCTCATCTTCCATCGTCGCACCTTTCCATCTGATTCTTAGCCTCCCCCAAAATGACTAGCAGATCATCTCGCGCGTCACCGTCGTGTCTACACTAATATCGCTCAAAGCGATTCGACCAATCACCTCATCGATATCTTGCGGGGAAATTCCTGTTCCAGGACGCTTGAAAGTCAGCATTTCCCGAGTAATGACATCCCCTTGAGCAATCCTGACAGCCGTCACGATAGAACGACGAGCGTTTCTGCGAGCTTTTGCCTCGGACTCGCAGAAACCCAGCTCCTCGTTCCCAAGAAGCGTCTCCACAAATCGCACGCCTTCGATAATCTTGCGAGCATCATGAGGATCCATTGCATGATAATGATCATTGCCTGGAAGCTTTTTATCCAACGTGAAGTGTTTTTCCACCACGTGGGCGCCAAGCGCATAAGCCGCCTTGATCACGTCAGCCGACTCGTCAGGCTTGCAGTGATCGGAATAGCCGACGATAACATCTGGAAATTCCTTCGCGAGAGACGAGATGCGACGAAGGTTCGCGTGTTCGTAAGGCGTAGGATATTCCAAAACGCAATGGCACAGAACAATAGGACAGTCGTTAACTTTTCTTACTGTTTCTACGGCCCGCTCTATCTCCGCCAGATCCCCAGCGCCTACCGATACGATCATAGGCTTACCCTTAGCGGCTTGGTATTCTATGAATGGAAGGTTCGTCAAATCACTAGAAGACACCTTGTACACATCCATAAGGGATTCGAGATAATCCGCACTCTCAAAATCAAATGCCGTTGAGCAAAAATCCAGACCCAAACCAGCACAATAGTTAGCTAGCTCCCTATACTCGAACTCGCCGAAAGAATCGAACTTCTCGAACAGCGCACGCTGAGTTGTTGTCGGTTCCTCCGAATTGTCCCAGTAAGAAGGAGAATCCGCGACCGCAAGAGTTTCCGCTTTGTATGTTTGGAACTTCACAGCGTGTATCCCCGCACTTTTCGCCTCGCGGCACATAAGCTTGGCTGCTTCCATATTCGATATGCCCTCCTGCTTGGCAATATCGTAGTAGTTCACACCTATTTCCGCGATCAGTGTAAACTCGCCTGACAGAATCCTGTCGATCAATTTGCTCATAGCGACTCTCCCAAAATTATTCTCTTCACTCTTTTGATTCCCGATTTCAGATCATTCTCGAGCATGAGCCGGCGCATTTCCCTGCGCACCGACACGGCACCGATAAGCCATTCTAGAGTCGAGGCGATATCGGCATCCGATACCTCACTGCCCAAACCGAGATTGATGAACCCATTGTCCATCTGGGCAAACCGATGCAATCGCTCTCGATCATTCTGAGCGAGCACGATAGTCGGCACGCCCAAAGAAGCCAGTTCGAACGTGGTGCGACCCTGCGAGGAAATCGCCATATCCGCCTCTCGCATATAGTCGCTCACGCGTACTACGTCCTTCATCACACGAATGCCGCATTCAGGAAGCGAGACAATGCCGTCGCCGGCATATCCAGAACCTAGAATAAAATCGAACGTTATGTCGACGTTCGATTCGTTCCGAGTTCTAGCAAGCTCGTAGATCTTCGATGTCAAATCCAAGGGGTCGGTACCCCCAAACAGAACGAGGATTCGGCGCACCGTCTCTGAAAAAGGTCTCGGTTTTGCAATAAGGAACTCGTCCCTCAGAGCAACGTACGATTTGCCGGTGTAGACGTTGTGATGCGGAGAAGCGTCTTCATAGATGGCGTTCACCACGGCATCAGCCTCGCGCGCACCATCGCCCAAATCCTCGAACGTAACCACTCGCCCAGCACGTTTCTTCACTTCCCGAACGAACTCGATTTCTGTGTCGAGGCAGTCATGAATGTAAATGTCCGGACGTTTTTCATCAAGCCAAGACAACAGGTGAGCTTCGTTTTCAATCTCTACCACAGGCATGTTCGAAGCGCGCAGTTTGTCTATGCCTTCCCGATAACGAGCGTCGCACACGAACGTCACCTCGTGCTCGGTGAGAGAATACGACAGCGTCAACGCTCTAAACACGTGCCCGAGCCCGAGCTGCCGATGTCCGTCCACACGAAAGACTATGGATCTGCGAGCCAACAGCGATTCGCATACGACCCAGTCTTTCCTGGTATCAATATCGGTCGATTCAGCTTCCGGAACTTCGAACACACCAACGCTATTTCCAAGCCTTCCTGCAGGAGTCACGCACTCCCGACGCGAGACGAGGAAAGCTCCCGTTTCGACATAATGGCGCGGAAGCTGTTGGCGGTTGAGACGTTTCTCGTACGCCGGAAAAACGCGGCCCGAGCTATCCTCCATCCAGCTTAGATGGGGATTATTGACCACACTGATCAAGGTGTCGAGCTCGCTCGATAGAAAATATTCCAAAGCAGCGTCTAGTGTTTCCACCGAGAGCAAGGGCGACGTAGGCTGCAACGTCACCACGACATCGAACAAACCGTCCGCCTCGCATCTGCTGATCGCATCGTACACAACCGGATCGAGGGTAACCGCATCTTGAGCCAATCTCGACTCTCTGCCAAGCGCCAAAACGTTGTCGTATTGCGATGCGAACGCGAGCACTTCCTCCGAGTCGGAAGAAACGAGCACCTTATCGACGTATCTCGACGCAAGCGCATTCTCGATGGCGTAGGCGATCAGGGGCTTGCCGTTCATCAGGCGCATGTTCTTGCGGGGTATCCCCTTAGATCCTCCCCTAGCCGGAATGACAACCGCCACGCTCATCGCGAATCCTCCGTTTCCTGCAGCGTACGCAGCGAATCGCAGGAAAGGGGGCGCTCGAAAAAGGGAGTCGCTTCCCTGATTCTCCCATCGGACCAATCCCACCAACGAAGGGAAGACATCTCCTCGCATAACGATTCATCGAATCGTTTCTTTATAGCCTTCGCCGGACATCCTGCAACGACCGTATACGGATCGACGTTTTTCGTGACCACGGTATTAGCACCGACCACTGCACCATCGCCGATAGTTACACCTGGCAAGACGATCGCGGCACATCCTATCCAGACATCATTTCCGATCACGATCTTCTCCGCCTCGAGAGCTACATCGTCCTCGACGATTCCGAACTGCTTTCGATACCAAAACGCATGGGATGAAGGATGATCCATCGGATGAGAGGCAGCGCCGATGGTGACATCCCAGGAAATCGAGCAATAGCTTCCAATATCGGCATTTCGTATCTTCGTATACCTGCCCACGCTCGTCCTCTTTCCAAGCGACGACCCCGAGATCTGCGCGTGGTGGGAAATGTTCACATATGCTCCGAAGACCACCTCGGATAGCTCAACGTTCGGACCTATTACCACATGATGCTTGACATGCCTCAACCGGTATCCCGTATTGACGTAGGCTCGTTTGATCGAACCCCCGAACGGCACGAGCGAAGCCAATTTGCTCATCGTTCGCATTCCTTCCTTTTAAAGATACCTTTCAACAATCCGAGCACATACGCTTCCTGCTCCGTACGTGCAAAGATGAGGAGGACCAGTACGCTTGTCAGCAAGCAGGAAACGAGAATCTGCTCCGCAAAAAGCAGCCACGAGTCGCCCGGAAGCATGCGACAGACGAAACCGCATGCGAGCATGCACCCAATCCCCACCGCAGCGAACAGGACGGTTCGCACGTAATAAGTAGCGGGAGAACGATGGAAAACGTGCTTAAACAAAAGCCAAGGATCGTACCAATTTGTCGTAAGCAGACGACTGATCGCAGATGCCCAGATGACGCCTGCTATTCCAAAAGGACCTACGAAGACGACGCAAAGAACTATCGTAAGCACGCAGCTTACAAGCGGCCTGTAACGGCCCTGGAAGAATATCCCGCACCCATCCTTGAACACGACCGTCCCGTGAACCAGGCCAATCGTCAATAGATTGAAGCAGAGTCCGAGCACACACGCCGTGTCGAGTACGTACTCCTCACCAACCCATGCAGTGATAAAGGACTCGGCGCCGGCGAAAACGCACGAGCAGCACACTGCGTACACTAAGAACGATGCGAAATTCAATCTACGGAAAACCTTGAGCTTATGGTCGACGTCGGCTTCGATATGAAGACTGCCGACACTGGCCGTCATGGATCCGATAACCTGAGACAAGAAGGTGATTATCGCGGCGGTTATCATCTGATAATTCGAATACAGGCCGCTTTCGATCAAGCCGACTCCTGCAGAGATGACAACGTTGGGAACGCTTTTACCGGCGGTGTCGCTAAACTTCCCAATTGCCATAGCGTACACGTTCCTGACCAATTCGCGCTTTTCGCGCTTATCGAGCTTCTCATGCGACCGGTAATCTATATCCGGGTGCCTTCGCTTGCTGAACGCAAGGATCAAAAAACTTCTGACGATTTGAGAACAGACAAGCACGACCAGGGCAGCAATATAGTCGCCTAGAACAAGGAAGCAAAACACCTGCCCCGCAGAGGAGACAACCGCGTACGCAAGATCCGAACAGGAGACAAGGTACTTTTCCTGGTTGGCTTGGAGAAGAGCCGCTCGGTACATGAAGAAGAAATACGTGACGGCAGTGCTCAGCACGAACAGGCCGTATATCTCGTACACCTCGACGGTGATTTCGGTGTTGACTAACTCGTGCAAAAACGGCAGCGCGGCAAACGATGCAGCGATCACCGCTACGCCCATGCCTCGGTACACCTTCTTGTACAGGGCTAGAAGAGCCTCGACCTTGCGCTTATCCCCACATGCAAGAGGGCGGTAGAGGGAATACACGACAGCATTCGTCATGCCGAGTTCGGCCAAATTGAAAACCGCGATCAGGCTCGTCATGACGCTATTGAGGCCAAGATAGTATTTTCCCAACCCGATGATGAGCGCCGTTCGCACTAAGAAGCTCAACAAGAGCGCACACGATTGCGCGACCGCGCCGACGGCAACGTTCTTGAGCGCTTTGCCGGTACGTCCTCCCATGCTACTGCGGAAAGGATTTCGAAACGTTCCCGAGCACGACTTTCATGCCAGCTTCCTTAGATGGTTGCGCATAACGGAGTAGGATTCCTCCATCTTCTTGAAAGCCGCTCGCATCTTAGAAAAGTCGGATTCGAACTCGGCATGGATAACCGAGTCGAGTTTTGAAAGAACGGGCTGGCTCCTCCTTTTCGAAAAAAGCGTCTCCATCGCCCCCACGTACGGCGACATTATCCGAGCTTTTTCTCCGAAAGTCCCGCTTGCAAGCTTACCAATATGGTCGAGGCCCAACGTTTCATCAAGCCCCCACCCCCTGCCATCCTCCTCGATCAAAAACGACGGATGCCGCTGGCTCATATTGTAGATATGCGCATGGACCCGAAACCCGATATGCATATCGGTGTCGTTATAAACTCCGAAGCCCTCGTTGGAGTATTCGATCCCGCATACATCGATCCGTTGTCTGTCAAGCCATGTCTTAAGGTTCTGCTGGCAGGTGGCCAGATATCCCCTTGAGTATTGATCGCTCTTCCATCCCCTGTGGAACACAAAGGTGATCTTGCGAGGTTGCAATTCCTCGACCACATAGCGAACCAGAGAACAGGCGAGCGGTATGTTCTCCGGTCGGGCAGGGTCGGATATCGCAATATGGTCGATATTCCCCTGAACCGGTCTGCGGAAAAGGGCTTGCGCTTCTATCTTGTCGAGGTCATACCATGCCGGGCAACCCGTCATCAAGGTATTTCGCACGCCGACTTGATGCAAAATATCCTCGGTCAGCCCGTCTCGACATCCCAATCCGAAGCCGTCACGCTCGAAACGCTCCAGAAGGGTTCTGCTCTGATCGGTGAATAGATAGCTTTCGACATTCGCCGACAAACTGTACGCGCCCATCCCCATGGCGAAGAACGGTGGCTTGATCCTATTCAAATCCCCGACGAGCGGCATCTTATTCGGGTACATGTCCTGCATATAACCAGGACCTCCGGCAAACAGAACGACGTCGCACGAGTTCACTTCGTCGAGAGAAGATTCAAGATCCTCGTTTCTTTTGAACTCATGCAATACACAGTCGGGAATCTCCTGCTCGATCAGTTTCTTCGCCCTGTGGACGATGAGGAAATCTCCTGCATTTTTATCGGCGCCAGATAAGAGCGCTATATTCATTGTTGTCCTTTCACTATTGACTCGATCTCAATTTCGATCCGCCATGCAAAATCACCGTGAACAGAAGGAAGAAAAACGCGATGTCCCAAATTCCTCCCACCAGCATGGTGTCCGTCATTGCTCTGACGAACACTGCGGCAGCCGCGACACACACGACCTGATTTCCATCGATCCACAGCCTTCGCAACCCGAGGGCCACCGTCCCGACGAGAACTAACAGCCCGGCCAAACCAAAGTTCGCATGCCACTGAAGGTACGAGCAATGCAAGTTGCCGCCGGTAGCGATAATGGTGGCGTTCACGATCCTTCGAGGATCCATCCCAAAAAGCAGCGCGTCCCGGTTGGAGAGCACCGCACTCAGATAGTCCCCGTAAAGCATCGAGCGAGCCTCGTCGCTTCTACCTGCGGAAACCGATCCGAAGCGCCCGAACAGCTGGTTAGCCAAATCGCCGTCTACCAACATCGCAAGAAAGAAGCTCGCAACAGCAACGATAACGACCATCGATACGGATAGCGCCCTCGAAGTCACCCCTTTATTGTTCTTAAGCCTCACGACAAAGACCAGCGCAACCAAAAGGGCACAAGCGAGAATGCTTCCTCGCCCAACCGTGTACACGCTCAAAGCGAGGCAGGCGATCGCCGATGCCATCAGTTCGTTGGTGACGCGACCGTCTTTGCGCGTGGCAGCTATCGCGAGCACCATGAAAGCAAGCAGAGCGTAAGCGCCGCAAAAGTTCCTTCCTTGCGTGGGAAAGATTTCGTAATGATTGGGCGAAATCGAATAAAGATAGGCCATGCTGGCAAGTACTATCCAGAATATGACGCGCGCCACGACAACCAATACATTGCAGCGCACCAAATACAAACCCAGAACGAACATGATATACATTTGCATAAGCGCAGGCAGATCCTTCGAACCGATCACAAACGCGTCGACAAGGGTGAAGGAAACAAGAGCGAGCCCAGCTATGATAACTTTAGTTCCTACGAGCCCCTTCCCCACCATGTACGCCAAAAGGATCACTGCAAACACGATCGCCGATACGCGTAATGCAGGCTGCCATGATCCTCCAAGCAATTGGAAGATCATCGAAAGATAGCATGCGGCAAAGCAAAGCGAGCTCGCCAGGTCGCTCACTCTAACACCTAGCAGCCGATCTCCGAGATAAGACCTGTTCATACGCAAACGCATTCGATTAAGCTCTTAACCATGGAACCGTCTTCCGATTTCATCACGGTTCGGGCAAGCGCGCGCTGACGATCAGACGGACTGCTCTCGAAAGCCCTCTCGCAGGCATCGAACAGCGCCCTCATCTCTTCTTTCTGCAAGACATGCGAGAACCCCCAGTACTTCTCGCATACTTCCCGTTGCTCGCTCGTTATCGTTTCGGAATAATGGGAGAAAACCCTCAACACTTCCGATTTCTCAACGCACGAGCTTTCGGCAAAATCGTTCTCGTATTCCGCAGCATCCGTTTTCGTCGCAGCAACCTGAACACATGTCTGCTCATAGAGGTAATGAGGTTTCCCTAGGTAAATGCTGTATCCAACATGCGTGCCAACGGAGTTCGACATCGTAAAATCGGAGAGCTCGATGAAGGTCTTCTGCCTGCCTAAGAAGTTTTCGTCCTCTCGATACCCGTTCGTCACGACAACGAAGCCCGCATCTTCATAGGCTGAAGCAGCCCCTTCGAGCACATCGCGATAATAAAGAGAGATGAGGACGGTTTTCACCTGCATCTGGTTTTTCACTCTTTCGATCTCAGCAATGAAGTCGTCGACGTCGAATCGTTTGCCCACGAAGTCGATTGAGTGAGATGGAAACACGAGCAGAGTTTTACCGAGCTCTGCACGCGTCTCGGCGATATGTCGAGCATCTAGAAATCCGCGAGCGTATGCGATATAAGGCCCGATCCTGCACACGGGCACTGTGGAGACGGATCGGATATGGTTGAAACGGGCATCCCCAAACGTCACAAGAGCCGGAAGGTCGCTCCTTTCAAGCTCCGCATTGCTCACATAGCTTCCGAAGTACACGCCATGCTCGACGCAGGCTTTAAGCGAATGCGGCGCTCCACAATATTCGCGAAGAACCCGTCCGATACCGTAGAATGCATTCCCGCGATAGACTTCTTTTGAGAAGGAAACTTTCGAGGCCATGGTCGCTCTCCATGAAAGCAGCTCGACAGCGTCTCGCGAGGATGCGGTTCTGCCAAGGTTCTCAAGGGCAACGTGCTTGGCATAATAGTGCATGACAAGTTTCTTGCGAAGAGCCTCGCTTCGAATCACCGACCTCGAAAACCTGTTGACCCCGCCTCTGATCAAACTCGACGCCTTTTTTGCAAGACCCATCATGCAACGTCTTTTCGAAGCAGATTCTTATAAATGACGGTCCGCAACCCATTCGGCATGAGACAAACAGCTGCATGAGGTATGACTGACGTTAGGTATTCCAATCGATCAATGTCTCCTCGCTTCAAACATGTCTTTCTGAATCGAACCATCTTTTTGAGATACCCAACATCTCCTCGCCTTTGGAAAAAATCGCTGTTCACTCCCATGAACACGAGCGGTTTGGGAATGTTGTAGAACCTGGCTCCAGTTTTGACCATACGCATAAAAAGATCGTAATCCTCGAACAGAGGCATTTCTTGATAGCTGCCTGCTCGTTGAACAGCGCTTTTCTTGTACAGCAAGCTGGAATGGCGAAACGGGCATCTCCTCTTTCCGAAACGAAGAATGTCGTCGTGCTCGCTCGGCAAGTCCACATACGAAACGCGGTTGTCAATCGATCCCTCGAATTCCACAACGTTCGAGCCGACACAGTCGATCGAGGGCTTTCTCCGCATAACCTCCAGTTCCTCCTCGAGACGACAGGGTTCTGCATAGTCGTCGGAGTCCATACGTGCCACCAATTCGTTAGAGCATTCTTCGAGGCCCAGACGCAATGCGTACCAAAGCCCCTGGTTGTCCGGATACCCTATGATTTTCATTACGTTCGGATAATCGTTTTCGTAGCCGGAAAGCACCGCTTCCAAGCTCTCCGGAAGCGTTCCGTCTTTCACAATCACAACCTCCGAAGGCGGAATCGTCTGCGCAAACATGCATTCCATACTCCTCGCAAGATCCGAAGCGTCAACCTTCCAATACACGCTCATAAGAAACGAGTAGCGTTCTTGGCCGTTACACACCATGAAAGTCCTTCACTTCCCCGTCTTTTCAAATATGGCAGCAAACGTTTTGAGGAACACCCGCGCATCGAGCGCTAGGGTTGCATTGCGCACGTAATAGAGCTCGAGCTCCTGACGGCTACCGTCACAATACGTGGCATCGTTTCTTGCGCTCACCTGCCACCAACCCGTGATCCCCGGACGCATGGAAAGAAATTCATCCACATCGGAACCGTATGCCTCGAGTTCTTCCTCGACCACGGGACGCGGACCCACGATGCTCATCGATCCGGCAAGCACGTTGAGGAATTGAGGCAGCTCGTCAAGCGAGGTCCTGCGCAGGAAGCGCCCGACTCGCGTGACGCGGGGATCGTCCTCCACCTTGCGCTCGCTTCTCCACTGCGCCAGCTGCTCAGGGCTCAGATGCTTCTCGACATCGTCGGAGTCGGCCACCATGGTGCGCAGCTTGAAGATGCGTAACGGTTGGCCGCGATAACCGACGCGCTCTTGGCGGTATATCGGCGAACCGGGGGATTCGAGGCGAATGATCAGTAAGAGCAGCGCGATCGGCGCCAAGCCAACAACGACCACGCACAGCGAGAACGCTATATCGAAAGCGCGTTTAACAAAGCGGTAGACCAGACCGTTCCCGGCGGTCTCAGCGACGTGCTCCTCCTCAGAAACAGCGAACGCGCTTTCCCCGGCTTCCGCCGCTAGCGTGCCGCCTTCGAGTAAATCTTCTGTTGTCGTTTGAGTTTCAACCACCAGCACACGACCCTTGCGGTCAGCACCCCCCCCCCGTTGAGCGATTCAGCCTCATGCGGACTTCCTCACGATTTCCAGACCGACGCTGGCGGGGACGGTACGACCGAACAGACTGACGTCGATGTAGGCGCGACGCTTGTGGCGGTCGATCTTGCGGATGTCGCCCTCGAAGCCCATGAGCGGACCGCGCGTGACGGTGATCTTGTCACCGCTTATGTAGCCCTCGCTCATGCGCACGGTATGGTTGCCGTCCATGAACGACAGGAACCAGTCGCGTTCCTTACCAGTGAGCGGGAAGAACGAGTTCTCCTCGTTGCCCAGCAGACGAATGGGCATGGGCACGCGCGACAGCTCCCTATTGAGAGCCTCGGGGTCATCGGTCACGAAGAACAGGTACCCCGGGAACAGCAGCCGCTTCACCAGGCGCCATTCGCCGCGGATCTTCCACATGACCTCGTATTCGGGCATGAAGCAGTCCTCCATGACGGAGGGCGGTACCAAACGGCGGCACATCTCGAGCGTCGAGGACTCACGACCCGCTTGCACTTGCGCCACGTACCACATGCCTGCTCCTTTCCCTCGCACATGTCGAACCGCTCCGTCAAAAGAAAAGAGGATGAATAGCTGCGCCCCGCCGCCGCCCTCAGGCAACGGCCGCTCATGCAGAGCCGGCTGCGCATCTATTCATCCTCTTGTCGATCGACGGAACGCGCTTTGCGACGATTTCGCCTTCTCAAGATATGTAACGAGCCTTGCGACTCCCGTATTTGTTGCTCAAATACAACAATCACGGCGAAAGAAAAAGGCGACGAGCGCCCTTCCCTCCCTTAACGATCATGCAATGTTGTATATAGTCCGTTGTTATATACACAACATCCACGATACGCTGCGACGATGCGAAACATACTTCAAATAAAAGTCGGTCTGCGCATCAAGGATCTGCGAGCCGTCCACGATGTCAGCCAAGAGCGGTTCGCCAACAAAATCGGCATGGACCGCACCTATCTGGCCTCCATCGAGGTCGGGCAGCGCAACGTCACCCTGCAGAACCTCGCGAAAATCGCGAACGGGTTCGACATGACGCTTTCCGAGTTCTTCGAGGGTATTCCCCGCGTCGACCCAAATACCTGACCATTTCGATCAGCGGTTCGTTCGTCGCGGTCTTTATTATACCTACATGTTGTATAAACACAACAAAAAGGTAACGAGTGACGATAAATCCGCAACGAGCGGCATTGCCATACCAACGCCGTCCCGCAGCGCAACGGAATCGCGAGGCTCCGTCGCTGGTCGAGACGATCCCCTCCGTCAGTCCGCCGCCAAGGCGCACGCCTCTTGCTTGAAGAGCGGATGATCGGTACCCAGACCCTGAAGCTCTAACGAGACACCGGGAAGTTTGGCCGTGATCTCGAGGGTGCCGCCCAGGCTGGTGATGTAGCGCCGCAGCGTCTCCACCTGCATGACGTCGATGCTGCCGTTCTCCAGGTCGGAGATGCGCTTCTGGCTGACGCCCATCTTGGCGGCGACCTCCTTCTGCGTCATGCCGCACGCCTTGCGCGCCTGCTGCAGCTCATAGCCCTTGATCTTCGCCTCGACGAGAAGACGGCCTTCCTCCAACATTTCAGGAGTGATGTCAGGACGCGTTTCAAGAAATTCTTCGATGGAAAGGCTCTTCTTCATTTCTCATCCTCCAACTCGCTCAAATGCTGTCGGTAAAGCCTATCGGCTCTCGGAATAGCCCGCGCATACCAACGATTCCATCGCTCGCGGGTTCCGCCAGCCGATTTGTCGCCCGCCAGCAGCGTCACCGCACGCCGCTTCGGGTCGAACGCGAACAATATCCTGATCTCGCTTCTGCCGGAAGAAGGAGGTCTAAGCTCTTTCATGTTCTTGAACGACGAACCTTTCACCGTGTCCACAAGCGGCCTTCCCAGTCCTGGGCCCACATCGCGAAGCTCGTTCAGCGCCACCGTCACACCGATGATCGTCTCCTGATCCTGCTCCTTAAGCCATGAAGCTATCAGGCTCAGGTCAACTTCCCAGTTCCCCATAATATACCTCACACGTTATTTTATGTCCAGCAACCCTCCTCTTTCTATGATAGCGACGCGATCTCACGCGCAGATGGCAGGGATCTAGCGCGGATTCCCCCTGAATCCAGCGCCTTTCCCACGCCGCTCCAACGCGGTTTCCACGCGCGGCACTTACGAATCCAACGCGGATTACACGCGGTTCACCGACAAATCCAACGCGGTTTCCATGCGATTCAAAAGAGCCGTCGCCCCTGCAACACGAAAACGCCCCCTGCGCATCTTCGGGATGCACAGGGGGCGCAAGTAAAGCTGACTACACGAGTCCGCGATGCTTCCACCTTTGAAGCGCTCGTTGATCGCCTCCATGATGGCACCGTCCTGCGGTCGTTTCGCTCAGGATGGCAACGTGCGGAGCCCTGGCGGCTTCGTCCAGAACGACGAATCGCACGGGTTCCTTCGACAAGTGGCTCGACGGCCGAACGCCGGATCGCAAAATCAACCGCGCACCTCGACGGCGCTCCGCACGCCCTAGCGCTCAACCCACCTTCGGCCGCTTTCCTTCGCCCGGTACATGGCAACGTCAGCGCGATCCAGCAGCGAGCGAACGGTGTCATCCGGCCGCACGAAGCACACGCCGCAACTTGCCGCAAGCGAGAACGACCCCGCCTCAGCCTGGAACACATGGCGCTCGATCGCGTCGATCTCAGCGAACAGACGCTCCAGATCGTCTTCCGAAAGTCCTTTCGGCGCGCACAGCACGAACTCATCGCCGCCGAAACGTCCGACCCACCCGTCGAAAGAGCGTGAGAAACTGCGCATCTTGCTCGCGAAGTACTGCAAGGCGTCGTCGCCGGCAATATGCCCGTACGTATCGTTGATCTGCTTGAATCCATCGATGTCGAGCAGAACCACGGCGGCCTCTCCCGCCGGCGATCCGCCACGTGCAGCCTGAACGAGAGATTCCAGCTCGTTGTTGATGAAGGTCTTGTTGTACAGCTTCGTGAACCCGTCGCGCACGGCGAGTTCGTTGAACTTCGTGATCATTTGGGTGATCTCGATGTTGTCGCGCACCTCGATGTCGGCCACCAGCAGGCTGTCCGTCACATCCTTGATCAGCTCGAGCACAAGCTCGGCACCCTCTATGTCCATCGGCACGCTGGTCACGTGAAGCACGCGACCGTCGAGGTACTCGATCTTGAATACGGCGTCCTGCATCGTCAGGCAAGCGCGCGACGAGCAGTTGAGACACGGATCGTCCTGGTTCCACAGCTGGTAGCAGGGACCGTCGACCTCGATCAGACGATCCCCATCGCGGTCGTACGCGAACACCCGGTGGTCGCGCGGATCGACCAACCGGTAATAATCGAATCTCAGCAGGTCGGTCGCGGCGCTCGCAACCTCAGGATGGATGCTCGCGTACGGGAACACAGGCTACCCCAGCTCCGCCAGCTGCGCTTCCACGCGAGCCAGCTTGTCGGTCATCTCGGCATGCTTGGCGCGATCCTTCTCCACGATCTCGGGCGCGGCCTTCGCCAAAAAGCCCGGGTTCGACAGCTTCTTGCCCAGCTTCGCGGCGTCGGCGGCCAGCTTCGCGCGCTCCTTCTCCAGGCGGGCGCGCTCGGCTTCAAAGTCCACCAGGCCCGACAGCACGATGTACACCTCGAGGCCCGGCGCCAGCGTCACGCTGGACTCGGCCGGCTTCTCCACGTCGGCGGCCATCTGAAGCGAGGCCACATTGCCCATGCCCTCGATCAGCCCGCGCTGCGCCTCCAAGCGCGCGATGTCGTCCTCCCCCGCTTTCACGGCCACGGCCAGCTGCGTCTTCGGCGAGATGCCGTAGCGGGCGCGCGTGCTGCGGATGGCCGATACCGTCTCGCACACCATGTCGATGGCACGCTCGGCATCCGCGTCCACGTACTGCGCCAGCGCCTCGGCATCGGGCCATGCGGCCACGATGAGGTACGGCGCCTCCGTGCGGTCGATAGGCAGCTGCTGATAGATCTCCTCCGTCACGAACGGCATGATGGGGTGCAGCAGGCGCAGCGCCTGGTCGAGCACGAACACGAGGTTACGCTGGCACGCCGCGCGATCCTCAGGCGAGCCGTTCAGGCGCGCCTTCGAGAACTCGATGTACCAGTCGCAGAACTCGTTCCAGAAGAACGAGAACAGCTCGCGCGTGATCTCGCCGAACTCAAAGTTCCCGTACGCCTCGTCGACGCGGGCCACAAGCCCCGCTAGGCGCGAGAATATCCAACGGTCGGCCGGCGTCACGGGCTCGGGCGCGCCCGGCACGTAGTCGTCGAGGTTCATTGTCACGAAGCGCGCCGCGTTGCGGATCTTGTTCGCGAAATTGCGCGAGCTTTCCAGCTTCGCCTCGTTGAACTTGAGGTCCTGCGCGCCCGTCACCTGCATGAGCAGGCCGAAGCGCATGCCGTCGGCTCCGTAGTCCTCCATGAGGCGCAGCGGATCCACGCCGTTGCCGCGGCTCTTCGACATGGGCTTGCCGTCGGCGGCCATCACCGTGGGATGGATGATGACGTGCTCGAACGGGATGCGATCGGTGCAGTACATGGATGCCATCACCATGCGCGCCACCCACAGGCCCATGATGTCGCGAGCCGTGGACAGCACCTGGGTGGGATACGCCTGTTTCATCTGCGGCGCGTCCATGCCCTCCTCGGTCCAGCCCATCGTGGCGAACGGCCACAGCTGCGACGAGAACCACGTGTCCAGCACGTCCTCGTCCTGGCGCACGGGCTTGCCGCACACGGGGCACGTCTCGACGTCTTCCACCGACGCGTCCTCCCAGCCGCACTCATCGCAGTAGAACATGGGGATGCGATGGCCCCACCACAGCTGGCGCGAGATGCACCAGTCCTTGAGGTTGGCCAGCCAGTCGAGGTACACCTGCTTCCAGCGCTCGGGGTGGAACTGGATGGAGCCGTCCTCCACCACGCGCGCCGCGTCCTGCTTGAGGCCGTCGACGGCCACGAACCACTGCTCGGACTCCCAGGGCTCCAGCTTCGTGTGGCAACGGTAGCACGTCATAACGGAGTGGTCGTGGTCCTCCACCTTGTCCAACAGGCCCAGCTCGTCGAACGCGACCACCACGGCTTCGCGCGCCTCGTCGCGGTCCATGCCGCTGAAGCGGCCGAAGCCGTCGACCACGTGCGCCGTCTCGTCGAAGATGTTGATGCGCTCGAGGCCGTTGCGCTCGCCCATGGCCCAGTCGTTCGGGTCGTGCGCGGGCGTGGTTTTCACGCAGCCGGTGCCGAACTCCATGTCCACGTGCCAGTCGGCGAAGATGGGGATCTCGCGGTCCACCAGCGGCAGCTTCACCGTCTTGCCCACGAGGTGCTTGAAGCGCTCGTCCTTCGGGTTCACCGCCACGCCCGTGTCGCCCAGCATCGTCTCGGGGCGCGTCGTGGCCACCACGAGGTACTCCAGACCGTCCACCGGCTCGGTCAGCGGGTAGCGCAGGTACCACAAGTGGCCCGTCTCGTCCACGTACTCGGCCTCGTCATCCGAGATGGACGTGGTGCAATGCGGGCACCAGTTGACGATGCGCTTGCCCTTGTAGATGAGATCGTCGTGGTACCAGTCCACGAACAGCTTGCGCACGGCCTTCACGTACGCCGGCTCCAGCGTGAAGTGCTCGTCGTCGTAGTCGCACGAGCAGCCCATGCCCTTGATCTGGTTCACGATGGTGGTGCCGTACTCCTTGTACCAGTCGTAGCACGCCTCGATGAACGCCTCGCGCCCGATCTCCAGACGGCTGATACCCTGATCGGCCAGCTTCTTGTCCACTTTGGTCTGCGTCGAGATGCCGGCGTGGTCGGTGCCCAGGATCCAGCGCGTGGGACGCCCCTGCATGCGCGCGCGGCGGATGCACGTGTCCTGGATGGTGTCGTTGAGGGCGTGGCCCATGTGCAGCACGCCCGTGATGTTCGGCGGCGGGATGACGATGGTATAGGGCTGTCCCTTGCCCGCACCCAGCTCGGGCGTACGCTGGAAGTAGCCCGCGTTCATCCACGCCTCGAAAAGCGGGCGCTCGTGGGCGGCGAAGTCGTAGTCGATCTTCTTGCCGCTCTTGTCGTTCGTGTTATCGGCCATGGTCTGCTCTTTCGTCCTCAAAGTCTCTCAAACCGAAAAGCGGGCGCGCCGCTCGTCGCGATCCGCCCGCTCGTTTACCGTATCCCGCGTCCGCGCTACGCGCTCTGCAGGCTTGCCGCATCGCCCGCCGGAAGAGCTTCCGCCCCGTCCGTCGGCTCGATGTCGGGCTTCGTCTCCCCCGTGATGTCCGTCGCGCGGATGGTCACCGCCGACGGGCCTTTCTGCTCGGGCAGGTCGTACATCACGTCCTGCAGCACGCGCTCGCAGATGGAGCGCAGGCCGCGGGCGCCCGTGCCGTGCTCCACCGCTTCGTGAGCGATGGCCTTCAAGGCTTCCGGCTCGAACGTCAGCACGGAATCCTCGAACTCGAACATCTTGGTGTACTGCTTCACCAGAGCGTTCTTCGGCTCGGTGAGGATGCGCACGAGATCTTCCTCGGAAAGCTCGTTGAGCGACGTCACCACGGGGATGCGCCCCACGAACTCGGGGATCATGCCGTACTTGTTCAGATCCTCCGGCAGCACGCGCGCCAAAAGCTCGGCCTCGGCGTGCTTCTTGCTCTCGGGCAGCTCGGCGTTGAAGCCCAGGCCCTTCTTGCCCACGCGGTCGGCGATGATGTCGGCAAGCCCGACGAACGCGCCGCCCAGGATGAACAGGATGTTCGTGGTGTCGATATGGATGAGCTCCTGCTGCGGGTGCTTGCGGCCGCCCTGCGGCGGCACGCTGGCCTCCGTGCCCTCCACGATCTTCAGCAGCGCCTGCTGCACGCCCTCGCCCGACACGTCGCGCGTGATGGACAGGTTCTCGGCCTTGCGGGCCACCTTGTCGATCTCGTCGATGTAGATGATGCCGATCTCGGCGCGCGGGATATCGAAGTCGGCCGCGGTCATGAGCTTGAGCAGGATGTTCTCCACATCCTCGCCCACGTAGCCCGCCTCGGTGAGGGTGGTGGCGTCGGCGATGGCGAACGGCACGCGCAACGTGCGAGCCAGCGTCTGCGCAAGCAGCGTCTTGCCCGAGCCCGTGGGACCCAGAAGCATGATGTTGCTCTTCGCCAGCTCCACGTCGCCGTCTACGGCGTCCGCGCCCAGGCTGATGCGCTTGTAGTGGTTGTACACCGCCACCGACAGCGCGCGCTTCGCCTGCTCCTGACCCACCACGTGCTCGGAGAGCTCGGCGTACAGCTCGTGGGGCGTGGGCAGGTCGGCCAACACGTCCTCCGGCGCCGGATCGGCGACCGAAGCCGTCACGACCCCGTCGCCCACCCGCGCGTGACGGCCCTCCTCGGCATGGGAGAAGCCCTCCGCCATCGCTGCCTCGTCGTGGCCCGGAACGCTCAGCCCCAGGTCGCGCATCATGGCATCGGCGCACACGGAGATGCACTCGTCGCAGATGTAGATGCCGTTCGGCCCCGATATCATGGCCGCCACCTGATGCGGCTGCTTGCCGCAGAAGGCGCAGGCGATATCGGCGTCTCGGCCTTCGAATTCGTCGTCGCGTCTGTCGTTCATGTATCCTGTTCGCTTCTCTACTCGTCGGAGCTCGGCGCAACCGCGCGCGAGGTGGTGATGCGGTCGACCAGGCCGTAGGCGACGGCCTCTTCGGCGGTCATGTAGTTGTCGCGCTCGGTGTCGTTCTGGATGGTCTCCAGCGTCTGGCCCGTGTTGTCCGCGAGGATCTTGTTCAGGCGGTTGCGGGTCTTCAGCATGAAGTCGGCCACGATGGCGATCTCGGTCTGCTGGCCCTGCGCGCCGCCGGACGGCTGGTGGATGAGCACCATGGAGTTCGGCAGGCACAGGCGCTTACCCTTGGCGCCGTTGGACAGCAGCACGGCGGCCATAGAGGCGCACTCGCCCAGGCAGATGGTGGACACATCGCACTTGATGAAGTCCATCGTGTCAAGGATGGCAAGACCCGCGGTCACCGAGCCGCCCGGCGAGTTGATGTACAGGGAGATGTCCTTGTCCGGATCGGCGCTCTCGAGGTGCAGCAGCTGCGCCACCACAGAGTTGGCCACGTTGTCGTCGATCTGCTCGCCCAGGAAGATAACGCGATCGTTGAGCAGGCGGGAGTAGATGTCGTAGCTGCGCTCGCCGCGCGGGGACTGCTCGATAACGTAGGGAATCAGTGCTGATTTGGGATCAAAGCTCATAAGGTTGCCTCGCTTGTCTCTTGCGGCCGCTCGGCGGCCTGCTTGCGTTTATGCCATAGTGAGGTTTATCGCTGCGCTGTGCAAGGCCGGGGTACCGTTTCGTTACCTCGAGCCGCCCGGCGACGCGCGGATGCGCGGCCGGACGGCTCGATGTGCTCACGGTGCTATTCTGCGTCGTCGGCCTTGGCCTCGACGTCCTCGTCCTTCTTCGCAGCCTTCTTCGGAGCGGCCTTCTTGGCGGGCTTCTTCGCGGGCTCGTCGCCTGCGGCCTCGTCCTTCTTGGCCGTCTTCTTGGCCGCAGCCTTCTTGGCCGGCTTCTTTTCCTCGTCCTTCTTCTTCGAGAGGTCGAGCTCGGTCACGACGGCCTTGTCCATGATGTCCTTCACGGCCTTGGTGCGGATCACGCCCTGGCGCACCATGTGCAGCTGGCCGTTCGAGCGCCACTCGGCCTCCAGAGCCGCGGGATCCTCGACGCCGCTCTTCACGAACTCCTCGGTGACCTCCTCGGCCGTAGCCTCCATGCCGAAGTGGCGGGCCCACGCGTCAAGCGCGAGATCCTGCTTGGACATGTCCTCGGCCTGCTTCTTCACGTCCTCCTTGAACTGGTCGGGCGTGATGCCTTGCTGGGCGAGGTACACGTCGAAGGTCATGCCCTGGCTCTGCAGCTGCTGGAAGAAGTCCTGGATCAAGCTGGCCTCCGCGTCCTCCAGCATGGCCTCGGGGACGTCGCCCTCCACGCGCTCGGCGAGCGCGTACAGGCAGGCGTTCTCCTTCAGGCGCGGCATCATGTCGGCCTTCTGGCTGGTGACGGACTCGGCGATGCGCGCACGCAGGTCCTCGACGCTTTCGAAGCCCATCTGCTCCTTGGCCCACTCGTCGTTGACCTCGGGAACGATCTTCTTCTTGACGACCTTGACCTCGACCTCGAAGTTGATCTTCTCGGTCTTGCCGGCCAGCGCGGACAGCATGATGGGCGGATCGGCGGGCATGTCCAGCGTGAACGTGGCGGTCTGGCCCTTCTTCAGGCCCACCAGCTGCTCGTCGAACTCGGCCGGGAACAGGTTCGCGCCCAAGCCGTAGGGACGGTTCTCGGTCGTGAGCGACGGAATCTCCTCGCCCTTGTCGTCGGTGGCCTTCATGGCCAGGTCGATATAGCTGTCTTCCTTCACCTTCGTGGCGGCGGAAGCGTCCTCGAACGAGTAGTAGTGCTCGCGCAGGGCGTCGATCTGCTCGTCGATCTCGGCGTCGGTCGTGCCTTCGGCGGGCAGCTCGATCTCGACGGGCTCGTAGCTGGAGATCTCGATCTCGGGCTTCACCGTGACGGTGAACGAGAAGGTGTAGGGCTTGCCGGCCTCGACGAGGTCCGTCTCGTCGAATTCAGGCTTGGCGATGGGGTACAGGTCGCAATCGTCGATGGCGAGAGGATAGGTGCCGTTGACCACGTCGTCGGTGACCGTCGCGCGCACGGCTTCGGCGCCCAGGGCGTTGTCGATGATCGGGCGCGGGGCCTTGCCCTTGCGGAACCCGGGGAAGTTGTACTTGTTGGCGAAGTCCTTGTAGGTCTTCTTGATGCGGGCATCGATGTCCGCGGCATCGACGGTAACGGTCACTTTCGTGCGGTTATCTTCCAATGCCTCAACTTTTGTTTCCACGTAACTATCCTCCATCATTCATATGTCGCCTTGCGGCATCGTTCGGTGCGACTGCCTTGGCCTTCCCTTGCAGCGATGCGTTACGACCTGCAAAGCAAGCCAAGCACACCGAGACGGAATTATCGCACATATGCGCCCAGCCGGGAAGTAAAGATGAGGCAGGTTCACGAAGAACCGACGAAACCGGGACGCAACCAGGGTGCAACGGAAACGAAACCGGGGAACCGCCCGTTGAAAATTCCGCCGGCATCGAAAGTCATGCTACCATGAGACGACTTTCGACAAGGACGCAAGGAGCCCCTTATGCCCCAGGACCGCACCCTCAAAGCCATCAAATCCCGCAGCCGCAGCGAGCAGGTGTCGGTGGTCTCGCTGCTGCTCCTGCCGCTTTTGGGGATGTGCTGCCTGCTGATCCCCGACACCGTCACCGACGCGCTGCCGTATCTGCTGGGAGGCCTCATGGCGGTATCGGGCGCGGCAGGCCTCGTGTACGCGGTTGCGCACGCGAGCGGCGCGCGAGCCGACGCGCGCAGCCTCGCCGAGGAACCGGCCGTGCTGGGGCGGGCCGTGGTCATGTGCGTGCTCGGCGGCGTCATCCTCGTGCAGGGACATGCCTCCATCAGCTTCGTCGGCGTGATGTGGGGCCTCCTGGGCCTGTACAAGGCCGCCGACGAGATCGACGAGGTGGTGCACGCGCTCAAGGGAAGGAGGCCCTTCGCGTTGAAGCTGGCCTTCACCGTGTTCGAGATGGTGCTGGCCGTGCTGCTTATCATCAGCCCGTTCGCGAACATCGAGCACCACGTGCTGTTGCTGGGCCTGGAACTGATCGCCTACCCCTTCCGGATCGAGTCGGGCGATTCGGGCAAGCTCACCGTCGAAACGGAAGCGTAGCGCCATTGGACGGCAAGGAAGGCGCCTCTTACCCGAATCTCGAAGGTTACAAATCGATTTTGCCCTCCCGCTAATCGCCCGATCACGGTATCATGAAGCCGAAAGCGAAACGCACCCGAAACGCAGCAGCCGGAGGCTTCCATGCCCACCATCGATCTCAACATATTGCAGGAACGCGAGCTGGCGCGCTTGCTGGACTACGAGCGCGCAACGTGCACCGTCGACGGCGACCTCGTGTATCACTGCGCCTTCCCCTATCGCCCCGACGACGACCTGCAGGTAGAGCTCATCGCGCACGGCGCGCTCATGCAGAAAATCGACGACCGCCGCGGCACCGTGGTCACCATCACGTCGGACGGATACTCCTACTTTCCCATGCTCAAACAGGAGGAAGAGGAGCGCAAGCGCCGCGAGCGTCGCGAAACGCGCCTCGTGGGCACCGCCGCTTTGTTCGCCGCCCTCAGCGTAGTCATAGGCTTTCTGTTGGGAAAGTTCTTCGCCTAGCTCGCCCGAACGCCGAAGCTGCGAGCCTTTTTCTGCTCGTGCACGCTTTTGTCAAGCGCATGCGGGTCCAACGATGCGTTTAGCTTGACAAAAGCGTGCATGAGGAACGGACGCGCAGCCTTCGCATCCCGCATTGGGCGAAGCGCGCCGCGACGTATCTTGATGGTGCGGGCGAAAGGACTTGAACCTTCACGAGTTTCCCCACCAGAACCTAAATCTGGCGCGTCTGCCAATTCCGCCACGCCCGCACGCGTTGCATCGCGCCCGAAAGCGCGCAGCGACCATGATACCAAAAACGGCGGGAAAGAAAACCGTCGTCCGAACGCTTTTCGTGCGCGCGCCCTCTTTCTGCTACTATGATGCGACTCAACGGGAAAGGAACGCATCATGGGAATCAAGAAGGTCGTCCAGGCGTGGAACTCGGTCAGCCTGGTGAAGCGTATCGTCATCGGACTGGTGATCGGCGGCGTGCTGGGCGTGGCGGTGCCGAACATCGAGGTCGTCGAGCTGCTGGGCACGCTGTTCGTGTCGGCGCTGAAAGGCGTCGCGCCGATTCTGGTGTTCTTCCTGGTTATCAGCGCGCTCGCGAACGCTCGTGCCGCCGGATCGATGAAAACCGTCGTGCTCCTGTACGTGGTGAGCACGTTCGTCGCGGCGCTCGTGGCCGTGGTGGCCAGCTTCCTGTTCCCCATCGAGCTCACGCTGAGCGCTCCGGCGGCCGACCAGAGCTCGCCGTCGGACATCGGGGAGGTGCTGGGCACGCTCGTGATGAACATGGTGTCGAACCCGGTGGACGCGCTTATGAACGCGAACTACATCGGCATCCTGGCTTGGGCCGTGGTGCTGGGCATCGCGCTGCGCGCCGCGTCGCAGAGCACGAAGGACGTGTTCGCCAGCGTGTCCGACGCCGTGTCGCAGGTGGTGCGCTGGGTGATCTCGCTGGCGCCCTTCGGCATCTTGGGCCTCGTGTACACCACGGTGAGCGCGAACGGCCTGGAGATATTCACCGAGTACGGCCAGCTTCTGCTGGTGCTGGTGGGCTGCATGCTGTTCATCGCGTTCGTCACGAACCCGCTGCTGGTGTTCTGGGGCATCCGCAAGAACCCCTACCCCCTCGTGCTGCGCTGCCTGAAGGACAGCGGCATCACGGCGTTCTTCACGCGCAGCTCGGCGGCGAACATCCCGGTGAACATGGAGCTGTGCCGCAAGCTGGGGCTGGACAAGGACAACTACTCGGTGTCCATCCCGCTGGGAGCCACCATAAACATGGCGGGCGCTGCGGTGACCATCTCGGTCATGGCCATGGCGGCCGCCCACACCATGGGCGTGTCCATCGATCTGCCCACCGCCGTCATCCTCAGCGCGCTGGCAGCGGTGTCCGCCTGCGGCGCGTCGGGCGTGGCAGGAGGGTCGCTGCTGCTCATCCCGCTGGCATGTTCGCTGTTCGGCATCGGCAACGACGTGGCTATGCAGGTGGTGGCCATCGGCTTCATCATCGGCGTGGTTCAGGATTCGTGCGAGACGGCGCTCAACTCGTCGTCCGACGTGCTGTTCACCGCCACGTCGGAGTACCGCGAGTGGCGCAAAGCCGGCAAGGAGATCACGTTCGGCGAGGATGCGTTCAGCGAGAACGAGCTGGCGTAAGGGGAACGGTTCCTCTGCAAGAAGAAGGGCGGCTCCAGGGCCGCCCTTCTTCTTGCACGCGTTGCTATTGGTCGACCACCGTCACCGTATAGGCGTTGTCGCCGACGGTGAAGGGCTTCAGCAGGTTCTCGACCAGCGTATGCGCCTGAGCCTTGGCTTGCTCCAGCATGTTAGCCTGGTTCACCTTGCCCTCGGCATCTTGCTGCGCCACCTTCAGCGCCTCGGCCGTATCTTGCTTGTTCTCCCAGTTGAACAGCGCGAACGATGAATCGTAGAACTCGAGGGAGTTCGGGTCGATCTCGATGCCCAGAAGCTGCGGCGCCGGCAGGCTCACCGTGATGGCGTTGCCGCTGACCTCGACGCGGGCCTGCGCCAGATCCACGCCTGCGCGCACCTCGGCATCGTAGACCATGGTGAAGGCCTTCTTCGTGATGAAGTCGATGTCGCCGTTCTCGTAGCGCACGAGGCCGCGGTAGTCCAGCTTGGCCGTGGCAAGCTCGCTGCAATCGGACAGCTGCTCCTGGATGGACGTGGACGACAGCGAGATGCTGGGCTCGAACGTGCGCTGCACGGCGAGCGTTCCGAACACGCCGGCCGCGATCAGCGCGACGGCGACGATAACCATGACTATCTTCTTCATGCCTCTCCTACCTCGTCAGCTTTCACGCTGCAAGGATATCATGGGAGAAGAACCCGAAAACGCCGCCTCACGACTTCAACGAACGGTTGTTGCCCGACCGTCACGAGCCGGGATGCGCCGCCGCGTTCGTCCATTTCCGCGCCCGCGAGTTCGCACGGCATCGGGCAGGGAGTCCAAGTCCTCGACTTATGCGCGCCTCTGCCAAGGGGGCGCGGTATTCCGCTCGACGCCCCGAGCGCAGACCACGAGCCGTAATCGGGCGGCTCCCTGCGGCACCGCACGAGAAACCCCTCGCGGGCGATTCGCGCCTATCGGTCGAGGCGGGCGTAGGATTGGCCGTCGCGCTGCTCCACCTTGATGCCGTCCAGGTCGTCGAGATAGGGCCTGAACTGCGCGTAGCCCAGATCGCGCAGCTTGAACGTGCGGAACTTGCCGCGCACGCGCTTGCCCAGCACGGACAGCGCGATCCCCTCCGGCTCGGCGGCGGCCACGGTCTGGCGGATGAACGCCTCGGGGTCGGACGGGGCAGCGGCGCCTTCGGCGACAGCCTTCGCAGTCGCTTTGGCCGGACGCTTCGGTGCGCGCTTCGCGGGCGCTTCGGGCTCCCGCTTCGGCGCTTCCCCGACGGGCTCCTCCTGCGTCGCCGTAGCCTCGGCGACCGGCTGCTCGGCCTTGGGGGCCTTCGCCCTCGCGGGCTTGCGCTTCGGCTTCGCAGCGGGCTTCTGCTCCTCGGTTGGCGCGGCGGCCTGGGCAGGCACCTCGCCGTCCGAGCGCTCACCCTTCTCGGTCTGCTTCTTCCCCGCCTGCTTGCGCCCTTCCGAGCCTCTCGAGCGAGAAGCAGCCGCGCGCATGCGGGCGGCACGTCCGGGACGGTTGTCCGAGGGAGGCTGCTCGGCAGGCTCGGCTTCGACGACAGGTTCGGCCAGACGATCATGCTGCTCGCCTGCGGGCTCCGCTGAGAGTTCCGGTTCCTGAACCGGCTTCTCCTCGGTAGCCTCGGATCCCTGCTGCGCCGCGACCTGATCCTTGCGACGACGCGGCTGACGGCGCGACGCGGGCTTCTTCTCGACCGGCTTCGCCTCAGCGGCGCCCTGTGCGTCCGTCGATCCTTCAGATTCTGCAACCGGCGCGTCTTTCACGTCGTCGGCCTGCTTGGTCTCGGGTGCCTGCTCTGCCTCCGGGGAAGCGTCCTTCGGAGCGTTCGCACCCTCGGCCAGCACCACGGCCACCGAGCTGCCGTCCTTGATGATCTGCACGCTGGCGAACTCGTCGAGCAGCTTCGACAGCAGGTTCGTGCCGTAGCTGCGCACGTCGAAGTCGGGGTAGCGCTTCAGCAGACGGCTGCCCACCTCTCCGAGCCCCGTCGACTTGCCGTTGTTCTGGTTGTCCGTGATGATGTTCACCACGGCCTGCTCGATCTCGTCCTTGCTCATGGTGGTGGTTCCAGCGCCCTGGCCGTTCGACGACGAGCCCTGGTCGTGACGGTTCCTGTTGCGTCCGCCCGACTTGCCGCCCGTGTCGCCCAGCAGAAGCTCCAGCGTGGTGAAAATGTCGCATGCCTTTCTGAACGGCGTGGGCGTCTTCTTCTCGCCCATGCCGATGACCGTGAGGCCGCTTTCGCGGATACGGCTGGCCAGACGCGTGAAATCGCTGTCGCTCGACACGATGCAGAAGCCCTCCACCGAGCGCGTGTACAGGATGTCCATGGCGTCGATGATCATGGCCGAGTCGGTGGCGTTCTTGCCTTGAGTGTAGCCGAACTGCTGGATGGGCGTGATGGAGTTCTCCAGCAGCGCGTCTTTCCACTTGGCATGGAGCGTGAGCGTCCAGTCGCCGTAGATGCGCTTGTAGGTGACGGTGCCGTACTTCGACAGCTCGTCGGTGATGGGCTTTATATATTTCGCCGACACGTTGTCGGCATCGATCAAAAGTGCGAACCGCTTTTCAGACGATTGCTTGATATCCACGTAGTGCTCCTCATTCCGATTGCGGGAGGGCCGGATGCCCTGCCCCTCGGGCGTCGACTCTTCTTCGGGCGCCGCGCTAGGCAGCCGTTTTCGACGTCTTGGATGATTCTATACTACTTGAAAGCAAGCGATCGACAGGCGTTTGCAAAATGGTTGATACATTTTGCTCATATTCCTCTTGCACTCCCGGTAGAAAATCCGTATACTACCACCTTGCGCCTTGGTGGGTGTAGTTCAGTCGGCTAGAACGCCAGATTGTGGCTCTGGAGGTCGTGGGTTCGAGTCCCATCATCCACCCCAGCGCGAGTTTGAAAAAAGTACTTGCAATTGCTGGAAACATGCTTTAAAATAATCCAGCGCTTTGTGCACTTGGAACTTTGACATAGGCGTTATTTCTGGACTGTTAGCTTAGTTGGTAGAGCAGGGGACTCTTAATCCCAAGGTCCGGGGTTCGAGTCCCCGACAGTCCACCATTTGAATTCTAAAGGTCAGACATCATGTCTGGCCTTTTTCATTTTCCCCCTTCTCCTCTGAATTGTGGGCACCTTGTGTATGATGGCGGAAGCATCTGCGACAAAACGCTCCTTCGCGCGTGTTGGTAGCGGAAAGGAGATGGGATATGGATGTAGGTTGCGAGGCTCTGGGAGCCGGAACGTCCCGGAGCGACCGTCCGCTTGCTGCAGCGAACGGACGAAAACCGCACGCTGGCCAGCCGAGCGGAACCGTGCACGTCCTCGACGCCGTGGCGCTCGAAAGCGCCATGGAGCGCTGGGGCGACACCGTGCTTCGCTTGGCTACCAGCCGCATGGGCAGCGTCGCCGACGCTGAGGACGTGTTTCAAACCGTGTTCATGCGCCTGCTGCAATCGAGAGAGCGGTTCACCGACGACGAGCATCTGAAGGCGTGGCTTCTGCGCGTGACGATCAACTGCTGCAACGACGTGCACCGCAGCCCCTGGAGCAAGCGCCGCGCCGAGCTTGACGATGCCACGCTGTCCACGTTGCGCGCCTCCGAGCTGGACGAGCCGGGACGCGAAGCGCCCGACGACGCTTTCGGCAACCGCAACCTCGAGCCCGGCGACTTGGCCGCGGCTCTCGCCCGCCTCACGCCCCAGCAGCGCACCGCCGTGCACCTGTTCTACTTCGAAGGATATGCAACCGACGAGATAGCGCAGATCACCGGCGAGCGCTCAGGCACCGTCCGATCCCACCTCCACCGCGCGCGCAAGGCCCTCAAGATCAATCTAGGAGCGCACTCATGAACGAAAACGATTTCCGCAAGGAGTACGAGCGCATGCAGCACCAGGTGCGCGCGTCGTCCGATCTCAAAGAACGCACGCTAGCCGCCGCCGAGCGGGCAGCCGACCGCTTCGCCTCCTCCGCTCAGCCGGTCGCGACCGCGTCAGCCAAGCGCCCACATCGGCGCGCCGGATCGCGCAGCGGCGGCGTCGCAGTTGCGCGTCGCTGGGGTCTGCCCGCCGCAGCCTGCCTCGTCGCCGCGGCCATCGTCGCCGGCGGCGTGCCCATGGTCATGGGCGCGATGGACGCGGACGGCCATACGGCCATCTCCCTGAGCGACGCCCAACAGGCAAGCGGCTTCGCCGTGCGCGCCTACGCCTCCGACGGCAGCGCGCCGCTCGCGCCCGGCGAGGGGGGCACCGTTGCGTTCGACCGCGACTTGGGCTACCGCTTCTCAGGAGGCGACGACTACAAAGTGAGCGGCTTCTTCACCGGCTGCCTCTTCCACGTTGAGGGCGAGGGCATCTCCCGCGTGCAGGCGAACCTGACGGGCGGAGCCCTGTACCGCGTGACGTTCGAAGACGGACCGACCGACCCCGACGACCCGCGCATGGGCGAGCTGGCAAGCTGGAAGCCCACGGCGCGCGGTACCGGCGAGTACTACGGCGGCTACGATTTCGTCGGAAGCTCCATGCGGAACGGAGAGAGTAAGCTGAGCCTCGCGAAGCTCATGGGTTCCACCATCGACGTCTCCGCAAGCGACGACCCCGGCATCGCGGACGGCACGACGAGTTTCGGCCTCTGGACGAACGAGGGCGAGCCTCCTGAAAACATCATGGGCGACCTGCAATCCCCCGTCATCGACCTGTTCGAAGGACAGACGCTCACCGTCACCGTGACGTTCGAGGACGGGCGCACGTCCACCCAGGCCATCGAGCTGCACGCGGCCAACTTCGAGACCGAAATGGTCGACGGCACCCCCCGCCTGACCACCCGTCTCGCCGCAGACGACGCCGAAGCCCCCTCGGCAGCGAAATCGCTCTACGGCATCGTGGTGAAAGCGGGAAGCGGCCCGTTCCCCTTCCCGCTCGACGACGCGAACGACCGCGCCGACGAAGTGCTGCCCGCGTCGACCATCGAGCGCCAGGACGATACCTGGCGGGCAACCGTCGAGGAGAACGGCGCGCGCGTCGACGCGACCCTGCCCGAAAACGCGCTCACACCGTCCGACGGCGAAGTCGCGTTCGACTTCGGATACGAAAGCACCGGCTCCTCTCACCCAGACTCCGAAAGCTCGCAACAGCCGACCGCGCGCTTGGCCATGAGCTCCCCTTCCATCTCGCTCTCCGACACTCTTCCGGGCGGAAAGGCGCTCGACGACTGCCTCTTTGTCGTGGACGGATGGCTGGGCAACGCGCGCTACATGGACAAATGCTCGCGCGAGGTGTGGGGCTACGGCTACAACGACGACGGCACGCTTACGAGCGACGACTACCGTTACGCGTCCACGACGGTGACGCTGCGCAACCTTGAAGATACGGCCGTCCCCGTTTGGACGCCCGTGCTCTACGATTTCGCCCTGCGCAACGATGACGGAACGCTCGACATGGTGCGGACGGGTTACGATCTGGACTTCGAGGCAACGGGCGACACCGTGCCCTCCGACGACCCCCAGCACGTCGTCATCGCGCCGGGCGGCACAGTGCAGCTGACCGTGGTGCGCGTCCTGCCCACGTACGTCCTGGAGAGCGGAAACCTGGTGCTCGTGCCGACCGACGACGGCAGCCCGTTCTCCCAGGCCTTCTCCCTCGGCGGGCAGATCTAGCTGCCCCGCCGCTTCATCGCGGAGCCCCCGCAGACTCGGCCTGCGGGGGCTCCTTCGCTCCCCCCCCTATTCGCGCACGAGCTTCCGGGCGCCGACGTACGTCACCGCGAAGTAGGCGCCGTACACCGCCAGGAACGCGCCGGCGCAGGCCAACGCCATCGACGTGATGTCGAGGTGCCCGAACACGGCCACGACGTCGGTGACCACCACGAGCGCGCACGCGGCGTGCGCGACGGCCAGCAGCAGCGGGAACAGGAAGTACACGAGCACCTGAACGAACAGCGCGCTGCTGATCATGCCCTCGGGAGCCCCCAGCTTTCGCAGCAGCCCGTAGCGCTGCGCGTTATCGGAAGCGTCGGACAGCTGCTGGATGGCGAGTATGGCCGCACAGGCGATGACCAGCACGAAGCCCAGGTAGATGGCCAGGTACGCCACAATGGTGGACAGGCTGATGCTCTGGTCGATCACCTCGGCGCGCGTCATGGACAGCGTGATCGGCCAGGTGTCGGGGTTGTCGGTGTCCGCCACGGCGTCCATCATCTCGCCGAACGCGGCCTCGTCCTCGTCGCTTGCGCACTGCACGTCGAGGACGGACTGGAGGATCGCCGATCCTGCCGGCACCGCCTCGTCGGGCACCACGAGCGTGCCCGTGTTCATCGGAAACGGCGTGGTCTGCAGGCTCTCGCCCCGGAATTCGGCCACGCGCAGGTCGCGCCCGCCCACGGACAGCACGGTGCCGCGATCCACCGCGTCGCGGTAGAACCCGCTCGTGATGTCGGAGTCGCTGAAAACCGCGCACTCCCCCGCGCCCAGCTCGAGCGCCGGTCGACCCGCCAGCTCGAGCGCGGCGTTCACCTGCGACAGCTTCGCCAGGTACACGGGGTACGCGCCGTAACCGCTGTTGACGGACGCGCCGGCGTAGTCGGCCAGCACAAGGCCGCTCGCGCGCTCCACGTCGTCCATCACCAGGCCGTCGGCAGGATCGACCAGAAGGTCGACCTGCGCCACGCCGGAAACCGCCGCGTCGAAGTCGCCCGCGCCCACCGCCGCCACGCTCGCGCGCAGCCCTGCGGCCATGTCGTAGCCCTGCCGTTCGGCGAACTCGCCGAACGCGCCCAAGTCGGCAGGCCGGTAGCCCGCCTCGGCATCGTACGAGCCGAACGACGTGGACACGCTGGCGCTGTATCCCGTGCTCTTGTCCAGCGAACCGTCGATGGCGTTGCGGATGCCGATGCCGCCGCACACGCTGGTGATGGCCAGGAACAGCACGAGGCACACCACCGACAGCGACGCGAACGCGGTGTTCACCTTCGCGTTCAGCTGCCGCAGCGCGAACATGTTGAGCCCGCGCAGGTACAGCGGCTTGATCAGCTGTACCAGCTTCAACAGGAAGCCCGACAGCGCGTAGAAGAACAGCACCGTGCCTGCGCACACGAGCAACGTGGCCACCGCGAATTCGGGCGAGGGCTCCATCAGCCCGTTGTCGATGAGCAGCTTGTACGACACGCCTATCAGCACGAGCGACGCCGCGAACAGCGCGAGCGACAGCGGCAAGCTGGTCAGCCGCATCTCCTCGTTCTTACGCTGCGCGTGCAGAAGGTCGATAAGCTTCGCCCGCGCCACCGTGCGCGCGTTCAACAGCGCGGCCGTCAGGAAGATGGCCGCGAACACGATGGCGGTCTTCGCCAACGCGTCGGCCGAGAACACGAACGCGAAGCCGCCCGCCTCGGCCACGTCGGCCTGGAACAGCGCGCTCGTCAGCTGCAAGAGAAGCTGCGACAGCCCGATGCCCACGACGAGCCCCGCCGCAAGCGAGGCCGCGCCCGCAATCAGCGATTCCAGCGCCACGATCTTCACCACGTCGCCCGTGCTCATGCCCAAGGCGAGGTACACCCCGAACTCGCGCTTGCGCCGCTTGATGAGGAAACTGTTCGCGTACACCACGAGGAACACGAGCACGAACGCAATGAACACCGACACGCCGCCGATGACCATGCCCAGCAGATCGAACATCTTGCTTTGCGTCTCGGAGAACGCGAGCACGCCCTGCTGGGCCGTCATGGAGTTGAACGCGTAGAACACCGCCACGCCCAGCATGACCGTGAGGAAGTAGATGCCGAAGTCCGCCAGCGACTTGCGCACGTTGCCGAGCGCGAGCCTAGCAAGCATGGCGCGTCACCTCGTCCGCGGCATCGTCCTCGCCCGCGCCGCCCATGCTGGAAACCACGTCCACGATGCGGCGGTAGAACGCCGAGCGCTCCGCTCCGTTGCGGCGCAGCTCGCCGTACAGGCCGCCGTCCTTGATGAACACGATGCGGTTGCAGTAGCTGGCCGAGAACGAATCGTGCGTGACCATGAGGATGGTGGATCCCCGCTCGTTGAGGTGCGCGAGCGATTCGAGCAGCTGGCGCGCCGACTTCGAGTCGAGCGCGCCGGTGGGCTCGTCGGCCAGCACGAGATGCGGACGGGTCACCGTGGCGCGCGCCGCGGCCACGCGCTGCTTCTGGCCGCCGGACATCTGGTAGGGGTACTTCTGCAGCACGTCCTCGATGCCCAGCGTGCGCGCCGCCTCCCGCACGCGCGGGTCGATCTCGCGCACGGGCGTTTTCTGGATGGTCAATGCCAGCGCGATGTTCTCGTACGCCGTGAGCGTGTCCAGCAGGTTCGAGTCCTGGAAGATGAAGCCCAGGTCCTCGCGCCGGAACTTCGCCAGCTCCTTGCCCGCGAGCGAGGTCACGTCGCGCCCGCCGACGACGATGGTGCCGCTCGACGGCTTGTCGATGGTGGCCAGGCAGTTCAGCAGCGTCGACTTGCCCGACCCGCTGGGCCCCATGATACCGGTGAACTCGCCGCACGCCACCGCGAAGCTCACGCGGTCGAGCGCCTGCGTCACGCTGCCGTCGCGCTTGCGCCCCTCGGCGCCGTAGCGCTTGCTGAGCGCGCGCACCTCCACCACCGTCGACGCCCCGACGTCCCTTGTATCCATGTTCAGCTCCTTCTTCTCGTTTTGCTCCTGTTCCCAGGTTACGAGCCGCTCCTTACGGCGCCTTGCAGGGCGCCTTGCGGCTTCCTTACCGCACCTTGCGGCTGCCTTACGATACGAAGAAGCGGATTACCGCGCTCGGCCGCATGTGTCATACTGGCAAGCACGAAAGAGAAAGGGGTTCGACGATGACCGGCGCATTCGGCATGGTGGAGACGCACTTGCGCGGCAAGCGCATCCTGCTGGTGGACGACGAGCGCGAGCTGGCCGACATGGTGGCCACCATCTTGCACGGCGCGGGGTTCGCCTCCGTCGACATCGCGAATTCCAGCGCCGAAGCGCTCTCCTCGATCGCGGCGCGCAGCGCCTCCCCCGAGCACGCGTACCAGCTGTTCGTGCTCGACGTGATGATGCCCGGCATGGACGGCTTCGAGCTGCTCGGACGCATCCGTCAGCTGCCCGCGCACACCTCGACGCCCGCGCTGTTCCTCACGGCGAAAGACGAGCCTTTCGATCGCGTGTCGGGACTCACGTTGGGCGCCGACGATTACATCGCGAAGCCGTTTCTGCCCCAAGAGCTGGTGCTGCGCATCGCCGCCGTGCTGCGCCGCTGCTATGCCGCCGAGAACCCGCTGTTGGAGCTGGCTGCGAGCCGCGTGAACTTCGCCACCGCCGAGGTGGAGCGCGCCGACGGGCAGACGGTGCCGCTCACCGCCAAAGAACACGAGATCCTGAGCGTGCTCGCGCGCAACGCCGGGCGCATCGTCACCATCGATTCCCTGTGCGAGGCGTGCTGGGGCACGTCGTTCGGCTACGAGAACTCGCTCATGGCGCACATCCGTCGCCTGCGCGAGAAGATCGAGGCAGACCCGTCGGCGCCGGTTTCGCTCGTCACGGCGCGCGGACTGGGCTACAAGCTGGTCGAGCGCGGCTAGCTCATGGGCCGCGCCCCTCGCACATCTGCTCGAGACCGTCGCACAAGGCGACCGGCGGGCTTCGCGCGCTTCTTCACCAAGCAGCTGCTGCTGTTCGTGGCGCTGGCGCTGCTCATCGTGGTCATCGACTTCTTCCTGTACGCCGTCATCGCCTACCGGGAATCGAACTCGAACTTCAACGACGGCACGCCCGCGTCCACGACGCGCGCAGTCGACCAAGCTCTCGAGCAGGATGCCGACGGCTCATGGACGCTTGGGGAGAACGGCCTGGAGGCGCTCGGCCAGCAGGACGCCTGGGCGCTCGTCATCGGGACGGACGGCGCGGTGGCCTGGTCGCAGGACAAGCCGGAGGACGTGCCCGACCGGTTCAGCGTGAACGACGTGGCGATGGCAGCGCATTATGCGGCCGTCGCCGACTATCCGGCGTTTTTCTGGGATCGGGACGACGGCCTGCTGGTCGTGGGTTTCCCGAAGAACGAGTTCTGGACGATGACGCTCACCTACCCCGCGTCGACCGTGCGCAACTTCCCGCTGTACGTGCTGCTGATATTCGCAGTCGACCTCGGGATCTTGTACACCATCTACGCGGTGTCGCGTCGCCGGACGCAAAACGCCGTGGCTCCCATCGCCGAAGCGCTCGACGCGCTGTCTGACGGGCGCGCGGCCGAGCTGCACCTCAAAGGGGATCTGCGCGACATCGGCGACCAGATCACCGAGACGAGCGCCGTCATCGAGCAGAAGGACGCCGCGCGCGCAAGCTGGATTCGCGGCATCTCCCACGACATCCGCACGCCGCTGTCGATGATTCTCGGCTACGCCGACGCGCTCGTGCAGGACGAGGGCGCAGCCGAAGAGGCGCGCGCAAGCGCGCGGGTCATCAGAGCGCAGGGGCTCAAGATCAAGGACCTCGTCACCGATCTCAACACCGCCTCGCAGCTGGACTACGACATGCAGCCGATGCGCCTGGAACGCGTGCATGCGGCGCGCCTGCTGCGCACCGTGGCGGCCGCGCATGCGAACAGCGGGCTGGACGAAGCGCATCCTATCGAGCTCGACATCGCAGAGGACGCGCTGAACGCGGTGGTGCTGGGGGACGAGAGGCTGCTCACGCGCGCGGTGGAGAACGCCATCTCCAACGCGCGGCTGCACAACGAGCAGGGATGCACGATCAGCGTCGAACTGGCGCTGCGAGACAACGCGTACTGCACGATCCGCGTGAGCGACGACGGTGCTGGAATCGCGGCTGCCGACCTCGCCGCGCTCGAAGCGCGCCTCGCGCGCTCGCGCACGGCGCGCAGCGCGGCTGGGTCGTTCAACCGCGATCACGGCCTGGGGCTCGTTCTGGTCGACCGCATCGCCCGCGCGCACGAGGGATCGCTCTCCCTCGACGGCGCGCCGGGCGAAGGCTTCTCCGTGACCCTCGCCCTCCCGCTGGCGTAGCGACGGAAGGGTTTACGCTCCGCAGACGCCGATGCCGATGAGGCCGGGGCCGGTATGCACCACGAGCACGGGGCTGATCTGCCCTTCGTACCAGGCGTCCACGTTGTGCACGCGCTGCTCCAGCTCGTGCTTTACTTCGGCCGCCTCCGCAGCGGCATCGCCGTTCACCACGGCCATCGTGCAACGCGGATACCGCGCCGCTGCCTCCTCGGCGCAGCGCATGGCCTTCTTCAGCGATTGACGGCGACCCTTGGCCTTCGCCACGGTGCAGTACACGCCCTTCTCGTTGCAGGTGATCACCGGGCGCATGTCCAGCAGACTGCCCACCGCGTACGTCACGTTGCCTATGCGGCCGCCCTTATGCAGGTATTCCAGCGTGTCCACGCAGAAGAACACCTTCGTGCTCTCCACGATGCGCTCGCTGTCGCGTCGCAGGTCGTCGAGCGTGGCGCCGTCGGCCAGCCTGCGCGCCACCGCAAGCGCGACCAAGCCCGCGCCCATGCCGATGTTCTTCGTGTCCACGATGCAGCAGTCCAGCTCGGGCATCCCGACGGTGATCGATCGCATGAGCTCGCATGTGGCCGACAGGCCGCTCGAGATAGTGACGATGACGGCCTGCTCGTAACCGTCGTCCACGACGCGCTGCAGCACCTCGCGCGCAATCGCAGGAGTCGGCGTGGACGTAGTGGGGATCTCCTCGGAGAAGCGGTCGTATACCTGTTGCGGCGTGATGGTCACTTTATCGAGAAAGCTCTCGCGTTCGTAGTTCACCTGCAACGGCACGACGTACATGCCGTACCGCTCGACGTCCGCCGGCGGCACGTCGGTGCACGAGTCGATGACGAGAGCGATGCGAGAGGTGTCCATGCGACCTGCTTTCGTTCGTCCGGGCATCGCCCGGGTTACTATCTAGTATCAATAACTAGATTATTGGTTGAAACGTACTATGTCAAGCAGTTCTAAAGATTGACTCCAAACGGTCGCCTTGCTATGCTCGTTTTGTTTCCTCCGCACGCGCGCGAAAGGCTCCTTCATGAACGACGCATCCGTCAGCACATCGACCTATGCCGAGCATCTCGTCTCCCTGCACCTCCCTCGCTACGACGAGATACCCTCCATCGACCTGTACATGGACCAACTGGTGGGTTTTCTCGAAGACACGCTGGCTCCGCTGTACCAGCCCGGCGAGAAGATCATCACGCGTTCCATGGTGAACAACTACGTGAAGCAGGGCGTGCTGGCATCGGCCGCAGGCAAGAAGTACACGCGCTCCCACATCGCATACCTCATCGTCATCTGCACCCTTAAGCAGACGTTCTCCATAGCGGAAATCGACCGGCTCATCCGCATGCAAATCGCCAGCTTCGACACGCGCGTGGCCTACGACTACTACTGCGATGCGTTCGAAGCCGCGCTGCGAGCGTTGTTCGCAGCCCTTCCAACCAGCCCGAAAGGCCTGATGAGCGGAGAAAATGAGGGGGATTTCGAGCGGGATCTGGTGCTGGCTTCCACGGCGGCTGTCGCCTACACGCTCTACATCAAAGCGAGCATCGCCGTAGCGGGCGGGCGGCCCAAATAACGCCTTCCGCTCATTTCGTGCGCAAAGCCGAGCGGATGCGACCGGCTCGGTTACAATAAAAGGGTTGATCCCATCCCAACGAATGGAGGAGCCCTTGGAAGCGCTCATGCTCGCCCTGCTCTTGCTGGCGGCCGTCCTCGTCTCGTCGGTCATCGACCAGCTGGTGCCCAAGATCTCCTCGCCCCTCATACAGATCCTGCTTGGCCTCGGCATCGCGCTTCTCGCTTCCTCGCAAATCAAGATCGAACTCGATGACAAGCTGTTCCTCGTGCTGTTCATCGCTCCTTTGCTCTACGACGAGGCCAAGAACATCGACAAGGCATCGCTGTGGCGCAACCGCAAGCCCGTGCTGTCGCTGGCCATCGGACTGGTGCTTGCCACGGCGCTCGTCGTGGGGTTCGCCGTCCACTGGCTCGTGCCGTCCATCAGCTTGTTCGCCGCTTTCGCGCTGGGCGCGGCGCTCGGCCCGACCGATGCCGTGGCGGTAGCGTCGCTTTCCAAGGAAACGAGCATCTCCTCACGTTCCAAGAGCATTCTCGAAGGCGAGTCGCTCATCAACGACGCCTCGGGCATCGTGGCGTTCCAATTCGCCATCGCAGCCGCCGTCACCGGCACGTTCTCCCTCGTCGACGCCACAGCCGACTTCCTGTTCAGCTTCTTCGGCGGTATCCTCATGGGCATCGCCCTGGGCTACCTGGGCAACTTCCTAGTGCGCAAGGTTCGCTCGTGGGGCCTGGAGAACACGACCTTCCACGTGTTGTTCGAGGTGTTCACGCCGTTCATCGTGTACCTTGTGGCCAACGCGCTGCACACGAGCGGCATCCTGGCCGTGGTGGCGGCAGGTCTCGTGAACGTCATCTCGCCGCGCATCATCGGGCCGTCCATCTCGCGCATGAACATCGTCTCGACAAGCGTCTGGCGGGTGCTGTCCTTCGCGCTCAACGGCGTGGTGTTCGTGTTGCTGGGCACGCAGCTGCCGCTCGCCTTTCAAGGAACATGGGAAAGCACGGCCGTTTCGAACGACAAGCTCATCGCGTACGTGCTGGGTCTCGCCTTCATCGTGATCTTCGCACGATTCGTTTGGGTGATGGCCATGGAATGGGTGCACAGCCGCGCCGAACGCGCAGATCGCCCGTTCGGGTTGGAGAACGTGCGCACGGCTGCCGTCATGACCCTGGGCGGCCCGAAAGGAGCCATCACGCTGGCCGTGGCGTTCACCATATCCTACGCGGTGCCGCAGCGCGACCTCATGATATTCATGGCCTGCGGCGTGATCGTAGTAACCCTGCTTCTGGCCACGTTCGTCGTGCCCCTGCTGGCACCGAAGAAGCCGCCCACCGACGAGGACCTGCGCTGCGACGAGACCGAGGTGAGCATCGAGATACTGCGCACCGTCATCGAGGACTTGGCCGCGCGCCAGACCGCCGAGAACCGTGCGGCCACGCAGATGGTGATCCGCTCCTACAACGACCGCATCGCGCGCATCAAAAGCCGCAACGACATCGAGGACGAGCCGAACACGGCCCTGCGCCTGCAAGCGGTGCGCTGGGAGCAGGAGCTCGCGCTCAAGCTCATCGACGACGAGGAGATCTACCCCATCATCGGCTACCAGTACCTCAGCCGCCTCGCCCGCATCGAGAACATGCTGAAGCATCATCGAGGCCGCTGGTCGGCTCAGAACTTCATGCTGCGCCTGCGAGCCATAGCGCGCTCGGGATGGCACCGCATCGTCGCCGGACTGCCCGGCATCAACGTCACGGAACGCGTGCAGGCCATCCGCGATCTGCAGATGCAATGCGCCGAGCACGTGGTGGAGCGCCTGCAGCAGAAGCTGGCCTCCCCCGAATCGGACGAACCGGCCGAGGACGTCAGCACGCTCTTGCTGGAATACCAGCGTTCCATCACGGCCTTGCGCAATGCCAACCCGTCCATCACCGCCCTCACGAACACGGCAAGCAAGGCCCAAGACATCGAACGCTACGGCTTGCGCCTCGAGCTCGAGCAGATCCAAGCGCGCTACGAAGACGGCGACCTGTGCCGATCCTCGTACAAGCGCCTGCGCGAGAATGTCGCCCTGATGCAGGTCGACCTGGAGGACAACGTATAAAAAAGGCCGCCCATCGGGCGGCCTTCCTTCGAACGAAACCTACATCTTGGCCGGAGCGGAAACGCCCAGCAGGTCCAGCGTCTTGGCCAGCACGATGCGCGTGGCGTCCACGAGGGCAAGACGCGCGTTCGTCACAGCCTCCTCCTCGCCGATGACGTGGCAGTTCGTGTAGAACGAATGGAACAGCGAGGCCAGATCCTGAGCGTAGTGCGTCAAACGGAACGCCGCGCGGTCGCGAGCCGCCTGAGCCACGAGCGGGCCGAAGTCGTCCATCTTGCGCATCAGCGCCAGCTCGGACTCGTGCGTGAGCGGCGAGAGGTCCACGTTCGCCGGGATCACCTTCGAGGCCAGCTCGTCCATCGACATGTCGCCGTTCGCGGCCGCTTCGGCATCGGCCGGGTCGGCCGCCTTGCGCAGGATCGAGCAGATGCGCGCGTGCGCGTACTGCACGTAGTACACCGGGTTCGACGCGTCCTTCTTCTTCGCCACCTCGATGTCGAAGTCGATGGGCTGGTCGGAGGACTTCGCCAGCATGAGGTAGCGGGTGGCGTCCACGCCCACCTCGTCGATGAGCTCCTCGAACGTGATCATCTCGCCCGTGCGCTTCGACATGCGCACGGCCTCGCCGTCGCGGAACAGGTTCACCAGCTGGCCGAGCATGATCTCGAGCGCGCCGGGCCAGCCCCACGCGGCCAGCATGGCCTCGCAGCGGGCGATGTAGCCGTGGTGGTCGGCGCCCCAGATGTTGATGAGGTGGTCGAAGCCGCGCTCCATCTTGTTGTAGTGGTACGCCACGTCGCTCATGAAGTACGTCATCTCGCCGTTGGCCTTGATGAGCACGCGATCCTTCTCGTCGTCGAACGCGCTGGACCTGAACCAGGTGGCGCCGTCCTCGACGTAGATGTAGCCCTTCTCGTCCATGGCCTTGAGGCTGCGGTCCACCGCGCTCAAGCCGTCCTCATCGGGCACGTACAGCGAGCGCTCGGAGAACCAGCATCCGAAGGTGGTGCCGAACCGCTCGGTGACGCGGTGCTGCTCGGCCAACTCGTAGGCATAGGCGCGCTCGCGGAAGTTCTCCATGCGCTCCTTCGGGTCGGCATCGAGCCACTTGTCGCCGTCCTCATCGATGATGGTCTGCGCGATATCCTTCACGTAAGAGCCTGCATAGCACGCCTCGGGCATCTCCACGTCGCGGCCCAGCAGCTGCTGGTAGCGCACGGCCACCGACTCGCCGAAGTTGTCCATCTGCGTGCCGGCATCGTTGATGTAGAACTCTTCGAACACGTCGTAGCCCGCATGGCGCATGACGCGCGCCGTGGCATCGCCCAGCGCGGCCCAGCGGCCATGGCCCACGTGCAAGGGGCCGGTGGGGTTCGCCGAGATGTACTCCAGGTTGATCTTGCGCTCGCCCTCGGGAATCTCGCCCTTGCCGAAGTCGTCCTTCTCGGCGCGAGCCGCCGCCACAACGCCCTGCAGGACGGCGTTCGCCAGACGAATGTTGATGAAGCCGGGGCCGGCGATGTCGACGGAAGCGATCATGTCGTTCTCGGGCAGGTGGTCGACGATGATCTGAGCGATCTCGCGAGGATTCTTCTTGGCAAGCTTTGCCGAACGCATGGCGACGGTGGACGCCCAGTCGCCGTTGCTCTCGTCGCGCGGGCGCTCGAGAGCCGCCTCGGGAGCCTGCTCGAGCGTGAGCGTTCCGTCCTCGCACGCGGCCGCGACGGCCGCGTCGATCAGCTGTTCAAGTTGTTCGCGAATTTGCATGGTACGCATCTTTCCTTAGCGGATGGGTCTTTCGTTTACACGTCTCACGATTCTACCATGTTCCCGAGCGTTTGGGGCACGCAGCCCCCACGCGTTTCACTCGAACGCCCGTTATGCAGAAAACATACACACGACCTCGGATAATCTCCGTTTCGTTGCGCACATATGGTACAGTGACCCAGCAACCGACGAGAGAAAGGACCGGCATGGAATTGCGATTCGAGCATGGGAACTTCGATGACGCGCGCATCGTACGCACACGCGTGTTCATGGAGGAACAGGGTTTCCAGGACGAGTTCGACGACATCGACGACGATCCGCGCACCATCCACGTAACGCTTTACGACGCAAACGCCCTTGTCGGCTGCGCACGCACCTTCCCCGATCCCGACCGCCCCGATCAGCCGGGTCGCTGGGTGTTCGGCCGCCTGGCCGTGCTTCCCGAGGCGCGCCGCGGCGGCTTCGGGGCCGCGCTGCTGGCCGAGTCCGAGCGCCTGGCGCGCGAGGCCGGCGCGACCGAAATGCACCTGCACGCCCAATGCCGCGTCACGCCGTTCTACGGGCGTATGGGCTACGCGCAGTACGGTCCCGTCGAGCTGGACGAGCACGTCGAGCACATCTGGATGGAGAAGCTCCTGGATGAGACAGGGGGACGGGGCTAATGTCTCATTCCGCAAGCATACCGCATCCGTATCGACAGGGAATGAGGCATTAGCCCCGTCCCCCTGTCTCATCCCCCCCCCGTCTCATTCCCGCACGCGAAAAAGGATCCCCCGCCGAAGCAGGGGATCCTCGAAACGCGTCGGTTCATTGCGGCTATGCCGCGGGTTGCACGCTTACGCGGTGCCCGGGATAACCATCATCGCAACCGTCAAGATGATCACGCAGGCGACGCCCAGCACCACGAACAGCTTGCCGCCGAACTTCAGCCATGTGGAGTATTCCACCTTGGCCAGCGCCAAACCGCCCATGATAGCACCGCTCGTCGGGGTGAACAGGTTCACCAGGCCGTTGCCGGCGCTGAAGATCATGATCATGACGTCGGTCGAGAAGCCCAGCGAGTTCGCCAGCGGGCCCATGATGGGCATGGACACCGTGGCCATGCCGGACGACGACGGGATCAAGAACGACAGCACGATGTACAGCAAGAACGACATCGGCGCGAAGATGACCGCCGACAAACCGTTCAGAGCGTTCGCCGCGTTGTTCAGGATCCACATGTCGAGACCGGTCTCGCCCATAAGCACGGTGATAGAACGAGCCATGGCGATGATCAGCACGACGCTCATCATATCGGCGGTGCCGTTGATGAATGCCTTGACGAAACGGCTCTCGGACACGCCGCCCACGATACCGATGATGATAGCCATGATGAGGAACCAGGTGGAAGCCTCATCGAAGTACCATTGACCCAACGGCAGACCCGTCAGGAACGCGGACCAACCCTGGGAGATCTCTTCTTCGGCTGTGACCGTGCCGGTCACATCGCCGTCGAACGTAATCTCGCCACCAACCTTCTTGTCGGTCCAAGCCGCGGAGATGTCGTCGCCGCTAACCTGCGTGGTGACCTCTTCCGTCGCCGCACCGGCATCGAACACCTCGACGCCGAAGTCGCCCCAAGGGATGAAGCCGACGATCATGACTACGAACGTCAGGGCGAACACGATGAGCGTCCACTTCTGACGACCCGTCATAAGCTTCTCGTTCGGGTTCGCCTCAGCGGTTTCAGCTTCCTGCTGAGCCTCGCCGAACTCGGCCTTCATGGTTTCCTGTTCCTGCAAGGACAGGATGGTGGAACCCTTGTTGGCCTTGACCTTCTTCGCGTAGCGCATGACGAAGACGATGGAGATCGCCAGCGTCACGAGCCACAACACCACGCCCAGCAGGATGATGGTGCCCTGGTTGATCACGATGCCGGAAGAGCTCAAAGAGTCCACGGCAGCGCCGACGGCAAACGGGTTGACCGTCGAACCGAGCACGCCGCAACCGGCACCCAACAGCACGACCGCGGCACCGACAACGCTGTCGAAGCCTGCGGCGACCATGGTGGCCGCGAGCAGCAGGTAGAACGGAACCGTTTCCTCGCACATACCGTACGTCGTACCGCCGATGGAGAAGATGAACATCAGAATGGGAATGAGGATGAGCTCATTGCCCTTGAGCTTCTTCACCAGCGCTGCGATACCGGCGTCCAGCGCGCCCGTTTCCGTGACGATACCCAGGAAACCGCCCAGGATCAACACGAACAGACAAACAGGCAGGGCGTCGGTAAAGCCCTTGACGGGAGCCGTGGCCACATTGGCGACCGTGGCGCCTTGGACCCCTTCCACACCGGCCAGCGACATCACTACCGTGACCAGCGCCAGCACGATCAGGATGATCAGCAGGATGGTAAACGATGATATAGATCGCTTTTTCTTGCTCTTTTCTTTTGCTTTCTCGGTCATAACAACCCCTCCTAATTATGAGGATCGAGTCGGATATTTTGGCGAACGAGAAATTTTCAAGCGGATCAGTGGAAGCGTAACCGCAGACCGCTGTACCCCTGTTGCGGTGGCATGCGCCGAAACGCATGCCACCGCCCATCGTGCGGAAGCTGGGGGAAGCCTTCCGCTCACACGCAAAAAAGCTTTACGCCGTGATGACGGTGCCCGTCTTGCCTTCGATACCGGCAGCGGCGCACTCGAGCGACGTGATGAGAGCCTTGCCCTCGGGGAACGCGCGCACGTACTCGATGCACGCCTCCACCTTCGGGAGCATGGAGCCGGGGGCGAACTGGCCCTGGGCGATGAACTCCTCAGCCTCGGCAATGGTCATCGTGTCGATCTCGGCCTGGTCGGGCTTGCCGAAGTTCACGCAAACCTTCTCGACAGCCGTCAGGATGACCAGCATGTCGGCGCCGAAGTCGGCGGCCAGCTTGGCGGAAGAACGGTCCTTGTCGATGACCGCGGGAACGCCCTCGTACAGGCCTTCCTTCTCGAACACCGGCACGCCGCCGCCGCCCGTGGACACGACCACGTAACCGCCGTCCATGAGGTCCTTGACCGCGTCGAACTCGACGATGCGCACCGGCTTCGGCGAGGCGACGACCTGGCGCCAGCCGCGGCCCGCGTCCTCCTTGAACGTCCAGCCCGTCTCCTCGGCCTTGGCCTTGGCCTCTTCCTCGGTGAGGAAGGCGCCAACCGGCTTCGTGGGGTTCTGGAACGCCGGATCCTCGGGATCCACGACCGTCTGGGTCACGACGCACGCCGTAGAACGGTTGATGCCGCGATGCTTCAGGTCGTTCAGGATGGCCTGGGACAGCTGATAGCCGATGTAGCCCTGGCTCATGGCGCCGGCCTCGGGGAACGGCATCTCCGGGGTCTTGCCGTCGTTGGCGGACGCGTACGCGAACGCGTTGTTGATCATGCCGACCTGGGGGCCGTTGCCGTGGGAGACCACGACGTTGATGCCCTCTTCGACCATGTCGACGATGTTCTTCGCCGTCGCCTTCACGAGCTCGAGCTGCTCCTGGGGCGTGTTGCCCAGAGCGTTGCCGCCGAGCGCGATGACAACCGACTTACCTTCACCCTTCTGATAAGGCATGTTTGTTCACCTAGTCTTTCTGAGTTAGGAGAGCGTCGCGTACATGACGGCCTTGATGGTGTGCATGCGGTTCTCGGCCTCGTCGAACACCTTGGACTGCTTGGACTCGAACACGCCGTCGGTGACTTCCATCTCCGTGACGCCGAAGCGCTCGGCGATGTCGGCACCGGTGGTGGTGTTGGTGTCGTGGAACGACGGCAGGCAGTGCAGGAAGATGGCGTCCTTGCTGGCCATGGCCATGACTTCCTCCGTCACGCGGTAAGGCTCGAGGAGCTTGATGCGCTCGGCCCACACCTCGTCGGGCTCGCCCATGGACACCCACACGTCGGTGTAGATGACGTCGGCGCCCGTGCAGGCATCCTTCACGTCTTCGGTCAGCTTGATCGTGCAGCCGTTCTCGGCGGCGATGGCCTCGCAGGTCTCCACGAGGTCGGCGGCCGGCATGTTCTCCTTGGGGCCGCAGGCGACGAAGTTCAGGCCCAGCTTGGCGCACACGACCATGAGCGAACGAGCCACGTTGTTGGCAGCATCGCCCATGAACACCAGCGTCTTGCCCTTGATGTCGTAGTTGAAGTTCTCCTGAACCGTCAGGATGTCAGCGAGCATCTGGGTGGGATGCCACTCGGTGGTCAGGCCGTTCCACACCGGCACGGAAGCGCCGGCAGCCAGCTCTTCCACGTCGGACTGCGCGAAGCCGCGGAATTCGATGCCGTCGTAGAAACGGTCGAGCACGCGGGCGGTGTCCTCGATGGACTCCTTCTTGCCCATCTGGGAGCTGCCCGGATCGAGGTAGGTCACGCCCATGCCGAGATCCATGGCGCCGACCTCGAACGCGCAGCGCGTGCGGGTGGACGTCTTCTGGAACAGCAGGACGATGTTCTTGCCCTCGAGGTAACGATGGGGGGTACCGGTCAATTTCAGGTTCTTGAATTCGCGGGACAACTTCAGCAGGTACTCGATTTCCTCGGTGGTGAAGTCGAGGAGGCGCAGGAAGTCGCGACCGCTCAGGCTAGTAGGCATAGATCATTCCTTTCAACGTTGCTTACAGAACAAAACAAAATACGCACCGGCGGATAGAGCCAAGTTTCCGTCCGCCCCTTTTCGAACGCCAGGGCCGCGTTGCACGGCCCCGGCAATCCGGAAAAGGCAAGGGTAGCTCTCATAGCACTCGTGCGCATGCAGCTGCGCACGAGCTTGGTACCTTAGTCCTCGCGCACAAGCGGCATGCTCATGCAGCGCGGGCCGCCACGGCCGCGAGACAGCTCGGCGGAGGGCATCTCGAGAACCTTGAGGCCCTTCTCCTTGAGCAGCGCGTTCGTCACGTCGTTGCGCTCGTACACCACGATGGTGCCCGGCGCGATGCACAGCGTGTTCGAGCCGTCGTTCCACTGCTCGCGCTCGGCCGCGATGCGGTCGCCGCCGCCGCAGGGAATGAGCTCCACGGGGTTGCCGACGTACTTCTCGAGGATGTCCTCGAGCTTGCCGCTCATCTCCTTGACCTTGATACCGTCGCCCTCGGCGGTGATCTCGAAGACGGTCAGCGGGCCCATGATGCCGGGATGGATGGTGAACTTGTCGACGTCGATCTGGGTGAACACCGTGTCAAGGTGCATCATCGCGCGGTTGTTCGGGATGTTGAACGCCAGGATGGTCTCGACCGGGCTGGTCTCGTCCTCGAAGATGTTCTTCGCGATGGCGTCGATGGCGTCGGGCTCGGTGCGCTGGGAAATGCCGATGGCCAGCACCTTGTCGTTGATGTTGAGGATGTCGCCGCCCTCGATGTGGAACGTGTTGTAGCGGCTGTAGTACTCGGGAACATCCGCGAAGTCCGGATGGTTTCCGAAGATGTACTCGGCGTAGATCGTCTCGCGGTTGCGCGTGACGGAGTACATGCGGTTGATGGACACGCCGTTGCCGATGGACGCGAACGGATCGCGGGTGAAGTACAGGTTCGGCATGGGGGCGATGACCATCTTGGAGGACTCGCTGACGAGATCGACCAGGGAGTTCGACTTGTCGGTGTGAAGCTCGGTGAGGTTGATGCCCTCCATCGTCTTCATGACCAGGTCGAGGTTATCGGGGTAGTTCTCCTGCATATAGTCGAAGATGATCTTCTGGTAGCGGTCGGTGCGGATACCGGCCTCTTCGATCCACTGCTTGAGGAACTTCTCGCGCAGTTCGGGTTTCTGATCGAGGACCTCGGCCATGAGCTTCTCGAGGTACACGACCTCCACGCCGTTGTCGCGCAGAATCTGCGCGAAAGCGTCGTGCTCCTCCTGAGCGACCTTCAGAAACGGGATGTCGTCGAACAGCAGCTCTTCGAGCGTGTTCGGCGTCAGGTTCAGAAGCTCTCGACCAGGGCGGTGGAGAAGAACTTTTTTCAAGGGCTTGATCTCGCTCTTGACGTTCAAACCAGCCATAGCAACCCTCCTTTTCCTTTATGCATTTTCCAGATTTTAGGCTTGCGGAAGCGCCCGTTGCGCACCGGGCGTCCGTTCACCTCGCCAAAATCTCATGGTTCGGATCAAATTGCAACCACAAAAACGAAACAAAACGGTACCCCTCGTCATACCTCGTGGTTTTTCGGCGAATGGTCATCACCTAGCCGAGTACTATTCACAGTTTCTTCATATTTGCTTTATTGCGATAAAGTGTTGAAGTGGTCGCTGAAGCCGGTTTTCAGGGCTGGAACGTCCCATCGACTGACGTTGGGAGTGCATATTTGATTAACTCGAATGCATAAACATTCAAAAAGATGCATTTAGGATGCAATCGCTTCGCCACATGCCGATCGGATGCTGAGAGCACGAGGCGCCCCGAGCCGATACTCTTGCAGCTTTCGAGCGCAAAACGCCAGATATATGGCTAATTTTCAGTCATCGCTCCCCCGCCGGTGCGCTCTACGCATCCATCGGTTGCAGGAGGGAGTTTTACGGTATAATACCGGTGCTCGCTGAAACGCGCCCGTGGCTCAATGGATAGAGCAACGGACTTCTAATCCGTCGGTTGCAGGTTCGAGTCCTGCCGGGCGCGCCATCTTCTGCTTGCGTCGGCGCTTCGTTCGTACCTGCCTTTTTTGGCAATTTGAATAAAAAATAATTATTATCTCAAACTTTTTCCTAAAATACAATAGAAAGTTCTAAGTTAGTCACAAGGCGATGATGGACAGCTCTGTTTTCGGACGCAGGATGCGGCGTTGTCAACCGATTGGCAACATCCTTCGCAAGCTAACTCGATCTTCTTATTCGATGGCGTACTATTGAAAGCTCTATAACCTCCTAGCTCATGACTATTCTTAGATCGCACATCGAGAGGAGCTGCGCATGCCGTACATGGAGAACCATACGTTGTACTACAAGAAGCAGTGCCCGTTCTGTCAAAAGGTTCTACGCTTCATGGACGACAACAAGATCACGATGGACACGCGAGACACCTTGCAACCCGGCAACCAGAACGACCTCGTTCGCATCGGGGGAAAGAAGCAGGTCCCCTGCCTCGTCATCAACGGCAAGCCCCTCTACGAATCAGACGACATCATCGCCTACCTGCGCTCGACGAACGCTTAGCGCCGCTTTCATAGCACCTGCGCCATCGACCGTCCGCACTCGCTGCGGGCGGTTTTTTCATGCCGAGGCCTTTTGCAGCTCGTCCCTCCCCCGATCCACCGGGAGCACACGCGTCGACGAGACGCCGAACAGGCGGTAACGATGCGCAATCAAGTCGGGCGCGGCACCGGCCGGCAAAGAAAAGGCCGTGCACACTGGATGCACGGCCTGCGAATTCGTGGAGCGGGTGACGGGAATCGAACCCGCGTCATGAGCTTGGAAGGCTCAGGTTCTACCATTGAACCACACCCGCGTTTTGCGCGGCGACTATTGTACCGCAAGTTCGCCCGATGCGAGCGAAATTATCCGAGAAGAACCACGAGGTGCCCATGACCTCCCCTTTGGACGACTACAACCGCAAGCGCAACTTCGACCGGACGGCCGAGCCGCCCGGCACCGCAGCGCCGCGCGACGACGGCGCCGCCGGCGGGCGCAACGGGCGCCTGCGCTTCGCGGTGCAGCACCACCTGGCCTCGCGCGACCACTACGACCTGCGCCTCGAATGGAACGGGACGCTGCTGAGCTGGGCCGTTCCCAAAGGTCCTTCGTACAACCCCCGCGATAAGAGGCTGGCCGTGCGCGTGGAGGACCATCCGCTGGACTACCGCACCTTCGAGGGCACCATCCCGCAGGGAGAATACGGCGGCGGCACCGTCATGCTGTGGGACGAAGGCTGGTGGGAGCCGCTTTTGGACGTGGAGCGGGGGTTGCGCGAGGGCGACCTGAAATTCGTGCTGCACGGGCATCGCCTGAAAGGGGCCTGGGTGCTCGTGCATATGAAGCCGAAGAAGGGCGAGCGCGACGTGAACTGGCTGCTCATCAAGGAGAAGGACGACTACGTGCGCGCGGATGCCGGCATCGACGGGTTCGACACGTCCGTGCGAACCGGGCGCACCATGGACGAGATCGCGCGCGGGGAAGACGAGGCGTTCGCCGCGAACCCCTTCGACCACGTGGACGTCGAGCTGGCCAAGCTGGTGAGCACGGCGCCGCCCGGCGACGACTGGCTGTTCGAGGTGAAGTACGACGGCTACCGCATCGTCGCATACGTCGAAGGCGGCCGGGCGCGCCTCGTCACGCGCAACGGCAACGACTACACCCGCCACTTTCCCGCCATCGCGCGCTCCCTGGAAGACTGGGCGGCGGGACGAGCGATGGTGCTCGACGGCGAGCTCGTGGTAACCGACGAGGCCGGAAAGACCGATTTCCAGGCGCTGCAGAACTTCCTGCGCGACCCTTCGGGCAAGCACCCCGCCTACGTGGCGTTCGACCTGCTGGCGTTCGAGGGAGACGATCTGCGCGACCGGCCGCTCGCCGAGCGCAAGGAGCTGCTGGAGTCGCTGATGAGCGACGCGCCCGACGACCTGCGCTACAGCGTGCACGTGCACGGCAACGGTGCGGACAGCTTCCGCGCCGCCTGCGAGCAGCAGCTCGAAGGCGTGGTGGGCAAGCGGGCCGATTCGCCGTACCGCGGCGTTCGCAATGGCGACTGGATCAAGCTGAAATGCGGAAACGAGCGGGAGTTCGTCGTCGGCGGATACACGCAGTCCGCCAAGCGCGTGCGCGGGATCAGCTCGCTCTTGCTGGGACAGTACGAGGGCGGCCGGCTCGCGTACGTCGGACGCGTGGGCTCGGGGTTGAGCGAAGCGGCCTCGCGCGAGCTGCTGGCCGCGTTCGAAGGCCTCAAGCGACCGGACGCGCCTTTCGCCGACGCGCCGAAGCCGCGCTCGGGCGAGCGCGTCGTATGGCTGGATCCTCAGGTGATCGTGCAGGTGAAGTTCGCCGAGTGGACCGAGGACGGCTTGCTGCGACATCCCAGCTACCAGGGCATCCGCACCGACAAAGACCCGCGCGACGTGCAGCGGGAACCCGCATCGGAACCTGACGAGCAAACCCCCGACCGATTGGAGCACCCCATGAATTCCGACAACGAGAAGAACGGCGAGCTGCGCATCGACGGCGTTCGCATCACGAACCCCGGCAAGCTGCTGTTCGAAGACCCGCCCATCACGAAGGAGGACGTGGTGCGCTACTACGCCCGCATGGCCGACCGCATGCTGCCCTACGCGTCCGGTCGCATCCTCAGCATCGTGCGATGCCCGCGCGGCGCGGACTCGGCCTGCTTCTTCAAGAAGCATCCCGGACCTTCCACCCCGGGCGTGCGCACCGTGGACATCCCCACGAGCAGCGGCGACGAGGAGCCGTACTTCTACGTGGAGGATGCCGTCGGGCTCGTGTCCGAGGCGCAGATGGACACACTGGAGTTCCATCTCTGGGGCAGCCGGGTGGACACGCTCGAACAGCCCGACATGATGGTGTTCGACCTCGACCCCGACAAAGGCCTCGACCTCGAGCAGGTGCGGCGCGGGGTGCGCGACCTGAAGGGCATTCTCGACGCCTTGGGGCTGGCATCGTTTCTCAAGACGAGCGGCGGCAAGGGCTACCATGTGGTGCTGCCGTTTCAGCCGGCGGCGTCCTGGGACGCGTTCCACGACTTCGCGCGGCGCATCGCCCAGGTGATGGCCGAGAAGTGGCCCGACCGCTACACGAGCAACGTGCGCCTGGCGAAGCGCACCGGCAAGGTGTTCATCGACTGGATGCGCAACGGGCGCGGCGCCACGAGCATCGCCCCGTACTCCCTGCGCGCCCGCAGCGGAGCGCGCGTGTCGATGCCGCTCAGCTGGGAAGAGCTGGACGAGGCGGCGCCCGACGCCTTCACGATGGACGACGCGCTCGCGCGCATCGAGGGCGACGACCCGTGGGACGGCTACTTCGACGTCGACCAGGCGCTCGAGTAGCGAGGGGCTACACGCGCAGCGAGCGGCGGAAGCCGCCCGAGGCGTAGTAGGACTCGGCGCCGTTGTGGAAGGTGAACACGCGGTTGAAGCGGCGGTCGCAGAACAGCGCGCCGCCCAGCGCGCGCACCTCGGCGGGCGTTTCGATCCAGCTCGACGTCTTGACGTCGAACTCCCCCAGCTCCTGCAGCGCGCGATACTGCGCCTCGGTCAAAAGCGCGATGCCCATCGCGGCGGCCGCGTCGACGACGTTGCCCTCGGGCTTGTTGCGCTTGCGCGCCTCCCACGCCGCGCGGTCGTAGCACAGGTTCCTGCGGCCTGCCGGGCTTTCGGGAGCGCAATCGTAGAACACGTAGGCGTCTGCCGCGTGATCGTAGGCGACCACATCGGGCTGTCCTCCCGTCTTCTCCATCGCGAAGAGCGAGCGCAGCTTGCCGTCGTCCGCTTCCAGCTTCGCCCGCACGTTCTCCCAGGCGATACCCGGATGAAGGCGTTCGTTGCGTTCGAAGCGCGCTTGCAGTGTGTCCAACAACGCGGTGCGTTGCTGGACGGTGAGAGTGTTCGCGGTTTCCATGGCAGATCCTTCGATCGCGGGCGAGTGTTTCCGCCAATAGTAGAGCGACAGCCCACTTCCGGAAGCACAGCGTGTGCAATGCGCAGCAAGCCGTTACCGGACGGCCATCCCGCCTGCATGGGCTTGAGGTCCCTCAAGGCGGTCGAGTATCCATGCGAGGCAGCTGGCGCGGCCGGCATCCCTCTTGGCACCGAAGTACGGCGGAGATCAGGTTGCCCGCGCATGATTCGGAGATGTTCTTCGGCTGAGTTCTGCTATACTAACTCCTGCCGTTTTCGCGTCGGGATGTGGCGCAGTTTGGTAGCGCGCCTGCTTTGGGAGCAGGATGTCGCAGGTTCGAATCCTGTCATCCCGACCATTTTCCCTCATGCACGCTTTTGACAAGCGAAATCGCTTCTATTGGGTGCAGATGGTTGACAAAAGCGTGCATCAAGCAGCAATTCACGCAACTTCTTCAAACGTTCGCCCCGCTTTCACCTGCAACGCGGGACGCGAGCCGCTTCGAGGATCGAACGCAAGCGCTCGGGCCGCATGAGATCGTCCCAGCCGATGCGCACGAACCGAAACCCGAGATTCCCTATGGCATTTTGCCGCTGTCGCTCTCTTTCCAAAACTTCGGCATAATCCTGCCGGTACTTCAGCTTGCCGTCGAATTCGATGACGATGGAGCCGTTGTCTCCAAGCCGCCTACATTGGAGAAAGCGCCCGAACCTGCTATCGCTTCGATAGAGGCTCTTCTGTACGGCTTCAGAGGGCCAAAGCCCGTCGACGCGACCAAGATGCCTCCCATTCGAAGGGTCGAGAATGTTGACCTGCAGATAAGGAATTTCGAAGCCAAGTTCGGCGCAACGGGCGATCAGCAACGACTCAGCCGGCGATTCGACCTGGTCGGTAAAGTACAGCCCTGCCTGCAACGCGCTGCGCACTCCGCGTTTTCTTCCATTGGCGAAGCAGAGCTGCGCGAAGGCGAGCCACAGAAGCTCGGCTTCCGGCGAAACGAATCCGGTCACGCGCGCAGCGCTGTAGTTAGCAAGGAATTCAGGTTCTTCCATGTCGAGCATGCGGATATCGAACGCAGAGCGGCTGCTCGCTTCCCCGCTCCCGGAGGTTGCAGGCTCCCATACGAGCGCTTCGGTCGTACTCTCGTCAATATCCCTGCATGCCACAAGACCGCCCTGCGCTTTCGCGGAAGAACGACGCAACAGATAATTCGCAGCCAAAAGCGCATCCGGCAAAGGAGAGGTCGAGGCGCACTCGAAAAGCGTTTGCGCTACCGGGTTCGATGGCGTCTCAAGCGAAGCCTCGTGAAAAGCGCAGCCGTCCTGCTTGCTCTTGGCGTGGCTTCGCGCGCCGCCGAAATGCAAAGGCGCTCCGCCGAGGACCGGCGCGCCCTCAAGAGCGGCTGCGGTGATCCCCCACGCTCGAAGCTTCGCATGCGTCGCAAGAAACGCCTGGGCACGAGCCCGGTATCTTCCAGAGATATCGAGCGCCGCGTACTCCTGCGCGTCCATGTACGCGCCGCGGAACAGGCGCACGAGACGATGCTTTTCCGCCTGCTGTCGAAGAGCTTGCCTGCTCATACTCGAATTCGAATGCGTGATGATACCGGGCACGTTGCCTCTTCTCGTAGTGGCGAAAGCTGATCATGCAGCTGATGCACGCTTTTGACAAGCAATCACGCGCTTTTCAGGCGGTTTCGCTTGTCAAAAGCGTGCATCAACGTAACATTGCCGACGCAGCCTCACCGCTCGCCCTGCGCGAGCTTCGCGCGCAGCTGACGGAGGGCGTTGCCGCGATGGGACACGGCGTTCTTCTCTTCGGGCAAGGCCTCGGCCAGGGTGCGGCCGTCTTCGAACATGTCAGGAAGGAACAGCGGGTCGTATCCGAAGCCGTGACGCCCTCGCTCCTCGCGGCCGATGCGTCCCTCTATCGTGCCGCGCGCGACCGTTTCGGTTCCGTCCTCGTCGATGAACACGAGCGTGCACACGAAGCGACCCGTGCGCTTCTCGTCGGGTACGTCGGCCAATTCAGCAAGCAGCTTGGCGTTGTTCGCCGCGTCGTCGCACGGCTCGCCCGCGTAGCGCGCCGAGTGCACGCCGGGCTCGCTGTCGAGCGCGTCCACGGCGAGCCCCGAATCGTCCGCGAGCACGGCCAAGCCGCCGCTGGCCGCACGAGCGGCCTGCGCCTTGATGCGCGCGTTGCCTTCGAACGTATCGGCGTCCTCGGCCGGGTCGGAGTCCAGCCCCAGCTGGCGCAGCGTGCGGAACTCCCAACCGGGAAACGCAAGCGCCGTGGCTATCTCCTCAGCCTTGTGCGCGTTGTTGCTGGCGATGACGATAGTCTTCATACGGTGAAGCTCCTTCTCCTTGAACGGTTGCGTTACGAGGGGAACGCGACGCGTCCGACCCGGTCGATGTCGGTGCGGAACACGCGCGCGCCGAAGCTGCGGAATTCCTCCACGTCCTCCCCCGTCGTGTAGAAGTCGTAGCTCGGCTCGTGATCTTCCGAGGCCAGCGCGCCGCGGCGCGAAAGGATATGCGCCACGTCGTGAGCCGCCTCCTGCGCCGACGAGATCAGCGTGACATCGCGTCCCACCACGCCGCCGATGAGCGCCTTGAGCAGCGGAAAGTGCGTGCACCCCAGCACGAGCGTGTCGATGTCGCAACGGCGCAGCGGCTCGAGGTACTCGCGGGCGATCTCCTGGAACGCCGGACGGATGTACACGGTGGACACGAGGGAGGTGAAATCCTCGATGGGGCCCTCGGCCATGCGCAGGCCCTGCTCGGCTATCTCCACGAAACGCGGCGTGGCCGTGGAGAACACGGTAATGCCGGCGTCGAGGTGGCGGATTGCCTTGGTGTAGGCGTCCGACTCCACCGTGGCCTTCGTGGCGATCACGCCCACGCGGCGGTTCTTCGTGGCATGGGCCGCAGCGCGGGCGCCCGGCTCCACCACGCCGATGACCGGCACAGGAAACGTCCGCTGCGCATGCGCCAGGCCGGCCGCCGTGGCCGTGTTGCACGCGATGACGACGAGCTTCACCCCGCGCTCGACCAGCCACGCGCCGATCTGCTGCACGAAGCCGTCGACCTCGTCCAAGCTGCGCGGCCCGTAGGGGCAGCGTGCCGAATCTCCCAGGTAGACGATGGATTCGCGCGGTAGCTCCTTGGCGATCTCGCGCGCCACGGTAAGGCCGCCGAACCCCGAGTCGAACACGCCGATGGGCGCGTTGTCGAAGCGCGGCGCATCCGCGCCTTCGAGCGGCTCTATCGTTGTCTCGTTGGTATCCATCGCCCCAGTATACCGCAGGGTTCGTTCGTTGTTTGCAATCGATACCGGCCGGTCATAGTTTCTGCTAACCTGGTTCACGAGCGAAAGAAGCAAGACGAGAAACGAGGCGAGGCCCATGAAAGTTCTGCTGGTCAACGGGAGTCCGAACGAGAAGCGCTGCACCTACACCGCGCTGTCCGAAGTAGCCGGCGCGCTGGAAGCGCAAGGCGTCGACGCCGAGATCGCCTGGATCGGGCGCGACCCCGTTCGCGGCTGCCTGGGCTGCGGCGGTTGCTCCAAGCGCGGCGACAACCGCTGCATCTTCGACGACGACGTTGCGAACGGGCTCATCGAGAAGGCGGTGGAAGCCGATGGCCTCGTCGTCGGCACGCCGGTGTTCTACGCGGGAGCGAACGGCGCCCTGATGGCCGTGCTCGACCGCCTGTTCTACGCCGCCTCGGCACGGCTGCGCTTCAAGCCCGCTGCCGCCGTCGCCTCCGCGCGCCGCGCCGGCACTACGCCCGCCATCGACCAGATCAACAAGTATTTTCAGATCAACTGCATGCCGGTGGTATCGTCCAACTACTGGCCCATGGTGCACGGCCGAAGCGTCGAAGACGTACGGCAGGATGCCGAGGGTCTGCAGATCATGCGTGTGCTTGGCACGAACATGGCTTGGATGCTGCAGGCGACGTCCGCTGCGCCTGCGCCGAACGTCGAGCAGAAGATCATGACGAGCTTCATCCGCTAGCGTGAACGCGAGAAAGCCATGGCCAAAGAACACGACCGCAAGACGAACGCCATGCGCGTGCTCGATACGGCGGGAACGCCGTACGAGGCGCGCTTCTTCGACTGCCCCGAGGCCGTCTCGGGCGTGGAAGTGGCGCGCATACTGGGCCTCGATCCGGACACCGTGTTCAAGACGCTGGTCACGCGCGGCAAGTCGGGCGAGCACTACGTGTTCATGATCCCCGTAGCCTGCGAGCTGGATCTCAAGAAGGCGGCGGCCGTCGTGGGCGAAAAAGCCGTGGCGATGATCCGCTCGCGCGAGCTGCTGCCCTTGACCGGCTACGTACACGGGGGCTGCTCGCCTCTCGGCATGAAAAAGGCCTTCCCCACCGCCATCGACGAGACATGCCAGCTGCATGAGCGCATCGCATTCTCGGGCGGCCGCATCGGATGCCAGATCGAGATGACGCCTGACGACCTGGCGCGCGCGGTGCCCCTCGCCGTGGCCGATCTCACCGTGGTGTGAAAACGCCTGAACGCTAATCATTCCTATTCGCGACGAAAAACGGGCCCGCTCGATGCGAGCCCGTTGCGTAGGATCGGAGCGCTGCTTTACCAGTGCGACACAACCGTGTCGCCCGACGACAGCATGCCGTAGAGCTCGGCTGCCTTCGACGGCGGCAGGTTCACGCAGCCATGGCTGCCTGCGCCGTCGGCGTACAGCGTTCCGCCAAACGCAGGCTGCCAATCGGCGTCGTGGAACCCAATGTAGTTACCAACGAACGGCATCCAGTACTGCACCTCGGTCTCGTAGATCTTCTCGTTGCCGTTGTAGCCGATTAACTTCGACGGACTCTGCTTGGCGTTCACCATGTAGACGCCCGTCGGCGTGTCGTGCTCGCCGTCAGGCTTGCCGGTGATGATGTCGGATTCCCAGATAACGGCACCCGACGCGTCGTACAAGCGCGCATGCTGCTCGGACAGGTCGACGTCCATGTAACGAGCGCCCCAATCCCGGCTGCCCGCGCCGTTGTACGCGTCGCCCGTCTGCGTGCACGGGATGTCCACCGTGTTCGCGGCGCCGTTCGCCACGCCGTCCTTCACCAAGGCGAGCAAGGCGTCCTTGTCCACTTCCCACCCGTACGTGCCGCCGGCCACCGTGACCACCTTGCCGTCAGACCGTGTGTAGGTGCGCTGCGTGCCGACGGTGTTGCAGACGGCCGCCAGCTCGTCGACCCAAGCCGTCAGCGCGCCTTCATCGAGCGTGACCGCCAGCTCGTCGTCGAGCGAAACCCATTGGGAGATCAGGCTCGCGTCCACGGTTCCGGCGACCGTACCGGCCATGAGCAGCTCAAGATCGGCTTTGATCATGGTGTTCGCCGAGTCAGCCGCCGAGGTGAGCTTCGGGTCGGTGGACAGCACCGTCGGCTTCAACAGCTGCTCGGAGGTCAGCTTCACCTGCGGGTCGAGGTCGGCCACCGCTTCATCGGCGGCCTTGATCACCGCGTCGGCATCGAGCGCCGTGCCCACGGCTTCGGGCTTGATGACGAAGGAGGCCTGCGCATCGTCGAAGCCGATCGTCGCGTTCACAGGCTGCGCAGCTCCTTCGTTGAACGCTGCGACCGCAGAACGGATTGCGTCTTCCAGACCGGTGCCGTTGTACGTGGCCACGAGCTTGGCCGTCTCGTCGTGGTCTTTCTGCAGTTCGAACGGCCATGCCCACGGGTTCATGTCGGAAAGCATGTCGCGTACTACCTTGCCCTCGTCGATGGACAGGCCCGCATCGCTGGCCGTGAGCTTGAGCGAGAATCCCTGGCCGTCGATGGACAAGGCATAGTCCTTGATGGAATCGACCAGCACTTTCTCGGCATCTCCCGCACTCATGAGCGACACGTTGATGTCGCCGATGTTCGAATTCGGCATGAAGCGGTCGGTGAAGTACAACGCTACTCCCGCATACGCGATCAGAAGCAGTGCAATGATCGCGCCGAACGTTATGCCGAGGATCTTCAAGGGCTTGTGCTTGCGCTCGACGGCGAACGCCTGGGCCGTATCGACCGGACGCATGGGATCGAGCGGCTTGAACACCTGGTCGGTTGCATAGCGCATCGGAGGCTCCTGCCCCGAGGCGGGTCGCGACGGCGAAGCGGTCGGCGGCATGGCGGCCGTAGGCTGCACGGGAGGGACGACGGGTTTCGGTCGCGTTTGCGGAAGAGGCCCGCTGCTCGCGCCATCGTTGCGATGAGCGCCGGCGGCGTGACGACCGCGCGACGGCTTGTCAGACTTGTTTTCGCTCATAATCACTCTCAAACGTCTCGGTCTTCCGTCCATTGTAGCAAGTCGGGGGTAATTCTCCTGTAACAAAACGGTTCGCTTTCCGACCGGGCTGCGATTGTCACAATTTCGACATGGGGCGTGCACGAGGCGTCCGCAAGCTCCACCGCGATGCCGCAGCCATCGCTTCGTTCACGGCCTCACGATCATCCTTGACAAACGCCGGCCTGCGGATAGAATGGATGTTCGCGGCAAAGCCGCGGGTACATTGACAAGGTGGGCCTTCGACCCCGCACTTCTTCTGGGGGCGACTGGTTTCGACATGGTACGTTTGAAATGAGGAGCAGGTCGTGGTCTCCTCGCCACGTTAAACAGGGGTACCGTCAATTTAATTGGCAAGAACAACACTCAGAGCGCTCCGGCGCTCGCCATGGCTGCTTAATAGCGCCTGGCTGTCGGCCTTGGGACTTCCCCGCCCCTCGGTCCGGCATCAACCTAGGGGAATGCGCTTGAGCACGTAGCCGGTATGGCTCAGGCAAAGATCGAACCGGCTAGGGTGCGTCTCGCTTGTCCGCGGGCCGGCCGCATCCGAATCCCGACCACGGACTAAGCTTGTAGAGCCTCATGGAGAAGGTAGTATGGACCGGAGTTCGATTCTCCGCGCCTCCACCACTGACAACAGGAGCCCCGTCGGCGCGCAGCCGCGGGGCTCCTTTGCGTTTCCTAGGCTGCGTCAGGCTACTTCTTCAAAAAAGACGTGAAGTCGAGCGCGCTCTTGATATCGTCGAAGGCGCCCTTGAGCTCGGCCGCCACGGCGATGCCGTCCTTGTAGATGGCGTTCATATCGTTCGTGGCCTCGGCCACGCCTTCCTTCGTGATGCCCAGATCGTAGGGGTTGTCCTCCTCTTCGGCTTCTTCCTCGTCCTCTTCGACGTAGTAGTACTCCGCCTCTTCGCCGTCCTCCATGAGCACGAAGCCGATGACGTCGCCGTCCTCGTCCTCGATGTAGCGCACGATGTCGTCATCGTCGAGCTCGAGCTCCACCAGTTCGTAGCCGTCGTCCTCGGCGCTCGGCTCGATGATGGCCACGTCCTGCACGTCGTCGTCTTGGCCGTCCTCCAGCTCTTCGAGGGCGTTCGCCTCGTCGACCTCAGACACGGAGCCGGCGGTCGCGTCGCCGTCCTCGTTCAGCGCATCGGCATCGTAGCTGTCGAGCGAGCCGTTCTCGTAGAGCTGCGCCTCCTCGTCGGCCTCGTCGCCGTCGACGATATGGAAGCCCTCCTCGGACAGGTCGATGCCCGCCGCCTGCGACGCGACGGCCGCCAGGCCCCCGTCCTCGCCGTCGAGCGACGTCTCGCCCTCTCCGTCGGGGCCTTCCTCGGCGAAGAAGCCCTCGTAGGCTTCCTCGAGGTCGGTCTCGTCGTCGGAAGGATCGAACTCCTCGTCGTTTTGGAACTCTTCGACGTCCTCGAGTTCGGTCTCCTGGTCGATCTGCTCGGCTTCCGTCTCGGCGCCGTCCTCGATGGTTTCCAGTTCCTCGTCCAAGCCCATGATGGCCTCCTTCGCGTGGTTCGCACGTCGGCGCAAAGCGCGGCGTGGTTCGTCGTTGCAGCTTAGTAGCGGCTGCGTTCCTTCAGCGCGCGCTCCACCTCGCGGCGGGAATCGCGCGCCGCCATGGTAGCGCGCTTGTCGTAGAGCTTCTTGCCGCGCGCCACGGCCAGCTCCACCTTCACGAGCGAGTTGTCCTTGAAGTACATCTTCACGGGCACGAGCGCCATGCCCTTCTCCTTGACCTGCTCCTGCAGCTGGCGGATCTGCTTCTTGTGCAGCAGCAGCTTGCGCTTGCGGTCGGGATCGGGATTGGCGATGTTGCCGTTGAGGTACGGCGGGATGTGCACGTTGTGCAGCCACACCTCGCCGTCTCGGATGAGTGCGAAGCAGTCGGTGAGCTGGCAGTGGTTGTCGCGCAGCGAGCGCACCTCGGTGCCCGTCAGCTCGATGCCCGCCTCCAGCGTCTCGAGGATCTCGTACTCGTGGAACGCCTTCTTGTTCTTGGCGATGGTCTTCTCTTCGCGTTTCACGGCCGTACCTACTCCACGCCCGTCTCGTCGAACTGCATCTGCGCAGCGGACTCGGCGCCAGCGCCGTCGCCCTCGGTCACCGCGTCGCCCATGCCCGGCACGAAGCAGGCGTCCTCGTCCAGGTCGCACGCGAAACGGGCGAGCAGCTTCACCGTTGCGTCGAGGTCGTCGAGGCTGACCACCTCGGTGGGCGTATGCATGTAGCGCAGGGGCACCGACACGAGGCCGGTGGGGACGCCTCCGCGGGAGATCTGGATGGAACGGGCGTCGGTGCCGGTGACGCCGGGCTCGGCCTCGATCTGGTACGGCAGACCCTCGGCCTCGGCCGCCGCCACGAGGCGCTCGAACACAGCCGGGTTGATGTTGGGGCCGCGCGCGATAACGGGACCCTCGCCGCAGACGATCTTTCCGTACTTCGTCTTGTCGATGCCGGGATAGTCGGTGGCGTGCGTCACGTCGAACGCGATGGCCACATCGGGGTCTAGGCCGTACGCGGACGTAATGGCGCCACGCGTGCCGATCTCCTCCTGAACGGTGGCGGCCACGATGAAGTCGCCGGGCGCGCGGCCCTCCTTAGCGAGCGTCTCCAGCACGCGCACGGCGACCCACACGCCCGCCTTGTCGTCGAAGGCGCGCGAGACAGCCATGTTCTTGCCGAAGCGCTCGAAGCCCACGCCGAAGGTGATGACGTCGCCCACCATGACGAGCTTCTTCACACGCTTCGCCGGCATGCCGAGGTCGATGACCAGCTTGTCGATGGGCGTGACGTTCTTGCGCTCGTCGGGCTCGATGAGGTGGATGGGCTTGCGGCCCACCACGCCGCGCAGCGGCTCGAAGGAGTTCGACGCGTGCACGTCCACGCGCATGCCCGGGAGGATGGCCGCGTCCACGCCGCCGACGGACGACACGGACAGGAAGCCCTCGTCGGAGATGTACGTGACCATGAGGCCGATCTCGTCCATGTGGGCCGACAGCATGAGCGACGGGGCCACGCCCGTGCCCGACAGGCGGGCATGGACCGAGCCCATGACGTCGGTCTGGATCTCGTCGGCCGTGCCGGCCAGGCGCTCGCGCACCAGTTCGGCCACGGCGATCTCGGTGCCGGTGGCCGACGGGGTCTCGAGCAGTTGCTTGAGGAATTTCACCTGCTTGTTCTTCATAAATGCTCCCTGTTCTGGGCGAGGCCGCGCGCAGGCGCGGCGCGTTCGTTCGGTATGGGAACCAGTATAGCCCTTGCATCGTCCGAGCAGCCACCTCATCGCGGTGATGAAGCGAGGCCGTCACCGGAGTACCATGAAGCGTCCGGCGCCGACGGCGGGCGTTGCGGGCCTACCAGTACTCTTTCTTCTTCGCGCGCTTGCGCTCGGGCTTCGGCGGGCGGAAGTCCAGCGCCAGTTGGCCGTCCTGCGAGGCGACGGACGCTTTCTTCCGCTCCACGCTGTCGATGGTCCACGACACGGCGTCCTTGCCGTACAGCTCCAGCATCTTGAGGCGCGCGTCGCGCAGGTTCCCCTTCGTGTTGGCGCGCGAGTCGCTTTCGAACTCGAAGAGCCCCGTGCCTCGCACGTCAGCAGCCGCGGGAGAGATGTAATGGGCGATGTAGGTCTGCATATCCTTCCTTCGACGGTCGTGGTTTTCGCACTGTTCGCATGATACCCCAAGGCGACGGCCGCCGCTGCGCAACGCGCGAGAAAAAGGCGCGTTCACGGCCGCCTGACGGCAGCGAAACAAGGGCGCAACCGCTTCGGGGAAGCGGCGGCGCCTTCCCTACAATGGCAGAAAAGACAGCAAAGGTGGACTTCTATGCCAAACACTCATTTCCCCGCGGCGACCCTTCTGCGCGACACGCCGCTCCCCTTACCCCTCGCGCGCATCGACCGCCCCCGGGAAGAGAGCGCGGCAGCTCGGCGCGCGCAGCATGACGCGCGCAGCGTCGTCGCGCCCGAGGCCGGGCGGCTGATCATCGTGTCGAACCGGCTGCCCTACCGTTTCGAAGACGACGGCGAAGGCGGCTTCGAGCTCGAGCGCAGCGTGGGCGGCCTGGCCACGGGCCTGGGCCCCTTGCACGAGCAGGACGGCAACCTCTGGATCGGTTGGGCCGACGCGGATGCGGGCATGGACGACGACGAGCGCGCCCGGCTGGCCGCGGCGTTCGACGAGCGCGATTGCCGCGCGGTGTTCTTGGACGACCGCGACGCCGAAGCCTACTACGAGGGCTTCTCCAACTCGGCCATCTGGCCGCTGTTCCACGGGTTCCCCCAGTTCACACGCTTCAACGAAGAAGAATGGGAGGCCTACCGGCGCGTGAACGAACGGTTCTGCGAGGCAGTGCTGGCCGAAGCGCGCCCCGGCGACACGCTGTGGATCCAGGACTACCACCTCATGCTGCTTCCGTCGATGCTGCTCGAGGCGCTGCCGGATGCGTCCATCGGGTTCTTCCTGCACATCCCCTTCCCCGACTACGAGACGTTCCGCACGCTGCCGTGGCGCGACGAGATCGTCCGAGGGATGCTGGGAGCCGACCTCATCGGCTTCCATGCCTTCGACTACGTGCGCCATTTCCTGTCCAGCTGCCGGCGCGTGGCGGGCATCGAGAACACGAGCGGCACGCTCACGGTTGACGGACGCGTGGTGCAGGTGGACGCCTTCCCGCTCGGTATCGACTACGCGCGCTTCCGCGACGCCGCACGCACACCGGAAGTGCAAGCAGCAGTGGAAACGCTCGCGGCCGAGAAGGGACACGAAGGTTGCAAGGTGATGCTGTCGGTGGAACGGCTGGACTACTCGAAGGGCATTCCCGAGCGGCTGGACGCCTTCGACGCGTTCCTCGACAAGCACCCCGAGTGGAAGGGTCGCGTGGTGCTCATGCTGGTCACCGTGCCGTCGCGCGAGAACGTGGCGTCGTACCGCGCGCTCAAGAAGCGCATCGACGAGCTGGTGGGCCAGGTGAACGGCAAACACTCAACGATGGACTGGACGCCTGTGGACTACTACTACCGCTCGTTGCCGTTCGAGCAGCTGGTCAGCCTGTACGCCGCGAGCGACGTGATGCTGGTCACCCCGCTGCGCGACGGCATGAACCTCGTATGCAAGGAGTACCTGGCCTGCCACGACGGCGACGGAGGCGTGCTGGTGCTGTCGGAGATGGCCGGCGCGTCCTACGAGCTGCACGAGGCTCTGTGCGTGAACCCGTTCGACCGCGCGGGCATCGCCCGTGCCATGCAGGAGGCGCTCACCATGCCACCCGACGAGCAGCGCAAGCGCAACGCGCCCATGCAACAGCGCCTGGCACGCTACACGTCGAAGAAGTGGGCGCGCGAGTTTCTCGATGCCGTGGCCGACGTGAAGCGCCGCCAGGCGGGCATGAGCGCGCATCTGCTGGGCCCCACGTCGGCCGGCCGGCTGCTGGAGGCGTACCGCCGCGCGGATCGGCGCGCGCTGCTGCTGGACTACGACGGCACGCTCATGCCCTTCTCGGACGACCCCGCGCGCGTCGCGCCCGACGAACGGCTGCTGGACGTGCTGGCGCGCCTGGGCGGCAGCGCGGACAACGACGTGGTGGTGGTGTCGGGGCGCGACCACGCCACGCTCGAGGCATGGCTGGGCCGGCTTCCCGTCGACCTCGTGGCCGAGCACGGCGTTTGGTTCGCCGCGCAAGCGGACGGAGGCACGGCGAGCGAGCGGGCATGGACGCTGCAGGAACCGCTCGACAACAGCTGGAAGGACGCCATCCGCCCCGTGCTGGCCGACTTCGTCGACCGCACGCCCGGATCGCTGCTGGAAGAGAAGGACTACTCGCTGGTGTGGCATTACCGCATGTGCAGCCAGGAGCTGGCCGAACGGCGCGTCATCGAGATCAGATGCGCGCTGGGAGACGGCCTGGCCGACCGCGGCATCGCGCTCATGGACGGCAACAAGGTGATCGAGGTGAAGCCGCGCGGCGTCGACAAGGGGCACGCGGCCCACCGCTGGTTCCGCGACCCCGCCTACGGCTTCTTGCTGGCGGCCGGCGACGACCGCACCGACGAGGACGTGTTCGAAGCCGCGCCCGACGACGCGTGGACCGTCAAGATAGGCGGCGGCCCCACCCGCGCCCGCTTCGCGCTCAAGAACAGCGCCGAGATGCGCCAGCTGCTGGAAGCGATGGCCGAAGCCGAGCCGGTCCGCTAGAACGCGCAAGAGGAGCCGCGAAGCGGGCCGACGGCCGTCGTTTCCGCCTCGACGGACGCATCGTCGCCGGTCAAAAACGCGAGCACGCGGCTCAACAGCGCTTCCAGATCGTCTTCGGAAAGCGTGCGGGAGAAGCCGCTATCGGCGAGGTTCTCGAAGGCGGCGGCGTTGCGATAGCGGATGCCGTCGAGGAAGAACGCCTTGCGCCGGTCGGCACGGTCGCGCACCACGACGACGGTCTGCGACGGCAGCGCCTCGTAGGCGCGCTCGTCGAGCCCGAGCTTCTTCCCGTACCAGTCGGGCACGTTGCGCACGCCCTCGTCGGCGAAGAACGCGCGGATCTCCCCGCACCCCGCCAACGGGTACGGCGGCAGGTCGTAGCCCCGATGGCGCGCATACGCGAAAAGGTAGCGGGACGCGTCGCCCACCTGGGCGCGGTCGCCCAGCACGAACGACAGCAGCTCGAGCGCCCGATGAGGCCGCCACCGGTCGCCTTCGAGCTCCAACAGGCGCGCGATCCCAGAAACGGCGTCGTCGCCGGCGCTTCGCAGGCTCATCGCGCCTCCCCTCCGACATCAACACCTTCCGTGTCTTCGCGCACACCCGCCGCGGGCATGAGGTCGCTCAGAACCTGCTCGAACGGCTCGCGCGCGGCACGGCGCACGAGCCGTTCTTTCTGACGGCGCGTGAGGCGCTTGAAGCGGTACTCGGCGCTCATGGCCTCATGCTTCGTCGCGTACGCCGCCTGCGCGAGCAGGCGCACGGGAAGACGGCTGCGCGTGTACTTCGCGCCCGCGCCGGCGTTATGCGCGCGCACGCGTTCGGCGACGTCCACGGTGTAGCCCGTGTACCATGTGCCGTCGGCGCATTCGAGCACGTACAGGTAGAACGACGGATCGTTTTCTGCCCGGGAATCCATGCGCGCTACACGAGCACCTTGACGACGATCTTGCGCACGCAGCATGGGGCATCGAGCGCGCATCCCGGCTTGTGGGCGTCTTCGGGTGCGAGCACGGCCACGTCGCCCGCACGCAGCACGATGGAGCTGGGACGCTCGGGTGTGCAGTACAGCCCGAAATCGGCGTCTTCGTCAAAGGGCTGTACTTTCGCGAGGCCTTCGAGCGGCGCAAACTGCATGACCTCCTCGCCCGACACAACGAACTGCACGTCGTAGTAGCGGCGGTGCGCCTCCAGCTGCTTCTCCTCGGCGGGAACCGTGTCGTATTCCTGCACATTGGCGAACACGGCGTCCCCGTCGATGTCGACGCGGCCGAGCGGGAGCGACCCGAGGTCATCCCTGTTCAAAAAAGCATACGCCTTCTGAAAACGCGCGGCGAGGTAATCGTTGCCAGCGGCATGGTCGAGGGTGGTAACCAGCATGATCGGTCCTTTCGGTACGGGTGCACGGCGCGCAAAGCGACTCGCAGTATACACCCGAGGACGTCAGCGCGGACGCAACGTCATTGCGTTGCAATGGGGGTTGAAACATTCTCATAAACAGTTAAGCGGTAACGGCACAGGGGCGCTCCAAGCGCCCCTGTGCCGTTACAGGAATATCCCCTTTCCTTCTTCGATTTTCAGATCCAATCCGCGTTGATCCGAGTAGCATGTTCCATCGACCAGCACGAACAAGTCCACGGCAAGAGTCTCTACCTTGCCGCTCCCCAGTAAAGCCTTGATATCCCCATCGTAAACGCCGACGGCGTAGCGCGAGAGCCTGCGCATGGTCGAGCGATTCGCGAAACCGGTTTTCACCGCGAGGATATCGGATTCGATTTCCGGATCGGGTATCACCACCGTGCGCGAGCCTTCCTCGATCATGCGGAAATCGTCGGCCGCGCGCTTGAAGGGTATGTTGAGGGATTTTAGGCTGAACCCTTCGAGATCGCGCAGCACTCCCGATGCGTCGAGCGCCCCTTCGCGCACGGCGTACAGCCTTGCAAAGTATGCGTCGATCGCCTCGAGAGCCCCGATATCGCACGACTCGCATGCCGCCCCCTCCATCTCGCTTATGACGCTTCGTGCTATCGCCACTTTCTGCGCGACATCGGAAGGCAGAGCGTAGTCGTCGGCGGGCTCGAACACGTGCACGATGCTTTCCTCGGCTGACTGCCGGCCTTCTCGATTGCATCGCCCAGCCGCTTGCACCATGCTGTCCACACCAGCGAGCGCGCGGTAGACCACAGGGAAATCGACGTCGACGCCCGCTTCTATCAGGCTCGTCGCCACAACCCGGCAAGTCCGGCCCTCGCGCAGACGTTGCCGGATCTCGTTCAGCACGCGCTCACGATGTACAGGGTGCATGAGGGTTGTCAGATGGTACGAGCCTTCCCCGTCGAGCAGCTCATGCAGCCGCCTCGCCTGCTTGCGGCTGTTCACGATGCAAAGCGACTGGTCGCGATCTGCCAAACGTGCTGCAAGATCGTCATCACCGAGCACGCCGTCGAAACGATACGAGACGCGTTTAAGCTTTTTGAACAATTCCGACGGCGCAGGTGCGATCTCGCGCACGGCGAACCCCTTTCGTCCAAGCATCCCGTTGAAGGCCGGCTGCGTCGCCGTGCACAGTACCACCGAACAACCGTAGTTCGCCACGAGCTCTATAAGCGCGCGCAGACAAGGAAGCAGCTGCTTGGTGGGAACCATCTGCGCCTCGTCAAGCACGATCACGCTGTTCGCGATATTGTGCAGCTTGCGGCAGCGCGATGTCCGGTTAGCGTAGAGCGACTCGAAGAACTGTACGTTCGTCGTCACCACGATGGGCGCGTCCCAATTCTCGGACGCTCGGCGAAGCGCTTTCTTCGCGTCGCCTGACTTGTACGATTCCACCTCTTCGTCGAAATCGAAATCGAAGTTCGCGTGATGCTCCAAAACACTGCGCTCTCCCAGCACATCGCGAAAGACGCGGGCGTTCTGCTCGATGATCGACGTATAGGGCACGGCGTAGACCACGCGACGCGCATCGCGCTTAACCGCATGCTCGAGCGCGAATAGCAGCGACGCGTACGTTTTTCCACCTCCGGTGGGAACTGTTAGCGAGAAGAAACCGGGGGTGGTTCGAAGCAGCTCTGATGCATGCATCCAGCACCTGGCAGCGCGTTTCGTTGAGCGCGCTCGTCGGCGGGTAGAAGCGAGCTACCTCTTCTTTCAGGCAACCCAGGAGATCGACAAGGGATTGCTCCGAAAGAGGATCGCGTCCTTCACCCTGCATGAATCTCTCGGTGCAAAGGAAGTCCGCATCCACCAAACAGGAGAATACCATGCGCGTCAAAAACGAAAGCGAATAGGCTCCGTCCTCCCGATCGCGAGAAACAGGCAGAACGGAAGGGCCTTTCGGAACGTTAAGCTCGACTTCGCGCGCATAGGCGGCGCAATCGGGGATGCTACCGTGTTGTGCCCGCAGCAGTCGACCGCGCAGAGTCGGACAGTCTTCGACATCTGCCGTAGTGCCCCCGTCGGGAAGCCCTGCATGATGGCCGGCAACGCAGTAAGCGAGCAATTTCAAACCCAACTGATCAAGCAGAGCAGCCCCCGCCGTGGAGTGGTCGACTTTACGCCCGTCGCGTAGGATGCGGTTCTGGAATTCCGTGGAATACTTGCCGATGTCGTGCGCCATTCCTGCGGCATAGGCCCACGATTCGGCCCCGAACGGCCGCGCGAACTCGGCCGCCATCTCGGCCACCTCCCGCAGGTGGTCGGCCACCTCTTCGATGCGCCCGTCTTCGGCAACATGGGATACGTACATGAATACCTCCCGTCAGTTGGCGCAATCGCGCGCCGTTCAGCTATAAAATATAACTCATCTTGACATGCATAAGCTTTCTAATCATTTTTATAGCTCTCGATGATACTCTGAAAATTGTTTTCGCATGTCCCCCAAGCGGGACTTGCAGAAAAGCGTTTTCGTTTATCATTGAAAGAATGTCTAATCCAAAAAACAGGTGCATGAAGCATGCTCGAAGAACAACCGAGTTGTACAATACTCCCCATGTCCCTCACCACCGACATACGCTCCTACCAACCCTTCAACCAGCAGGAGGCATCCGATCGCGAGGTTATCCTCCAGCAGTTGGAAGCCGACCCGCACGTGTTCGACCGCGACTCGCTCGCGCATATGACGTGCTCGATCTGGACGGTCGATCCGACCGTCACCCAGACGCTCATGGTGTTCCACAACACGTACGGATCGTGGAGCTGGATCGGCGGGCACGCCGACGGAGAGCGTGACCTGGAGCGGGTGGCGCTGCGCGAATTGGAGGAGGAGACCGGAGTCGCCGACGCGCGCATCGTGCCGTGCGGGCCGGGGAACATCTTCTCGCTCGAGGTGCTCACCGTGGACGGGCACGAGAAACGCGGGCGCTACGTCAGCTCGCATGTACACCTCAACGTGACGTATCTGGCCGTCGCGTCGCCCGACAACCCGCTGCGCGTCAAGCCCGACGAGAACAGCGGCGTGCGCTGGATGGACCTCGACGAGGCGCTGGCCGCATCGACGGAACCGTGGATGCGCGACCGGATCTACCGCAAGCTCGTCGACAAGCTGGCCGCGGTCGACCTCGAAATGAGACGTTAGCCCCGTCCCTTCGCCTCATCCCAAAGCTCGCGGGGAAGATAGTACGATTCGAAGTCCTGCATGAGGCCGTCGGGGGTTGCTTCGGCGCCGTGGATGGTGCCCTCGTGGACGAAGCCCGCCTTCTCGATCACGCGGCGCGAACGATCGTTGAACGTGTAGTGCGCGCACGTGATCAGGCCAAGCCCCAGCTCCTCGAAGCCGTAGCGCAGCACCTCGTCCGCCGCCTCGGTCATGCAGCCCCGCCCCCATGCCGTGCGCGCGAGCGCATAGCCCAGCATGAGGCAGTCGACGTTGCGCCGCTGCGGATCGCGGATGAGGCCGATCGACCCGATGCACGGCCCCGTGGCTCCCGTCCCCGCGCCCGTCTTCTCGAAGATGCCGAACACATGAGGCTCGCTCGCGATCACCTCCACGAACATGCGCGAGTCCTCGCGCGTGCGGTGCGGGGCCCATCCGGCATCGGGCCCGACGGCGGGATCGCTGCAGTAGGCGTACACGTCGTCGATATCGTCGGAAACGAGCGGGCGCAGCACGAGGCGCTCGGTCTCGAGCGCAGGGCACTCCCCCGACGTCTCCGCCAGAATCGCCGGCGGACAACCGGGATGCCGCGCCTCGCCGGCCCGAACACAAGCCGCGAACCACACCTCGTCGAGCACCCGCACGCCCGCCTCGCGCAAGGCGCGCGCCGCCACGCCGTAACCGGGCACGAGCTCGCCGGCGAACGCGCCGTCGTACACGAGGCCGCATCCGCACGAAGGGCTCTTCGCCTTGAGCACGGCCAGCTTGCACCCCTGCTCCTTCGCCAGCTCCACCGTCTTGGCGGCTCCGGCCAAAAACGCGTCCGTGACGTCGACCCCGTCCGCGTCCGTCACGCGCAGCGCGCGCTCGGCGGCGGCGATCTCGCAGGGGGCATGCGGCACAGGCAGCCCGCCCAGCACCTCGGGGCACACGGGAACCATCTCGCAAGCGTCGTGCAGCTTCAGCACGTCCTCGCAGGGACGCGACTTCCCATCGTAGCGGCACGGCTCCCCCAGCAGGCATGCGCTCACGGCTATCGGCATCGCTCGTCCTCGTTTCGTCGAAAAACCCAGTATAGCAAAGCCCGCGACTCCGCTGCGTTAGCGCGTGCGCGCGAACACTAGAACCGTGGCGACGGCCGCGAACATGGCCAGCGCCGCAAGCACGCCCACGAGCGTCGTCGCGCCCACGAGCGCGCCCATCATCCCGCTAAGAACCGCCGATCCCGTGTAGCCGATGAGATTGATGGTCGACACCACCGTCGCCGTGCTGCGCATGTCGGCCCGCGCGAACAAGAGGCGCAGGCTGCCCGACAGGCACATGCCCGTGGACAGGCCGAACAACGCCACCAGCACGAGGAAAGCGCCCAAAGCCCCGGCCGCCATCGCTACGCACATCGCGCACGTGAACACGAGGAGCGCCGCCATCGAAACACGCAACGACACGCCCGACGGCATGCGCGCCTCAAGCGGCGCCCCCAACGCGCTGGGCGCCATCGACAGCGCGAGGATAGCCGATGCCATGAACGGGTCGCTCGAACCGAAGCATTCCGCCGCCACCGGCGAGCTGAACGATTGGAAGAACGTGCCCACGCCCCACGACGCGACGTAGGCGCACGCGGCGATGGGCAGCACACCGCGCAGCTTCGCATCCACGCCGATCACCGGCTTGCAGGCGGTTCGCAGCGGCACGCGGCTGACGACCGTTTCGGGAGCCGCGGGAATGAGGATCGCGCCCAGCGCCAGCAACGCGATCATGATCCAATAGATCAGCGCGTGCTGTTGGGTGACCAAGGACAAGAACCCCACGGCCAGCGAACCCGCCATCACGCCCAGCAGCGCGCCGCAACCGGCCACCGCCAGCCCGAACCCCTCGTAGCGCCCCACGGCGGAATCGACGACCAGCGCCGAAACGGCGCTCATGGCCAAGCCGCACGACACGCCCTGCACCGCTCGCGCAACCAGCACGATCGTCGGATCGGCCGCTCTCAAGAACAGGAAACAACCGAGCATGGCAAGCAGCAGCGACGCCGCCGCCAAGGGGCGCCGTCCCGCCGCATCGGACAGCGATCCCGACAAGAACAGCGTCAGCACGACGCCGAACAGGTACATGAACATGGTGGCGGAGATGTCGGCGTCGGTGAGCCCGATCGTCCCCTTGTACTCGGAGTACAAGGGGATGGGCACAGCCGAGGCGGCGAACACGGTGACGAAGGCGAACGTAGCGATGACGAGGCCTCGCACCCCTTGCCGAGGCTGCGAGGATTCCGACGCGTCGACTGCATGCGCGAGCATGGCACCATCCGTTCGTTCACCGCGAATTACACCCGCGCTCTTCCCTGCGAGGAGCGATTGCGGACAGCATAGCATTCCGAACGGACGCAGGGAACACCCGCGTTCGCCCAACGCGGCGCGCACGGTTCTGGATTTCTGGTACCATGGTACGGATGTTCTGCAATGCTTTCGAGGGAGGGCCGCCGCACCGCATGCTATCCGAAGACGACATCAGCAGGCACTGCCATGCGCGCACGTTGCAACGGGCACGGTCCATCGCAGCCTCCGACCGCAACATCCTCACAAAGCAGGTCCGCTACAACCCTCCCGAGACCACGCTGTCCGCGTTCGTTGCCAGCAGCAGCGGCTGGAACGACCGTTACCGCACCTCCGTCACCTTCGACGAGGACGAAGGCGACCTGGTCGACTACGCCTGCACCTGCCCCGCCTACCGCGAGTATGACGGCATGTGCAAGCACTGCGCGGCTCTGGCGTTGACGTATCTGGACGCGCCTGAGAAGTTCATGGGCTACCGAGCCCATCGCGCGCCGACCACGTCTTCATGCCTGCTCGAGCTCATGGAGCGCAGCAAAGCCGCTGACGAAGCCGAGGAACAGGGCGGCATCGACTTGGAAGCAACCGTCGTGTACGGCTATCAGTCGTGGTCGGCGCGCTTCAAGGTCGTCGGCTCCCAGGGCTCCTACGTCATGAAGAGCATCTCGGACTTCGTCGACCGCATGCGGCGCGGCGAGCGGTTCTCTTACGGCAAGAAGCTCGCGTTCACGCACGTCCCGGCGATGCTCGCCGAGTCGGCGCGCCCTATCGCCCGGTTCCTCGACCGAGCCGTGGCGCTGCGCGAGCAGGCCACCGGCAGCGCGTTTTGGCGCTACCGCGGACGCGATGAGATCGGACGCGACCTCGACCTGTCGGACTACGAGCTCATCGAGCTGTTGGATCTGCTGGACGGCCGCCCCTTCACCGTCGAAGGCACCGACTGCGGAACGCGCTCCCTCACCCGCGCGCACGTCGTCAGCGCCGACCCCGATGTCGAGGTCTCGGTGCGGCGCACCGACGACGGCGGCTACGCCATCGAAGCCGACGAGCTGGCTTTCGTGGCGCAGGGCGACCGCATGTACCTGTGGCAGGGCGAGACGTTCTTCCGCTGCTCGGCCGACTTCGCGCGCACGGCGGGCTTCCTGCGCACCGTGTGCGAGAACGACGATGCCCGCCTGTTCGTCAGCCTCGCCGACATGCCCCTGTTCTGCGCCACCGTGCTGCCCGCCATCGAGAAGCGCCTCCATGTGGAAACGCCGACCGAGATCGATCTGTTCCGCCCCGTGCCGTGCAAGCTGGAGTTCTACTTCGACAAAACCGACCGCGACGTCACCTGCGACGCGCAAGCCGTGTACGGCGAACGCCGCTACCCGCTGCTCGACTCCCCCGCTCGCGACGAGGAGGGCCCCCTGCGCGACGAGAGGCTGGAGGGTCGCGCGAGGCGGCTGGTCGAGCAGCATTTCGACACGTTAGAAGCTCCCCCGGCCATCATGCTGAGCGACGAGACGGCGGTGGCCGACCTCGTGTTCGGCGGCCTTGCCCAGTTCCAGGCGCTGGGCCAGGCGTTCACCACGCCCGCGTTCGACCGGCTGCTCGTAGACAAGAAGCCGCACATCTCGGTGGGCATCTCGCTGGCGGGCTACCTCATCAACCTCGCCGTGTCCGCCGACGACCTGCCCCCGGCCGAGGTGGCGGCGCTGCTGACGAGCTACCGGCGGCGCAAGCGCTTCCACCGTCTGAAGAGCGGCGCGTACCTCGATCTGGCGGAGTACGACCTCGCCCAGCTCGACCACCTTGCGGAGGACTTCGGCTTCACGCCCAAACAGCTGGCCGCAGGCACGGTGGAGCTTCCCGCCCAGCACGCGTTCTACCTCGACGAGCAGTTCGAGGGCGCAGAGCGCAACCGCTCGTTCATGCGCTACCTGGAAAGCTTCCGGGCATCGGCCGGCGAGCCGTGCCCGGTGCCCGATCAGCTGGCCGCCACGCTGCGCCCCTACCAGGCGGAAGGGCTGCGCTGGATGAGCGCGCTCGCCGACCGCGATCTCGGCGGCATCCTGGCCGACGAGATGGGCCTGGGCAAGTCGGTGCAGCTCATCGCGTTTCTGCTGGCACGCCAGAGCGAGGCGCGCGCCGTCGGGCCAAGCCTCATCGTGTGCCCCGCCTCCCTCGTGTACAACTGGATGGCCGAGTTCGAGCGTTTCGCGCCCGGCCTCGACGTGCGCGCCGCGGCGGGCGCCAAGCGCGAGCGGATGCGCATCCGCTCCGAAGCCTGCGACCGCCACGCGCGCGAAAGCGAGCTTGCCCGAAACGGGCGCTGCTGCGATGTGCTGATCACCTCCTACGACCTGCTGCGCATCGACGCGGAGGACTTCGCCCGGCGCGAATTCTACTGCTGCGCGCTCGACGAGGCGCAGTACGTGAAGAACCACGCCACCAAGACGGCGCGCGCCGCGAAGCGCGTGCGGGCGCGCCACCGCTTCGCGCTGACCGGAACGCCGATGGAGAACCGTCTGAGCGAGCTGTGGAGCATCTTCGACTTCCTCATGCCCGGGCTTCTAGGATCCTACATGCGCTTCCGCGAGCACTTCGAGCTGGACATCACCGGAGGCGACGAGGACGCCGCGCGCCGTCTACGCTCCCTCGTGGCACCGTTCATGCTGCGCCGCTTGAAGGCCGACGTGCTGCAAGACCTGCCCGACAAGCTGGAATCGGTGGTGTACGTCCCCATGGAGGCCGAGCAGCAGCGCCTGTACGCCGCCCACGAGCAGCAGCTGCGCGACGCGCTGACCCTGCAGAAGAACAACCGCAACAACAAGCGGTTCCACGAGCGCAAAGTGGAGGTGCTCGCCGAGCTGACGAAGCTTCGCCAGCTGTGCTGCGACCCGCGCCTTCTGTACGAGAACTACGCCGGGCACGCGGCAAAGCTGGACGCCATCGCAGAGATCGTGGAATCGGCCATGGACGCCGGCGAGAAGACGCTTGTGTTCTCCCAGTTCACAAGCTTCCTTTCGCTGATCGCCGAAGTGCTGGACGCGCGCGGCGTGCCCTACTTCACCATCACGGGAGCCACGCCGAAGAAGCGCCGGCTCGATCTGGTGAACGCGTTCAACGACGACGACACGCCCGTGTTCCTCGTATCGCTCAAAGCGGGCGGCACCGGACTCAACCTCACCGGCGCGTCGGTGGTGGTGCACGCCGACCCCTGGTGGAACGCCGCCGCGCAGAACCAGGCCACCGACCGCGCGCACCGCATCGGCCAGACGCAGGTGGTGAGCGTCCACAAGGTCATCGCGAAGGACACCGTCGAAGAGCGCATCCTGCATTTGCAGGATGCGAAGACCGACCTCGCCGACCAGGTGATCGGCGCCGGCGGCGTATCGCTGGCGAGCCTGAGCCAGGAGGAGCTGCTCGATTTGCTGGACGGATGAGGCCGAGCGCGAACCGTGCGCTCGGCCGGCCCGGCCAGGCGCGCCTTCATCCTATGTGCCTTTCCTCATGACCACATACGCCGGATCGATGCGCTGCAAGTCCTCGAAGTCGTCGATCTCCACGATGTCGTCCTCGCTGCAAGGCCGCACGCGCACGTCGTAGGCGTCCGGCAGCCGATCGAGCGCGACGTCGTCCCAGAATATCTGCTTGCCGTCCTCCTGGGCGAACACGGCAGGTATGTCGCGCGCCAGCCGCTTGCCGTCCTCCGCCGTCCAGTACGACACGCCCACCATCTGCCAGCAGGGAGCTTCCTTGCCCTTGCCGATATGGACGATGCGACCCTCCTCGTCGGCATCGAAGCACCAGTCGTCGGTGCGCTCGACGGGGATGGCCAGGTAGTTCGACCGGTACTGGTAGGCGCTCACCAGCGAAGGGTTCTGCAGGAACAGGTCGCTTTCGAACACGTAGGCGTTCGAGAAGCAGCGGCAAGCGGCGGCTGCCGAGCTGATGTTGTTGGTCTTCGCGTAGAGCGGGTTCTCGATGAAGACCAAGTCGGGGTACTTGCGCAGCAGCTGGTCGAACTCTTCGGACAGATAGCCGCGCACCACGTACACTTCCTTGATCCCCGCGGCCTGCACCGCGTCGATGAGACGGTCGATGATGCGCACCCCGTGCACGCGCGCGAGCGGCTTAGGCGTGTTCACGGTCACCGGGAGCAAGCGGCTGCCGAAGCCCGCCGCCAGCAGCACGGCGCGCTCGACGCGGTACGGCTCGAGCGCGCTCGCGCCCGCGTCGGTCAACGCGCCTTCGCGCACCAGGCCGCGCTCCTCCAAGGCGGCCAGCGCGACCGTCCGAGCGTCCGGATCGATCGCTTCGGGGTGAACCGCGCCGCGCGCTGCGGCCTCCAAGCCGGCCAGAACCGTGAACTCGTCGTAGGAGAGCGAGGGCGCCCCGCCCGCCGCAGCGGGTCCGGCAGGAGCACCCGGGCGGCCGAGCAGGCCGTTCGCGTACGCCCCGAACTCCTTGGCCGCCTTGTACCACACGTACAGCCACTCGCCCGTCGGCGCGCCCTTGCACTCCTTGTACAGGGCCCACACGTACCAGTACCAGCCCACCAGCGCCGTGCACGCCAGGAGGTGGAACTCCTCTTCCGGCGTGGGCATGCGCCCGAAGTAGCGGGGGATCGCCGCGATGGCCTCCTCGACGGTGTAGCCCGACCCCTGCGCCACGAAGTTGCCGAAGTCGCAGCCGTAGTCGCCCATCGCGGCGTACTCCCAATCGATCAGGCTCATCTCGTCGCCATGCACGAGGATGTTCGGGCCGTAGAAGTCGTTGTGGCACAGCACCGGCTCGCCCGCGCCCGCCCGCAGCGGGCCCACCAGGTCGGCGACGGCGGCGGCCAGCGCGTCGTAGTCGGAGGGGAACTCCCAGCCCGCCTCGCGCAGCAGGCCCTCGATCTTCTTCGACTCGTCGTAGAAGTCGAACGACCAGGGCGACACGACGCCGCTCGTATGCAGGCGCCGCGCCATTTTGAGAGCGCGCTCCACCTGCGCGGCGTCGGCGTAGTCGAATTCCGAGCACCCGGGCACGAACCGCGCGATCTTCCAACCTTGCCGCGGGTCCTCGTAGACGTACGTTTCGTCGAGGCCCAGGTCGGACGCGGCCTTGAGGGCGAACGTCTCGGCTTGGCGGTTGATGATGTCGTCGGTGCCCGCGCCCGGATGACGGTAGACGTAGCCCTCCCCGCCGCACGAGAAGTAGAACGAGAGGTTGGTCAGGCCCTGCTGGAGGGGGCGCACGTCGACGATGTCGCCGCGCAAGCAGCCCAGCGTCGAGCAGATGTTGTCGAGCACGCCCGAACCCACGTTGTCGATGAATTCCGGGTCGAAGCTCTGCAGCTGGTCGAGCGAGTCGAACTCGTGGACGACGTCCGCCGGATAGGGGCGCATCACCATCTTGAGCTCGTCCGCGTGGGAGAAGAACACCTCTTCCCACAGCTTCGGCGCGGTCTCGGGCTTGTCGTACTCGGCTTCCAGGATGCTCATGAACGCCTCGGCGAATGAAGGCGTCCAGTACGCGTGGCCCATCAGCGCCCACGAGTCCCTGCCGCCGAGCGCGGCGGAGACGATGCGCCGCTCCTTGCCGCGCGTCCCCAGGCAGTACTCGTCCGTTTCGCCGTGGATGTACACGGCCGCGCAGTACGATTCGTACGCGTAGGGCTCGAAGGGGTTCTCGGTGAAGTAGTTGTCGGACGAGCACACGTACGTCGCCCCGAGCAAATCGCGCACCTGGAACAGCGTGGCATGGTTGTTGCGCACGGCGAAGTCCTCGTTGACCACGATGTCCACGCCGAACGCGTCCTCGAGGTAGAAGAACTCCTCCTTCTTGTACCCCACGACCACCGTGACGTCCTCGATGCCCGCCTCGCGCAGCTGGCGGATCTGCCGCTCGATGAGGCGCTCGCCCCGCACGCGCAGCAGGCCCTTGGGCTTCTCGTAGGAGATGGGCGCGCACCTCGACGAGAGCCCTGCGGCCATGACGACCGCGTTTCTCACCCGGTACGGCTCGAGCGCGTCGAACCCGGTCTGCGTGAGGGCGCCGTCGCGCACGAGGCCCGCGTCTTCGACCGCCTTGAGCGTCCGGCCGACCGAACCTGAAGACAACCCGGTTCTCGCCGCGAGCGCTCGCCGGCTCGACGGCGCGCCCGACGCGAGAGCCGCCAAGAGGGCGAACTCGTTGCTGGTCACTTGCATTGTTCCACCGATTCCTGTCATGAGCGGTTCAAACTTTACGATAGTTTAACAATTGATGAACGCGATGGTGACAGGAAACGTTGAAAACCGTTCGAGCGCCATACGGGAACGCATGCGCGTCCCCGGGCGCTCGAACGAAATGAACGGCTCTGCGACTCGGATCGGGCTGGAGATCCTAGAACTTCGCGAAGCGCTCGCGGCGGGCGCGCAGCAGCTCCTCGGTCGGTACGTCGCACAGCTCGTCGAGGGCGGCGCACAGGTAGGCGCGCACGTTCTCGGCCGCCTGGTCCGGGTTCTCGTGCGCGGGACGGGCGCCCTCGGTCAGCACGGCGTCCACGATGCCCATCTCGCATGCTTCCGCGGCGCTCATCTTCATGACGGCGGCCGCCTCGGCGGCGCGCGTGCGATCCTTCCACAGGATGGACGCGAAGCCCTCCGGCGACAGCACCGAGTACACCGCGTGCTCCTGCATGGCCACGCGATCGGCCAGCGCCAGCGCCAGCGCGCCGCCCGAGCCGCCCTCGCCCAACAGCACGCTCACCACGGGCACGCGCAGGCCCGCGAGCGCCAGCAGGTTGTCGGCGATGGCGTTGCCCTGCCCGCGCTCCTCGGCCTCCATGCCGCAGAACGCGCCTTGCGTGTCCACGAGGCACACCACGGGGCGGCCGAACTTCTCGGCCTGACGCATGAGGCGCAAAGATTTGCGGTAGCCCTCCGGCTGCGGGCAGCCGAAGTTGCGCGCGATGCGCTCTTTGAGGTCGCGTCCTTTCTCTTGCGCGATCACCGTCACCGCGCGACCCCCGATCCAGCCGAGGCCGCACACCACGGCGCCGTCGTCGCCGAACATGCGATCGCCGTGCAGCTCGATGAACCCGTCCACGAACGAGTCGATGTAGGCGAGCGCCGTGGGACGATGCACGTTGCGCGCCAACTGAACGCTCTCCCATGCGCGGTTCGACGTGGGCGCAGTGGCCTCGCGCGCCGCAGCGGACGCGTCCTCCAAAGACACGCCGGCCTCCGCATCGAAACCGCCCGTGCTGAGCGCCTTCTCCAAACGCTTGCGCATGGAGGAGCCGCGGCGGTCGAAGCGCTCGGTGACGGCCGCCATGCGCCCGCGCAGCTTGGCGCGCGCCGAGTCCACCCCTCCGGCGAAAGGCAAGCCGCCGCCCACGGTCAAATCGCCGTACGTCACCGTGTTGTACGTATCGGTGCCGCTGGCCAGGTTCTCGCGCACCGCCTCGTAGCTGACGAGGATATCGCGATCGCCCGGCTCGTGCTCCTGCTCGCCGCGCACAGCCGATGCCGTGGCAAGGTGCAACGCCAGCAAGTGAGCCAGCACGCTGCGCAGCTCGCCGCGCTCCACGATGGCGTCGATCAGCCCGTGATCCAGCGCGAACTCGGCCGTCTGGAAGCCTTCGGGCAGCTCCTGCTTGATGGTGTCCTTGATGACGCGCTGGCCCGCGAAGCCGATCAGCGCGCGCGGCTCGGCCAGGATCACGTCGCCCTGCATGGCGAACGACGCGGTCACGCCGCCCGTCGTGGGATCGGTGAGCACCGAGATGTAGGGGAGCTTCGCCGCAGCATGGCGCTCCAGCGCGCACGACACCTTCGCCATCTGCATGAGCGACACGAGACCCTCCTGCATGCGCGCGCCGCCCGACGCGGTGAACACCACCACGGGCAGACGCTCGTCGGTCGCGCGCTCCACGAGCCGCGCCACCTTCTCGCCCACGACCGAGCCCATCGAGCCCATGAAGAACTGCGACTCCATGATGCCGATGGCCACGCGCAAGCCCGCGATACGTCCGACGCCGGTGCGCACGCCCTCCTCCAGACCCGTCTTCTCGCGCTGAGCCTCGAGCTTGCCCAGGTAGCCGGGGAACTCGAGCGGGTCGGTTTCGGGAACCGTGCGGTTCCATTCCACGAAGCTGTCCGCATCCAGCAAGTCGTCGATGCGCTCGCTCGACGACATGCGCAGGTAACCGCCGCAAGCGGGGCACACGTAATGGCCGGCGGCCAGGCTGGGGCCGTCGAACTTGAGGCCGCAGTGCGGGCACGCGCGCCACGAATCGCCGTCGATAGCGGGTTTGTCGGTAGTGCACAGCACCCAGCCCAGAAGCGGCGCGTCATTGCTGAGCGGGCGGAACACCCGCACGCCGCGAGCCGCCGTGCGAGCGAGAAAGCTGTCCACCTCGGCCAGCGGCAGCGCCTCGTCGCACAGCAGAACCACCGAAGCCCCGCAGGAGTCGATGGCCGTCAGCACGGCATGGCCGTTGCAGAACAGCGCGTCGGAGTACTTCTCGCCCAGGCTCACCGCGCTTTGGGCGAGCTTGATGTGGCTATCGCCCCGATGATCCTGCGTGTACACTGCGCAGGCGGCGAAACCCGCATCGCCCACGGCCTGCATCAGGCGCTTCGCGGTTTTCGGGCGCGCCATGACGAGCGCGACGGGCTTGGAGCCCGCATCGATCCCCCCGGCGCCTTTCGGCGTGCGCGGGGCGGCGGTGGCCAACGCCCGCGGCACGGCGGTGTAGTCGGCCGCGTCGGCAGCATCGTGCGCGTTCGGCGCTATGGGAAGCGAAGCGGCGGCCTCCTCGGCCATGCGCGCAAGGCGGTAGGCCACGTCGGCCGATTCGCCGATAGGCTCGGCCGCCTTGCGCGGCTTGCCCTGGGGCAGCACCGTTCCGTCGGATCCGATGGTGATGTAGTTCTGCTTGGCACTCTTCATCGAACGGCCTCTCGCTCTTTTAAGCTTCCGCTTTCGCCAGCACGTACTTCTGCGTCGCCGACGCGCACACCGCGCCGTCGACGCTCGCCTCCACCTCTGCGACGCACAGACGCGACGAGGACTTCACGATGCGCCCTTTCAGCGTGAGCGTCTCGCCCGGCTCCACCTGGCGGCGGAACTTCGCGCCGTCGATGCCGGTGAGGAACCCGATGGAGCCCTCGGCTCCGCGCTCGACGAGGATGCAGAACGATGCCGCCTGCGCGAGCGCCTCCATGATGATGACGCCCGGCAAAACGGGATGCCCCGGGAAATGCCCCGCGAACAGCGCCAGCTCCGGGTCGACGTCGAGCTCGGCCGTCACCTCCACGCCCGGCTCACACGCGACGATGCGGCTCACCCAGCAGAACGGGTCGCGATGCGGCAGCACCGCCTCGACGACGTCCTTGCCGCAAGGGTATTCGATGTCCATGGTTCGGCTCCTCCCAACCTATGCGCGATACGGCGAAACGGCCAAGCTCGCGTTATGGCCGCCGAATCCGAGCGAGTTCGACAGCGCCACCTTCTGAGGATAGCCCGTCTTCGCCTCGATGACGACGCTGACCGGGCATTCCGGATCGGCCTCGGCGAAGCCGGCCGTGGGCGGCACGCAGTCGTTCATCACGGACAAAGCCGTGACGATGGCCTCGATAGCGCCCGCGGCGCCCAGCGTGTGGCCCGTCGTGCCCTTCACCGACGTCACCGGGATCCGGCTTCCCGCCTCTTCGCCGCACAGCGCCAGCAGCGCCTTGGACTCGGTGGCGTCGTTCGCCGGCGTGCCGGTGCCGTGGGCGTTCAGATGCCCCAGGTCGACCGGCGTGAAGCCGCCCTCCTCCAGCGCCTGGCGCATCGCGCGCGCCACGCCCTCGCCGCTGGGCTCGGGAGCCGTCATATGGTAGGCGTCGCCCGTGGAGCCGAAGCCCGTGATCTCGGCCAGCACCGTGGCGCCGCGCTCGAGCGCATGCTCCAGCGACTCCAACACCACCGCGCCCGCGCCCTCGCCCGCCACGAATCCCGCGCGGCGCACGTCGAACGGCAGGGAGGCCTGCGTCGGATCCTCGGCCTTCGACAGCGCGCCGAGGTTCGAGAACCCGGCCAGGCAGATGGGCGACACGGACTCTTCCGAGCCGCCGGCCAGCGCCGCGTCGATGTAGCCGTGGCGGATGTCGCGCACGGCCGCGCCGATGGAGTGCGCGCCGGTGGCGCAGGCGGTGACCACGTTCAGGCATTCGCCGCGCAGCCCGTAGCGGATGGAGAGGTTGCCCGCCGCGATGTTGCCGATCATCGTGGGGATGAACAGCGGGCTCACGCGCTTCGGACCCTTCTCGGCCAAGGTGAAGAAGCCGCTTTGCAGCTCGTCGATGCCGCCGATGCCGGTGCCGAACACGCACGCGATGCGCGCGGTGTCCTCGGCCTCGAGGTTCAGGCCCGACTGCGCCAGCGCCTCGTCGGAAGCGACGATGGCGTACTGCACGAAGCGCTCGAACCGGCGCGCCTCCTTCTTCGTGATGCCGTGCTCGGCAGCGTCGAAATCGCGCACCTCGGCGGCGATGTGCACGTCGTAGTCGGCCGTGTCGAAGCGCGTGACCGGGCCGATGCAGCAGGCGCGGCCCATGACCGCGTCCCACAGCGCCTGCACGCCCACGCCGGCCGGCGACACCGCGCCCATGCCGGTGATGACCACGCGGTGCGTGCCGTCGGGGCGGCGCGTGCTCGCCGCGTTCGCAATGTTCTCGCTCATAGCGACATACCTCCGTCGATGCAGACAACCTGTCCGGTGATGTAGCCCGCGTCCTCGCTGGCCAAGAAGCGCACGAGCTTCGCCACGTCCTCGGGCTCCCCGAGGCGCTTGGACGCGATGCGCCCCACGATGGCCTCGCGCTGCTTCTCGGACAGCGCGTCAGTCATGTCGGTGGCGATGAAGCCCGGGGCCACGGCGTTGGCCGTGACGTTGCGGGCCGCCAGCTCGCGGGCGATGGACTTCGTGAGCCCGATGACGCCGGCCTTCGAGGCCGCATAGTTCGCCTGGCCCGCGTTGCCCGCCACGCCCACGACGCTCGACATGTTGACGATGCGCCCGTAGCGCTGCTTCATCATGCGCTGCGCCGCGGCCTTGCAGCAGTTGAACGTGCCCTTGAGGTTCACGTCGATCACCGCGTCGAAGTCCTCGTCCTTCATGCGCGCCAGCAGCCCGTCGCGCGTGATGCCGGCGTTGTTCACCAGCACGTCCACGCGGCCGAACGCTTCCTGGGCGGCGTCGACGAGCGCAGCGGCCTCGGCGGCGTCCGCCACGTTGGCGGCCACCGCGATGGCGCGCACGCCGCAGTCGGCCTCCAGGGCTGCGGCGAACGCCCGCGCCTCGTCCAGCCCGCGCTCGCTCGAGCAGTTCACGCACACGTCGAAGCCCGCGCGCGCCAGCTCCTCGGCCACCGCGCGGCCGATGCCGCGGTTCGAGCCGGTGACGACCGCGCTTCGACGCGGAGTTTCGGTTTCGTTGGTCATGGGAGTAGAAGCTCCTATTCGGAATCGGTTGCGGAAGCGACGGCCAGACAGCCGTCGAAGCTCGCGCGGTCCTGCACGCAGGCGCGCGTCGCGGTCTTGTCGATGCGTTTCACGAGGTTCGCCAGAACGCCGCCGAAGCCGACTTCGACGAACATGTCCGCCCCTGCGGCGGTCAACGCAGCCACGCTCGCATCGAAGCGCACGGGGCTCGTGAGGTGGCGCACGAGGTTCTCGCGCGCGTCGGCGGCGGACAGCGGCGCGGCAGTGACGTTGCAGACGAGCGGGATGCGCGCCTCCGAGAACTCGACGTTATCCAAGTAAGCTGCGAGCCCCGCCGCCGCATCGGCCATGAGCGGGCTATGGAACGCGCCCGAGGTGGCCAAACGCGACGAGCGCTTCCCCGCCTCGGCCCATGCCGCCTCGGCGCGCTCGACGGCCGCGGGCGCACCGGCGATGACGATCTGCCCCGGGCAGTTGAAGTTCGCGGGCACCAGCACCTCGCCCTCGGCGCACTGCTCGCAGAGCGCAGCCACGCCGTCCTCGTCGGCCTTCAGCAGCGCGCTCATGACGCCGGGGTGCGCCGCAGCGGCCTCGGCCATAAGCTCGGAGCGCGCTTTCACCAGCGCGAACGTCGCCTCGTCGCTCAGCATGCCCGACACGGCCAGCGCGCTCACCTGCCCCAGCGAGAAGCCCAGCACCGCCGCAGGCTGCACGCCGCGCGCCATGAGCGCGCGGGCGATGCCCACCGACAGCACGCACAGCGCCGGCTGGGCGTTGCGCGTGTCGTTGAGCTCGTCGGGATCGGCATTGAGCACGAGATCGGCCACGTCGTACCCCAGCACGTCGGACGCGCAGGAAAACGTTCCCTTCACCTCGGGAATATCGAGCAGGTCCGCGCCCATGCCGGGCTTCTGCGCCCCTTGCCCCGAGAACATGAAGACGGGCGCGCGCGCGAGGAGGGGCGGCAACGTCCAGTCGCTCAAACAGTCCTCGCTTCGCTGCGGAACTCGCTTGGTGGACGCCGCCGCCCCTCCTCGCTCCACACCCACAGGCTTCCGAAGCCCTTTTTCCTCATCCATCAAGAGCCCCCTAGATCGCACGCCCGCGCCGGGCGCTCAGCGCAGCCAGTGCTTCCAAGTCGAGACCGCCCAGAGCCTCGGCTTCTTCGATCATCCGAGCGATAGCCTCGGCCGCCGTGGCGCGCTCGTGCACGAGCGCGGCCGACTGGCCCGCCATCATGGTGCCGTTGTCCACGTCGCCCTCCACGGCGCGGCGCAGGGAACCCACGTACATAGCCTCCAGCTCGTCGCCGTTGGCGGCGACGTCGCCTTCGAGCTTGCGCACGGTACGGGCGAACTTGTTCTTGAGGCAGCGCACGGGATGCCCGCTGCCGCGGCCTGTGACGATGGTGTCGGCGTCCTTGGCGGCGATCACGCGCTCTTTGTACGCGTCGGCGATGGTGCACTCGTCCACCGTGAGGAAGCGGGTGCCCGCCTGCACGCCCTCGGCGCCCAGCGCGAAGGCGGCGGCCATGCCGCGCCCGTCGGCGATGCCGCCTGCGGCGATCACGGGGATGGACACGGCGTCGCATACTGCGGGGATGAGCGCCATCGTGGTCAGCTCGCCGATATGGCCGCCGGCCTCGGTGCCCTCGGCCACCACGGCGTCGGCTCCGAGGCGCTCCATGCGCGCGGCCAGCGCGCTGGAGGCCACCACGGGCACCACCTTGATGCCGGCGTCCTTCCACAGCTGCATGTAGTTCGCGGGAGAACCCGCGCCCGTCGTGATGACGTCAACACGCAGCTTCGCCAGAAGTTCGGCCGTCTCGCCCGCGTTCGGATCCATGAGCATGACGTTCGCGCCGATGGGCTTGTCGGTAATCGAGCGGGCGATGCGCACCTGCTCCTCGACCCAGTCGAGCGGCGCGCCGCCGCATGCGATGATGCCGAGGCCGCCGGCCTCGCTCACCGCGCCGGCCAGGCTCGCATCCGCGATGCGCGCCATCGCGCCCTGCACGACGGGCACCTCGATGCCCAGCAGTTCCGTTACCCGCGTCTTCATGCTCATGCTCTCTCTTCCTCGAACCCACGGCCCCGTTCGGGCCCCGTCATACAAGCGGGCCCCGTACGGGGCCCGATCAACGCGCGTTACAGCGAATCGATGTGCGCGACCAGCTGACCCACCGTCTCGATTCCCTCGGGCTCGCCGAACTCGACGTCGCACTTCTCCTCGAGGTCGCAGATGAGCTCGACCATGTCCAGCGAGTCGATGCCGAGCGACTCCAGCGTGGCCTCCTCGGTGATCTTCTCGGCCTCGAGATCGAGGTTCTCGACGAGGACTTCCTTCACGGTGTCGATGGTAGCCATGGTGCGTTCCTTTCGCTTCATGCAATTTAGTTTGATAGTCAAAGTATTTCTCCGGAAGTAATGGTATGGTGACGGGACTCCGATTGCAAGAGCCGCCATGCGCCCTCCACGATTTCTGCGCCCTTCCTCTTATTCCCACCGCCCCGTTCCAGGCGCACCCAAGACAGGCCCCCTCGACGCATCCAGCCGAATAGCCCAACCGCGAACAGGGCGTGAGCGGTCATGCAGTGCGACGAGCAATCGCTGCGTGTGCGAGGAGAGCTGCGTGACCGCTCACGCCTGCCCCGCAGGTCGCAAACTCCTCACGCCTGCGCGTCGAAGAAGCCCTTCACCTTCTTGAGCGCCCCGGCGAACACGCGCTCCTCCTCCTCGGTAAGATCGGCCAACGCCTCGTCGATCATCTGATGGTGGAACAGGTTGTGCGCGCGCAGCACCTGCCTGCCTTTCTTGGTGAGCGAGACCAGCACCTTGCGACGATCGTCCTCGGCGCGCGTACGTTCCACGAAGCCCTTGTTCGCCAGTTTGTTCACCGCCGTGGTCAGCGTAGCCAAGGTCACGTTCAGGCGCGCGGCTATCACGTTCATCGGATTGCGCTCGTGCAGGCCGATAGCCACGATGGTGTGGACCTCGGTTATGGTGAGCCCGTGCGTCAGGCGGTTGTCCAGCGACTGCTCCTCGATGCGCAGGATGGAGTTGAACGTGCCGGACAGCAGGTCGTCGATTTCCTCGCGCCGTCTTTGAGAAGCGCTCGCCGTCTCGTTCGAACCGTCCACGATCCCCGCCTCCTCGTCCGTCGTTTCACATCGGCCGCATCATACCGTATGTAGTTAGATAGTCAAAGTTTCGACATCGTCGGGCGGTGCGGGGGTGGGCACGAAACGTCGCACGAACCGGCCCTCGCCCTTGCTTTTGAGGTAGCGGTACCCGATGACCGAGAACGCAAGCGCTCCGACGAAGTTCACGAACAGGTCTCCCATGGTATCGCGCAGCCCGATGTCCAGATATCCGCCGACACCTAGCTCCTGCCCGTTGACCTCGACGGATTCGATACGGTCTATACGTTGCGGATGCTGCGAGCCCGACGGATCGAGCAGCGTGCTGGAGATGCCGGTCATCACCGTGTCCTTCTGCATGTCGAGTCCGAACATCTCGTCCATGCCGAACTCGAAGAACTCCCACAGCACGCCGATGGTCATGGAAAAGCAGAACGCCACCACCACGCAGAAGAACGGCGACAGAGAGAACGCGATGCGATCCGAGCGGTTAAGGATGGACACGAGGGCAAGGCCTATAGCGGCAGCCAGAAACCCGTTGAACGTATGCAGCAGCGCATCCCAGAACGGGAAGATGGTGTAGAAGTGGAGCAGCTCCCCCAGTATCTCGGCCGCGAAGATGAACAGCGCGATGACCACCTCGAGCGTCTCGGGGATGGAGATGCTGAAGTTCACCTCTATGAACGTGGGGACCAGGAACAGCACGAGCATGAGCAGGCACAGGAAGAACGCCTCGTAGTTGTCGAAGGCGAGCGAGCCGACCGCGCATGCCAACACGATAAGGCGCAGCACCACGTATACCGCAAACGACCCTTTGTTCTTGCGCATCTCGCGACCCATGGCCGCGAAGACCTCGCGCACCCGTCCCATGCCGGCGCCCTATCGCTCGTCGCGGGCAGGACGAAAGTCCAAGCGCCGAGCACGCGGATCGGCAGAGACGAGCACGACGGCGAGCCGCTGCGCCAGGCGATACGACGCGCCCGTGTCCTGCCCGGTCAGACGATGCTGCACAGGATCGAGCGCGAAGTACTCCGAACCAAGGTTCTTGCACGGGATCAAACCTTCGGCCGTGTTGTCGAGGCGCACGTACGCGCCGTACGTCGCCACCCCCGACACCGTCGCCGAGAACGTCTGCCCCACGAACCGCTCGAGATACTCGATGAGCTTGACCTCCTGCGACTCGCGCGCAGCCTTCTCGGCTATGCGCTCCATGTCGGAGGAGTGCTCGGCGATCCATGGCAGCGCCGATTTTTCCTGGTCGAACTTCTCCGGGCGTCCGCCGATGAGGGCCTTGAGCATACGATGCACCACAAGGTCGGGATAGCGCCTGATGGGAGACGTGAAATGCGTGTAGGCCCCGCTGGCCAGGCCGTAGTGCGCAGCGCAGTCGGGACGGTACACCGCCCGCTTCATCGACCGCAGCAGGAGCGTCGACACGAGCTCGCCCTCGGGACGCTCCGCGCTCGCCTCCAGCACGCGCTGGACGACGTGCGCATCGCCCGCGATGAAGTCGGCTTGATCGATGTCGCGGAACCACGCGAAGTCCTGGAACACGGGCACGAGCGCCGCCAAGCTGTCGGCCGAAGGCTGCTCGTGGACGCGGTACAGGCTGGGGAACTTCGCATCGCGCAGGTGCTTGGCGACGGTCTCGTTCGCAAGGATCATGGCCTCTTCGATGAGCGAGGTCGCGTCGGTCTTGACGCGCAAGTCGATACCCGTCGGACTCCCCTCCTCATCGAGAACCACGCGCGCCTCGACCGAGTCGAAGTCGAGGCCGCCCGCCCTCTCGCGGGAGGCGAACCGCTGCTTCGCCAGGCGCGACAGCGCGGCGAGGCGGTCGGAAAGCCCGTCGCCCGGCGCGCAAGCGCCGTCGCGCCGCACGAGATCCTTCGACTCCGCGCCTTCGGCGCTCCGCTCAGGATGACAACGGTCCAGCAGCGCCTGCGCTTCCTCGTACGACAGGCGCGCATGCGAGCGGATGAGCGCCGGATACAGATCGTAGGCCACGAGCCGCGCCCGATCGTCGAGGTAGAGGTCGGCCGTCATCGTACGACGCACTTCGTCGGGCTTGAGCGAGCACAGATCGCCCGACAACTCGTCGGGCAGCATGGGAATCACACGGTCGACGAGGTACACGCTGGTCGCCCGCCTGCGCGCATCGAGGTCGAGCGAGGAATTCCACGGCACGTAGTGCGCCACGTCGGCGATATGCACGCCCAACCGCCAACGCGCCACCCCGAGCCCGCGCTCGTCCACCACGCGGATGCCGGTTCCAACCCCGCAGGTCGAAACGGGCTCCAGGCTGACCGCATCGTCGAAGTCCCTCGCATCGGCCGGATCGATGGTGAACGTGAAACGCTCCCTCAAGTCGCGGTACCCCGACGCCAACGCGCCGTCCTCGTCGAGCACCGCGCTTCGCGCCTCCGAAAGCGCCCCTTCGGAGAACACCGTCTCCAGCTTGTGACGGGCGATCACCACGTCTACGGCCGCGTGCTCGTCGTCGGCGAGCCCGAGCACCTCCTCGATAACGCCGGTGGCCGCCGTGTTGCGCGAAGGAAACGTCGTGATGCGCACGCGCACGAGCGATCCGTCTTCGATGTCGGGCCGGTCGGCACGCATGGTGAATATGTCATAGGGGATGTTCGCATCTTCGGGCACGACCACGCCGAAAGGTTCGGCCACCTCGTAGCGCCCCACGAGCGTGTCGTGCGCACGGTCGACGACCCGCAGCACGCGCGCCGCCGGCTTCTCTCCTGCGCGAAGATCTGCTTTGCGTTCATGTGGCTGCTTCTTGCGGCCGCTCTGCACGGGCAGCGGCGCCACTTCCACGAGATCGCCGTCGAACGCACCCGCCATCTTGGATTCCGGAACGAAGAACTCGCCCTCCGCCGTCTGCACGAAGCCGAAGCCGCCTCCGCGCACGCTCAGCACGCCCCGCGGGTTGCTACGGGGATGCCGGCGCGTATGGGAACGCGTCCGCCCCACGGCTAGCCCTTCACGAGGGACTGGGCGGTTTCGAGCGCGAGAGCCTTCTGGTTATCCTCGCCCTCCGCCAAACCCACCATCACGTCGGGGGTGACGCCCACGCCTTCGATGTCGTGTCCGAGCGGGCTCTTGTAGAACGCGGCGGTGTAGCGCAGCGCTCCGCCGAAACTCAAATCGCGCGTCACCTGCACCGAGCCCTTGCCCAACGTCGTGGATCCCACGAGCGTGGCGCGCTGGTTGTCCTTGAGCGACGCGGCCAGCACCTCGGCGGAAGCGGAGGTCTTGCCGTTCACGAGCAAGACCAGCGGCTTCTCCGTCACGTAGGGGCGCGAGGTGGTCTTGGACGTCTCCTCGGCCTTCGTCTGGATCTTCACAATGGTGCCGCTCTTCACGAACAGGCTGGCGATATCCACCGACTGCGTGAGGAAACCGCCGGGGTTGTCGCGGATATCGAGCACGAACGATGTGGCGCCTTGCGACTCGAGGTCGGCGACCGCGTTCTTCACGAGGTCTGCCGCGTTCTGCGTGATCTGCTTGAGCTTGATGTAGCCCACCGTGTCGGAAAGCTCGGTCTCCACGTTCTTCACCGCGTAGTTCGAGCACACGAGCGTCGTAGTGAACTCCTCGCCGCCCTCGTCGTCGAGCGAGCTGGCGCGCCGCCACGTGATGACGACGTTCTCGCCCTCCTCGCGCTTGAGCGCGGAGGTCACCTCGTTCGTGGTCCACTCGTGTCCGCGGTCGCCGTCGATGGCCACCACGAAATCGCCGCTGCGCACGTCGGCCATCTGGGCGGCCGAACCCTCGAACACGTCGGCCGCGTAAGCGCGCCCTTTGTATTCGGAGAACAGCACGCCGATGCCCGCCGACTGCTCGGCGCTGTCCTGCATGAGCGCGGCGTAGCGCGCAGGATCGTAATAGCGCAGATACGCGTCTTCCGTCGTGTCCGAAAGCGCGTTCAGCACGTTGGTCGTGGCCATGTTCAAATCGTAGGAGTCCAAGCTGTCGTTGTCGATGATGCCCTCGACCTCCTCCACGCGCGCCCCGAGGGAGTCGTAGGTGTCGCCCGACGTGGTGGATCCCGGATTGCGGTCGACGTCCACCACAAGCGACGTGAAGCCGAGCGACTCGAGAAGAGAAGCGTCGCCTCGCGCAGTAAAGCCCGCGACGAAAGCGACGCTCACGACGATGACGACGATGCAGGCCTTGATAAGGCGCATGTTGCGCGCCCGCGCTCGACGGGCGGACGCCGCAACATGCGAAGTGTCAGTATGCTTGGCCATGGCCGTTCAACCGGTTACACCTTGAGGTAGCGGCGCATGGCGAACGCCGAACCCAGCAGGCCGATGAGCAGGCCCGCGCCCACCAGCACGGCGTAGATGAACAGGAAGGTGTTCAGGCTCAGGTCGAAGTTGAGGAACATGAGCGCGCTCTGCAGCTTCGGCAGCGCGAGCGTGCGCAGAAGCTCAAGGCAGCCCACCGCCAAAAGCGAGCCGATGATGGCGTGCAGCGCGCCTTCCATGAGGAAGGGCCCGCGGATGAAGCCGTTCGACGCGCCCACGAGGCGCATGATGGCGATTTCCTTGCGGCGCGCCAGAATGGCCAGGCGGATGGTGTTGTTGATGAACACCATGGCGATGAAGATGAGCAGAGCCACCAGCGCGATGCCGATGTAGCGCACGTAGTTCGTGAGCGTGAACAGGCGGTCGACCGTCTGCTGGCCGTACTTGAGCGACTGCTCGGGCGTGTCGTACCCGATGATCTGCTGGTAGGTGGAGTTGCCGCGGATCGCATCGGCCACCTGCTCGACCAGCTGCGGGTCGGACAGCTCGACGTCGATCGAGCGCGGCAGCGGGTTCTGCCCGTCCAGCGTGTCGATGATGTCGGACGTCGTGGAGGAGCGGAACTTCTCGAGCGCCTGCTCCTTGTTCGTGAAGCCCACCGATGCCACGCCGTCGAGCCCCTCGATGAAGTTCTCGACCGACTGGATATCGGCATCGGAGGCATCGTCGGACACGTAGGCCGTGATGGACACCTCGCTCTCCACCGACGAGACGAGCTTCTCGACGACGAAGCCGCCGACGAGGAACACGCCGATGATCAGCAGCGACAGGAAGATGGTCACGATGGATCCCAGCGCCGTCGACAGGTTGCGCGTGAAGCCCTTGAGGGACTCCTTGATAAAGTAGAAGAAACTAGACATCGAAACCGTACACCCCCCGATCCTGGTCGCGGGTGAGGTGTCCGCGGTCGAGCGCGATGACGCGTCGGCGCATGTTGTCCACCATCTCGCGGTCGTGCGTCGCCACGAGCACCGTGGTGCCCGTGCGGTTGATGCGCTCGAGCAGATCCATGATGCCGCGCGACGTCTGCGGGTCGAGGTTGCCGGTAGGCTCGTCACACACCAGAAGCGGCGGGCGGTTCACGATGGCGCGCGCGATGGACACGCGCTGCTGTTCGCCGCCGGACAGCTGGTCGGGGCGCTTGTTGAGCTTGTCCTGCAGACCGACGAGGCGCAGCACCTCGGGTACCTGCGTCTTGATGACGTGGCGGCTCTTGCCGATTACCTCGAGCGCGAACGCGACGTTCTCGAACACGGTCTTGTTCGGCAGCAGCTTGAAGTCCTGGAACACGCAGCCGATGTTGCGGCGCAGGTAGGGCACGCGCCAGTTGCGCATGGTGGTCAGGTCCTCGTCCGCGACGTAGATGTGGCCCTGCGAGGGCTTCACCTCTCGGATGAGCATGCGGATGAACGTGGACTTGCCGGAGCCGGAATGGCCCACGAGGAAGATGAACTCGCCCGCGTAGATCTGCAGGGATATATCGTTAAGCGCCGGCTTGTTCGGCTGAGCCGGGTACACCTTCGTCACATGGTCGAACGTGATGACCGGCGTGCCTGTTTGCTGGGGAATGTCATCGACTTCCAGCACCGGCAGCGACGCAGAAAGCTGCGACGTGGTCTGCCGCGCGGGCGCCGCGTGGGCGCCGCCGCGTCGTGCGGGACGCGCGGGAACCCCTTGGCTTATGTCGTTCGTCACAGAGTGCTCCGTTCGAATAGTAGGGTACTGAGACGGGTTGATTCTAGCAGAAGCACTATCGGGCCATGACCTTCTTCACAGCTTCGACAATCGCCCTGGAACCCAGGTCGAAGTAGTCGAGCAGCTCCTCGAATTCGCCCGATTTGCCGAACTGGTCGCGCATGCCCACGAACTCGACCGGAGCCGGATTCGAGCGCGCGAGCGTCTCGGCCACGGCCGACCCGAGGCCGCCGTACACGCTGTGCTCCTCGGCGACCACGGCGCGCCCCGTCTTCCCCACCGACGCGAGAACGGTGTCCTCGTCGAGGGGCTTCACGCTGAACGCGTCGATGACCTCGACCTCGACGCCCTCGGCGGCCAGCATCTGGGCAGCCTTCAGCGCCTGCTCCACCTCGACGCCGCAGGCGACGATGGTGGCGTCCGAGCCTTCGCGCAGCACGTAGGCGCGCCCGAGCTCCAGCTCCACCCCGTCGGCATAGACGGCCGGCACCGATGCGCGGCCCATGCGCACGTACACAGGGCCTGGCGTTTCAGCAGCCAGTCGGATGGCCGCGCGAGCCGCGGCGTAGTCCGCCGGCACGAGCACGCGCATGTTCGGAAGCCCGCGCATGAGCGAAACGTCCTCGAGCATCTGATGGCTGCCGCCGTCGGGGCCGACGGAGATGCCGGCGTGCGTGGGGGCGATCTTCACGTCGAGGTTGCTGTAGCACACGGTGTTGCGGATCTGGTCGTAGGCGCGACCCGTTCCGAACACGGCGAACGAGCCGGTGTAGGCGATATGGCCGGTGGCCGCGAGGCCGGCGGCCACATCCACCATGTTCTGCTCGGCGATGCCGCAGTTGAACAGACGGTCGGCGAAGCCCGCGTCGGCCAGCTTCTTCGTGGTGGTGGAGCCCGTCAGATCGGCGTCCACGGCCACCACAGGCAAACCCTCGTTCGCCAGCTCGGCCAACGTGGCGCCGTATGCGGCGCGCGTGGCACGTTTGACCTGGGACTGCTCTTCGTTCGCCAGCTTAACCACGGCTGGACTCCTCTCCGCTCGGCGCCGCCAGCTCGGCCAGCGCGGTCTCCATCTGCTCGGCGTTCGGCGCCTTGCCGTGCCAACCCGCCTGGTTCTCCATGAACGACACGCCCTTGCCCTTCACCGTGCGCGCGATCAGCGCATGGGGCTTGCCCGCGCGATCGGCCTTCGCCGCAGCGAGCGCCTCCACGAGCGCGGCCATGTCGTGGCCGTCCACTTCGCGCGCATCCCAGCCGAAGGCCTGGAACTTCGCTGCGAGATCGCCCGGATCGCACACATCGGCCGTGTCGCCGTCGATCTGCAGGCAGTTGCGGTCCACGACGGCCACCAGGTTGTCGAGGTTGCGATGCGCCGCGAACATGGCAGCCTCCCATACCTGCCCTTCCTGGCATTCGCCGTCGCCGAGCAAGGCGAACACGCTCTGCGGCTTGCCGTCCAGCTTGAGACCGGCCGCGGCGCCCGCCGCGACGGACAGGCCCTGGCCGAGCGAGCCCGTGGACACCTCGACGCCCGGCACGAGGTTCGAGTCGGGATGGCCCTGCAGTCGCGTGCCCAGCTTGCGCAGCGTGAGCAGCTCCTCGCGGGGGAAGTAGCCCGCCTGGGCGAGCACGGCGTACAAAGCCGGAGCCGCATGGCCCTTCGCCAGGATGAAGCGGTCGCGCTCTTCCCAATCGGGTCGCTCGGGATCATGATCGAGCACTCCGCCGAAGTACAGCGCCGCAAGGATGTCGGCGCACGACAGCGACCCGCCGGGATGCCCGCTGCCCGCCTCCGCGATCATGCGCACGATGTCGGAGCGCATCTCGTTCGCCCGCCGTTCAAGTTCGGTCATGCCTGTTCCTTTCTAGAACTCAACAATGTAAACAACAGGTTGGCTGTGGTGGTGCAGGTTGCCTTGAAGGTTCCGCGCGGCTGAGCTAAGCGGCCTGATGGGCCGTGTGCGAAGCCGCGCGGGTTCTGAAAGGCAAGATGCGCCGCCACAGCCGGCCGTCATCCAGCAACCGTCATTGAGATACTCGCCAACGGTGGTAGCCTATTACGAACTCATCCAACTCCCCATCCAGCACGGCGTCGACGTTGCCGGTCTCGATGCCGCTGCGCACGTCCTTCACCATCTGGTAGGGGTACAGCACGTAGTTGCGGATCTGGCTGCCGAAGGTGTTGTCCATGCGGTCGCCGCGCAGCTCGGCCAGCTCCTCTTGGCGCTTCTGCTCCTCGCGCTCGTAGAGCTTCGCCTTGAGCACGCGGAACGCCGCTTCCTTGTTCTGCAGCTGGGACTTCTCGTTCTGGCACGTCACCACGATGTTCGTGGGGATGTGCGTAAGGCGCACGGCCGAGTCGGTGGTGTTGACGCACTGGCCGCCGGGGCCGCTGGAGCGGTACACGTCCACGCGCACGTCGGCGGGGTTGAGATCCACCTCGATGTCGTCGGGCAGCACCGGCAGCACCTCCACGCCCGCGAACGTGGTGTGACGGCGCTTCTTGTCGTCGGTGGGGCTGATGCGCACGAGGCGGTGCACGCCGCTCTCGCTTTTCAGCATGCCGAAGGCGTTGCGTCCTTCGATCTGGATGGTGGCCTTGTCCAGCCCGATGCCCTCGCCCGGGACCACGTCGAGCACGGTGACCTTCCAGTCCTTCTTCTCGGCGTAGCGCACGTACATGCGGTAGAGCATGTCGGTCCAGTCCTGGGCCTCGAGGCCGCCGGAGCCGGGGTTCACCGTCAGGATGGCGTCGCCGCCGTCGAAGCGCTCCGAGAACCACGAGCTGATCTCGAGCGCGTCCAGCAGCTCGTCGAGCTTGTCGAGAGCCGCGGAGGCCTCCTCGGCGAACAGCTCGTCCTCCGATGCCAAGTCGAACGCGGCGCGCGCATCGTCCAACAACGCTGCGGCCTCGTCGTACTCTGCGATGGTGTCGCGCAGCACGCTGGCCTGCTTCGACACGCTCTGGGCATGCGAGGCGTCGTCCCAGAAGCCGGGCTGCGCGATCTCCTCGTCGAGCTTCGCCAGCTCCGCCGCGCGCTCGTCGATGTGCAGGTAGCCGTGCGCCGCCTCGACGCGCTGGGCTACCTTCTCCAAGTCTTTTTCGTCTCTATCAGCCATGATTCCTTATTGATCTCGTCCGTGACACTTCTTGTACTTGAGGCCCGAGCCGCAGGGGCACGGCTCGTTGCGCCCGACGTTGGCGAAGGGATCGTCCTTGTCCTTCGTGTACGTCTGGGGCTTCGCCGCCGCGGACTTGGGCGGAGCCGCGGCCGCCTGCTTGCGCGCGGCGCCCACGCCCGTCTGCTCGAGAGCCTGCTCGGGAGACGAGTAGCTCACCTTTCCGTCGAGCGGGCTCTTGTCCTCCGCCAACGCCGGCTGCTCCTGCTTCACAGCCACCTGGAGCCGCAACAGCGTGCGCAGATAATCCTCGTACATGCCCGCAGTCAGGTTCTGGAACGCGTTGTACGCCTCGTTCTTGTACTCCACCAGCGGGTCGCGCTGGCCGAACGCGCGCAGGCCGATACCGGCCTTGAGATAGTCCATCTCCTGGAGGTGCGCCATCCAGCGCGTGTCGATCATGCGCAGCATGACCTGGCCCTCCAGCATCTTCATCACCGGCTCGCCCAGCTGCTCGGACTTGCTCGCGAACACGTCCTCCAAGTACGCTTCCAACGCTTCGGACAGCACGGCGGGGTCGTCGTCGTGGTCGACCTCGGCCACGCTGAAGTCGTCGCGACCCGTCATGTTGGCGGCCCACAGCTCCACGGCCTTGGCATCCCAGTCGTCGCTGGGCACCTTGGCCGGGCAGTTCTCCGCGACGACGGCTTCCACCGCGTCGCCGATGATCTCGGGGATGCGCTCGTCCATGTCTTTGCCGTCGAGGATGGCGTTGCGCTCACTGTAGATGGCCACGCGCTGCAGGTTCATGACGTCGTCGTACTCGAGGACGTTCTTACGGGCGGCGAAGTGCATGCTCTCCACCTGGCGCTGGGCGCCTTCGATGGCCTTCGACACCATGCCGGCCTGGATGGGCATGTCCTCGGGCATGTCGGTCTTCTCCATCATGCGGGCGATGGAGTCCATGCGGTTGCCGCCGAACAGGCGCATGAGGTCGTCTTCGAGCGACAGGTAGAACTGCGTCACGCCGGGGTCGCCCTGACGGCCGGCACGGCCGCGCAGCTGATTGTCGATACGGCGCGACTCGTGGCGCTCGGTGCCGATGACGGTGAGGCCGCCGGCCGCGATGACCTGGTCGTGCTCCTCGGCGCACACGCGCTTCGCCTCGGCCAGCGCGTCCGCGCGCTGCTCGTCGGTGGGAAGGGCCGGGTTCGGCTCGCCGTCCTCGGTCAAAGGTTCGGCGTCCGGATCGAGCCCGCGCTCGCGCAGCACGTCGTCGGCCAGCACGTCGGGGTTGCCGCCCAACAGGATGTCGGTGCCTCGGCCGGCCATGTTCGTGGCGATGGTCACGGCGCCCACGCGGCCCGCCTGCGCGATGATGTGTGCCTCGCGCTCGTGGTTCTTCGCGTTCAAGGTCTCGTGCTTGATGCCGCGCTTGTCCAGCAGGCGCGACAACTTCTCGGAGCTCTCGATGGACACGGTGCCGATGAGGCAGGGCTGGCCCGCCTTGTTGCGCTCGGCCACGTCGTCGGCCACGGCGTTGAACTTCGCCTCCACCGTGCGGTAGATGAGGTCGTCCTCGTCCTTTCGGGCGACTGGGCGGTTCGGCGGGATGGCCACGACCGGCAGCTTGTAGATCTCGCGGAACTCGGCGTCCTCGGTCATGGCCGTGCCGGTCATGCCGGAGAGCTTCTCGTACAGGCGGAAGTAGTTCTGCAGCGTGATGGTGGCCAGCGTCTGGTTCTCCTCGCGCACGAGCACGCGCTCTTTCGCCTCGAGCGCCTGGTGCAGGCCCTCGGAGTAGCGGCGGCCTTCCATGATGCGGCCGGTGAACTCGTCGACGATCTTCACCTCGCCGTTCACCACGACGTAGTCCACGTCGCGGTGGAACAGGAACTGGGCCTTGAGCGCCTGCTGCAAGTGGTTCGGCAGCTGGCCGGACGGGTCGGCGTAGATGTCGTCGATGCCGAGCATGGCCTCGATCTTCTCCAGGCCGCTCTCGGTGGCGTTGATGGTCTTCTTCGCCTCGTCCATGTCGAAGTCGGCCTCGGGCACGAGGCCGACCATGACGCGCGCGAACTTATTGTACGTCTCGGCCGCCTGCGTGCCCGCTCCCGAGATGATGAGCGGCGTGCGGGCTTCGTCGATGAGGATGGAGTCCACCTCGTCGACGATGGCGAAGTGGTGGCCGCGCTGCACGCGGGCCTCTGCGCGCGTCACCATGTTGTCGCGCAGGTAGTCGAAGCCGAACTCGCTGTTCGTGCCGTAAGTGACATCCGCCTTGTAGGCGGGTATCTTCTTGTCGGGGCGCATGCCGTTCTGGATGAGGCCCACCTCCATGCCGAGGAAGCGGTACACCTGCCCCATCCACTCGCTGTCGCGACGGGCCAGGTAGTCGTTGACGGTGACCACGTGCACGTTGTTGCCGGGCAGGGCGTTCAGGTAGCCGGCCAGCGTGGAGACGAGCGTCTTGCCCTCGCCGGTCTTCATCTCGGCGATCTGGCCGTCGTTCAAAGCCATGCCGCCGATGAGCTGCACGTCGAAGTGACGCAGCCCCAGCGTGCGCACCGAGGCCTCGCGCACGGCGGCGAACGCTTCGGGCAGAAGGCTCTTGAGATCCTCTCCGTTCTGGGCGCGTTCGCGGAACGCGGCGGTGAGCGCGCGAAGCTCCTGGTCAGAGCGCGCCTGCATCTCGGATTCGAGGCCGTTGATCTTGGCCGCGGTGGCTTCGTAGTGCTTGAGCTGCTTGCCCTCGCCAAGCGTCAGGAGCTTGGAAAGAAATCCTGCCATGTATGCGCCATCCTTTTCGTGGCTTGCAGCGCGGCGATGCGCGCCTGTTCACTTGAATACAGCACTTGCTACTCTAGCATATCGCGCCTGACCTCAAAGGAAATTCACAGGGCACGCAAGGCGCGGCGCGAGGCGCAGCGGCGGATCGGGAACGCAAGCGCCGCCGATCCGCCGCGCATGCCGCAGCCCGCCGGCTCAAGCGCTGCGGCGCGCCTCCTCGTCGAGACGTTCGGCGAGCCACATCTTGATCACGGCCTGCCGCCCGATGCCCACGCGCTTCGCTTCCTTGTCGAGCGCCTCCACCATCCAGATGGGCATGTCGACGTTGACGCGCTTCGTCTCGGTTCTCCCCTCGACCACCACCGCGGAATCGAAATCGAAGAACCCGGTCACGTCGCAGCCTTCGTCGAACAGCTCTTCGAGATTCTCAGAGGTTATCTTTTCGTTGCTCATAGCGAATCCTCTCTTGTTCCGTCGCTCGCCTTACCGAGATGATTCGAATGCGGTCGCCCCTATCGGTCGCGATCGCCGTCCAATGGACTCCGCGCAGGACGCCGACCACCGCATATCGTCGCTCTCCTCTTTTCCGCGCAGGAGCCTTGATGTAGATGCCCTCCCAAAGCTGCTGCGCCTCATCGAAGTCGATACCGTGCTTCTGAAGGTTCGCCACGCTCTTCTTCGGATCGCATTCGAACGTCAGTATTGAACCTAAAGATATAGTAATTATATCCATAATATACCTTTTTCGCAATCTATGCTCGTTATTCCGTTCCCCGTCCGTCACTCGAAATCGGTTTCGGTTTCGATGATGCTGCGATAGAGGCGCATCGTTTCGAGGGAGGGGTCGATACCCAGCTCGTCGGTGAGGAAGCGGCGGCAGGCAAAGTAGGTCTCGAGAGCGGCCGTACGCTGCCCCGCGGCCAGCTGGGCCTGCATGAGGCAGATGTAGGCGTCTTCGCGCGAGCGGTCGCGCTGGAGCGCCGCACGGGCGAACCAGAGTCCCTCCTGGGCCTCGCCTGCAGCGACGAGGCGCGTCGAGGCGGCCACCAGCGCGTCCACGAGGCGGTTGCGGTAGTCCACGCGCAGCGACGCGAGGGCGTCGTTGCCGTTCTCGCTGGGCAGAAGATCGTCCGAGAAGCGATCGTTGACCTGCGAGTACACCTGCGCCCAGCCGCCGTATCCGGGCCGCTCGAACAGCAGCGTGCGGCACACGTCCTCGAGCTGCGCCACATCGCTCGTCAGCAGGCTCGCGTCAAGTCTCAACCCCTGCTGCTGGCGAATGAGATAGGGGCACTCGCCCGACGGCAGCGTCAGCGCGCGGCGCAGCATCGCCCAAATGCCGTAGAAGTTCTTGCGCCCGTGCATGATCTCGCTGTCGGGCCACAGAAGACCCACCAGCTTGTCGCGCGAGAACTCGCGGCCGTTGTGCAGCACGAGCAGGGCGAGCAGCGTCTTGACCTTCTGGCGGCTGAACAGCGACGGATCCACCCGCTCATCCCCCATCAGCACGTCGAGGCCCCCGAACAGGTTGACGGTGAGCGCGGGCACGGAGGACGGCAGCTTCGGCAGGCGAGTCGCGCGACCCTCTTCACGGTATGCGTCGGGATGGGTGGCGACGAATACGCGCTCGCGTTCCAATCGCTCCAGCTCCAGCCGCTCGCACGCGTTGCGCTGGGAGAACAGGCGCATCTCTATGCGCCTGACGGCGAGGGCCGCCTGCGCGTCGAGCGCGGGAACGGCGATCGCCCCGCGCTCGCAGGCCCGCTCGTAGGCGATGCCGGCCAAAGCGTCGCCGAGCCCGAGCGTGCCGCGGCTCGCCTGGGACACCTCCTTGCGCACGAAGGCGCCCAAACGGTCGAGCTCGATCGATCGGGCCTCGCCGGCTCCCGACGCCGCAGCTTGACGCAGCACTTCGGCGGCCGACTGCTTGAGGAAGCTCCCGCGCGCGCCGTCGTCGTGCCAATCGAGCCATACCCGAGCAGCCTCGGGGCAGCCCGCTTTCCGCAGCTGCGCATGCACGCATCCCGCAGCGAGCCATCCCCGATCTTCCGGCGCCTTCGCGCAGACGGCCTCACGGGGCGCTTCGGCCGCATCCGCGATGCCCGCGGCCGCGAGCAGCGACACGACGAGCTTGTCGGCGCGCCGCCGCTCGTCCGCTTCCGCGCATTGCGCGAGCACCAACGCGCCCGTCATCCGCACGGAGGACGGCGCGTTCCTGTCGCGCACCGCCTTGCGCGCGGCAACGCAGGCCGCTTGTCGATCCCCCAGAAGCGCGCGGCGAACCGCCTCGTGGGCGCTGAGCAGAGCGCCCTTCCCCGCCGTCTCGCCCGATAAGGAGCGGTGCACCTCGCAGGCCGGCACGAGGCAAGCGGCTTCGAGCAACGCCGCCCCGTGTTTCGCGAGCCAGGACGCTCGCGGGGCGCGCGACGCCAGCAAACGTACGAAATCGCAGGCCCGTTCGTGCTCGCCGCGCATCGCGAGCGCATCGCCCAAGCGCACGACGAGCGTGCTCGCATCGGAGAACAACGACCGATCGGCCAACGCGCCCAGCTTACGCGCAAACGCGCCGGCGAGGGCTTCGACCTCGAACGGCGCGGCCTCGAACCGGCCGCTGCGGGAGTCGATGCCGAGATAGGGGTACTGCTCGGCGAGCAGCGCGTCCTGATCGGGGCCGAACGGGCCGAACGCCGCCACGTCCTCGAACGTCCCCTTCCCCAGCGACGCCATCACGAACAGCGGCAGCAGCAGGTCGGCCGGAAGCTCCTCGCCAAGCACGGCGGACAAGAACCCCGCGCGCTCCTCGTCCGACCCCCATACGAACGTGGCGACGCGGCACGCGGGCGCAATCGTCGATGCGGGATCGCTCGAGCGCTCCCCCGGTGTGCGGAGCAGGTCCACTTCCTCATCGGTGAGCAGCAGATCGACGGCCGTGAGCTTGATGCGGTCGCGATGACGCGCGAAGGCGTCGCGCGATGGCATGCAGGCCACCATCACCTCGCAATCGCGGTCGAGCAGCAGATCGAGCTCGTCGGATAACAGCTCGGCGCGCTCAGGATCGAGCAGCGGCACATCGTCTATGACGACGAGGAACGGCTGCGGGTCGCCCTCCAAAAGCGTGCGCGCTATGACGCCGCGATCGAGATCGCGCAAGAAGCACGGGCTGCGGCCGTCGAGCCAGACCACATGCTCGAACGAGAACACCGTATCGGCGTATTCCATCGCAAGACCCGTCTTGCCGAAGCCGTCGGGCGCGACGATGAACCGCGCGACGTGCCGCTCGCGCAAAAGCTTAGCGATGAGGTTGGGGCGAGGTATCTGGCGCCGCGGGACGAGATGCAGCGGACGACGGCCTCGGCACGACGCCTTCTTGAGGAATTCCGGCATATGATCCACTCCCTTCTTCGAGGGGAGTGCGTAGCGAGAGAGGAATCGACCTTACTACCGAAACCAGCTTCGCGCAAGCCGACATCGGTTCGACTCCGCTGCGATCCGCGGTGTACAATAAGCGAATCGATCCGCCCCGTCGCTAGGGAGAACGCCATGCTGCAACCCGCAACGCTCGCCGATTTGCCCGCATTCCTCTGCGCGCACGCCGAGGACGCCCGCGCGGGCACCGGCTGCACCGTCTTCATAGCTCCTGACGGGGCCACCTGCGGCGTCGACGTGCGCGGCGGCGGTCCTGCCACGCGAGAGACCGATCTGCTCAAGCCCGAGAACATGATCCAGGCCGTGCACGGCGTGGTCCTGTCGGGCGGCAGCGCCTTCGGGCTGGCCGCCGCGACCGGCGTCATGGACGAGCTGGCCGCACGCGGCATCGGCTTTCCCGTGGAGAGCGCCCGCGTGCCCATCGTCGTGGGAGCCTGCCTGTTCGATCTGCTGGTCGGGCAGAACGCCCATCCCGATGCCGCCATGGGGCGCGCTGCTGCGAGGGCGGCGTTCGAGCGCGAGGCGGCGGAACCGCTGGCCGAAGGCAACGTGGGCGCCGGATGCGGCGCATCGGTGGGCAAGCTCCTCGGCGGCGAGCGCGCCATGAAAGCCGGGCTCGGAATCTGCGGATTGCGCCTGGGCGAGCTCACGGCGTGCGCCGTCGTGGCGGTGAACGCGCTCGGCAACGTGCGCAGCGCGGACGGTGCCTGGATCGCCGGCTGCCGCGACGGAGAAGGGCGCGTCATGGATCCCCTCGAGGCGTTCGGCGTCCTCGCGCAGCAGGCGGCCGCGCATGCGGAGCAGGAAGCCGACCCCGCCGCAGGTCCGTGCGCCAACACCACCATCGGCGTCGTGCTGACGAACGCGCGTCTGACGAAGGCGCAGGCGACGAAGGCTTCTTCGACCGTCCACGACGCCTACGCGCGCGCCATCAAGCCCGTGCACACTTCCGGCGACGGCGACACCGTGTTCACGTTCGCATCCGGCGAGGTGGAAGCCGACTACGATACGTTCGCCATCCTTGCCACCGAGGCCATGCAGGGAGCCGTCGTGCGTGCGGTCGAGCAGGCCGAGGGCGCCTACGGGTTGCCCGCCGCCCGCGACCTCGTCTCCTGTTAGGAAGAGGGCGACATGAAAGGGGCTCAGCTTGCCAACCGAACGCTGTTCGTCGCTTCGGTGATCGTGACCGGCGCCATCGCCGGCGCGTTCGTGTGGCTGCTCTTGTTCGCCATGAACCTGGGCATCACGTTCATCTGGGACCGGCTGCCCGCGCATTTCGGCCCGTACTTCCCCTTGGCCGCCTGCCTGGTGGGCGGCCTGGTCATCGGGCTGTTCGCCAAGAAGTTCGGATCGTATCCCGAAGACTTGAACCAGGTGATGGCGAAGGTGAAGCGCGACGGCCGCTACGACTACGACAAGCTGGGCGTCATGTCCGTTTCCGCGCTGCTGCCCCTGTTCTTCGGCGGGTCGGTAGGCCCCGAGGCGGGCCTCACCGGGGCGGTCGCGGGCATCTGCACGTGGGTGGGCGATCGCATGAAGCGCTTCGGCTCGGACTTCCAGCAGCTCACGTCGGTCGGCACCATGGCGGCGCTGTCGGCCATCTTCACCGCGCCCCTCTTCGGGTTCGCCGCGCCGCTGTACGACGACGGCGACGAGGCGAAGGGCGCGCAGGCAGCCATCACGCTGCCGAAGTCGTCGAAGATCGTCGTGTACCTGTGCGCCATCGCTGGTGCGCTGGCGGCTTTCCTCGGACTGGGCGCGCTGTTCGGCGGCGGGCTGTCGCTGCCTCGTTTCACCGACATCCACGTGGGAGCGACCGAGCTTCTGTGGCTCGTGCCGCTCGCGCTGGTGGGCGCGGCAGGCGGTTGGCTGTTCTGTGCGTTCGACGGCCTGTTCGAGCGCCTGTCCGAACGCATGGGAGAGCGTCCCGTGGCAAAGGCGCTCATCGCCGGGCTCGTGCTGGCGCTCATGGGCATCGCCTTGCCGTTCACGATGTTCGCCGGCGAGACGCAGGCCGAGCAGCTGGGAGAGGTCTGGGGCACCATGACGGCGTTCGCGCTTTTGGCCACGGGCTTCGGCAAGGTGCTCGTCACGCCTTTGTGCATCCGCTTCGGCTGGCGCGGCGGCCACTTCTTCCCCGTCATCTTCGCCGGCATCTCCATCGGCTACGGCATGGCCATGCTCACCGGCGCCGACCCCGTGTTCTGCCTGTGCGCAAGCACGGCCGCGCTCGTGGGAGGCGTCATGCGCCAGCCGCTCATGACCGTGCTGCTGCTGTTCCTCTGCTTCCCCGTGAAGGGCATCGTCGTCATGCTGGCCGCCGCGGCCCTCGGCGCCGCCGTCCCGCTGCCGAAAGCCTTGCGCGCCGAGCAAGCGGAAGGTTGACGAAACAAAAAAACGCCGCCGCGGAAGGCGGCGGCGCAGGACGCATCAAAGCGGCGATGCGCGAAAGCTACTCCTTGCCCAGCATCTTGGCGATGCGGTCGGAGTACTCGATGTCGGTAAGGCCCGCTTCGGCGGCGAGGTCGATGACGGGCGCGTCGTTCCACAGCGCCTCGAGGCGATAGTACTCGCGCGTCTCGGGCTGGAACACGTGCACGACGAAGCTGCCGTAGTCCAGAAGCGACCACGTGCCGTCCTGCGTGCCCTCGCGATGCAGGGGCTTCATCTGCGCCTTCGTGCGCACCGCATCCTCGATCTCGTCGATGATGGCCTCCACCTGACGGTTGTTGGAGGCCGTGGCGATGACGAAGTAGTCCGTCACGCCGATGAGGTCGCGCACCTCCTGCACCATGATGTCGGTGGCCTTCTTCTCGTCGGCCGCGCAGGCCGCGATGAGGGCGCATTCCCTCGAAGTCTTCTCGGTCGTCGTTGTGCTCACGCTGTTCCTTTCTCGGCCTTCGCGTCGCGCGATCGGGCCACGTAATGGTTCCACACCTCGACGGTTGCCGGGTGCAGGCGTCGCCGGCGCTCCACGAGCGTCAGCAGGATATGGTTGAACGTCATCATGAAGAGCTCTTCGAGCGGCACCGCGCCGATGGCGGCGCGCAGCTCGTCGAGGCCGTCGAAGTCGCGGCTGGGCTCGATGGCGTCGGCGATGTATATGATCATGTCCAGATCGCTCATGCCCACCGCCGCGGCCGTGTGCCGAGCGATGGCCTGGACCACGTCGGCGGACAGGTCGGGGTACGCGCGCACGAGCTCGGCCGCGGCCGTGGGGCCGTGCAGCAGACGCGGCATCGTGTCCAGCACGTACGGGTCCACGTCCACGCCCAGCGCGCGAGCGCGCTCGCGGATCTCGTCGTCGCCGTACTCCTTGTCCCAATCGTGCAGCAGGCCGGCCAAGCGCGCCTTGCGCACGTCGACGCCGTACGTCTCGGCCAACGACGCGGCCGTCTTCGACACGCCTCGCGCATGCTCGAACCGCTTGGGCTTCAACCGTTTCTTCAGATCGCGCTCGCGCGCATCGAAGAACGCATCCGAAAGCACGTCCTCGCTCATCGCACGCCTCCTTCGTGATGGGGATCGGCTCGGTACAGGCCTCGCTCTTGAATATAGTCGAGCACGCCCTGCATCGTCAAATAACGGATCGACTTCCCCGCCGCTACGCGTCGGCGCAGGTCGCTGGACGAGATGGCCAACGCCGTCACCTCGAGGTAGTCGATGGCGAAGTTGCCGTGCTCGGCGATGAACGCCCGCCGCTCCTCCGACAGCGCGTAGCCGGGGCGCGTGACCGCGATGAGGCGGGCGAGGTCGGCGATGGCCGCGCTCTCGCGCCACTGCACGATATGGTACACGGCATCGGCGCCCGTAATGAAGCGCAGCTCCACGTTATCGGGGTAATGCGCGCGCAGCTGGCGTAGCGTGTCCACGGTGTAGGTGTCGCCGCCGCGCTCGATCTCGATGGCGCTCACGTCGAACGCCGGGTTGCTGCGCGTGGCGATGCGGCACATCTCCAGACGCTCGGCAGCCGGCGTGACGGGGCGGTCCTTCTTGAACACGGGGTTGCCGGCGGGCACGAACACCACGCCGTCGAGGTCGTAGGCCTCGCGCGCTTGCTCGGCGCACGCGAGGTGCCCGATATGGATGGGGTCGAACGTGCCGCCCATGATGCCGAGGCGCGCGCGTCCGCCGTCCCGTCCCAGGTCGTCGAAATGATCGCAGATGCGTCCCACTACGCGCGCACCTGCCCGGATCCGCGCAGCACGTACTTGTACGAGGTGAGCGCATCGAGCGCGAACGGGCCGCGCGCATGCAGCTTCTGCGTCGAGATGCCGATCTCGGCGCCCAGACCGAACTCGGCTCCGTCGGTGAACGCCGTCGACGCGTTCGCGTACACGGCGGCCGCGTCGACGCGCGCGAGGAACGCCTCGACAGCGGCCTCGTCCTCGGCGACGATCGCCTCGGAATGCTTGGTGCCGTAGCGGTTCACGTGGCCGATGGCCTCGTCGACGCCGCCGACCACGCGCACGGCCAGGTCGGCCGCAAGGTACTCGGTCTCCCAGTCGGCTTCCCCGGCGGGCACCGTGGGCGTGCCGCCGGCCGCGGCAACGGCGGCCGCGCGCTCGTCGGCGTGCAGCGTCACGCCGCGCGCGGCCAGCTCGGCGAGCGCCGCGGGCAGGAAGCCCTCGGCGGCGGCCTCGTCCACGAGCAGCGTCTCGGCGGCGTTGCACACGCCGAGGCGGCGGCATTTCGCGTTCACGATGATGGCGCGCGCCTTATCGTAGTCGGCGCTCTCGTGCACGTACACGTGGCAGTTGCCCGTGCCCGTCTCGATGACCGGCACCTTCGACGTCTCCACGCAGTGGCGGATGAGGCCCGCTCCGCCGCGCGGTATGAGCACGTCCACCACGCCGTGCAGCTGCATGAGCTCGTCGGCCGCCGCGCGGTCGGCCAATGTGACGGCGCCGATGCAGCCGCGGGGCATGCCCGCCTCCACCGCCGCCTCGTGCAGCACGCGTGCGATCACCTCGTTCGAGGCCGCCGCCATGCTGCCGCCGCGCAGCACCGCCGCGTTGCCCGACTTCAGGCAGATGCCGGCCGCATCGGCCGTCACGTTCGGGCGCGCCTCGTACACGACGGCCACCACCCCCAGAGGCACGCTCACGCGCTGAAGCTCGATGCCGCTTTCCAACGTGCGCTTTTGCTGCACCGCCCCCAACGGGTCGGGAAGAGCGACGAGGTCCTCGAGCGCGGCCGCCATGGCTTCGACGCGGTCCTCGTCGAGCATGAGGCGGTCGAGGAGGCCTTCTTTCGTGCCGGCCTTGCGCGCCGCGTCCATGTCGCAGCCGTTCGCCTCGACGATGGCGGCCGCATGCGAGCGCAACGCCGCCGCCATGGAGGCCAGCGCGCCGTTGCGCTCGTCTGCGCTCGTCTGCGCGAGCGCCCCGCTCGCCGCGCGCGCCTCCTCGGCGATGCGCCGCACCTGGTCCCGCACCGTTTCCCGTTCCATGGTTCCCCCCTATTCGAAGACGACCAACTCGTCGCGATGGACGAGCGGCTTGTCGGCCAAGCTTGCCAGCAGGCGGTTCGCCTGCAGCTCCGCGCGGGTGCGCCCGATGGCCAACGCCGCCTCGTCGCTAGCGAACGCCACCTTGCCGCGCGCGAACAGATGCCCCGTCGCATCCTTGATGTCGACGATGTCGTTCGCCTCGAAGCGCCCTTCCACCGAGCGCACGCCCACCGACAGAAGCGAGCTGCCGCGCTCGATGAGCGCCGCCTTCGCGCCGTCGTCCACAGCGAGCGCGCCGCGCGCGGCATCGCCGAGCGCGATCCACAGCTTCTTGGGCGTGATCTCGTGCGGCTTCTTCGCAGCCACGAACAGTGTGCCCACGTCCTCGCCCGCCGCCGCGTCCACGATGGCCTCCGCACGATGACCGTCGCACACCACGAGCGGGATGCCGGCCACCATGAGCACGCGCGCGGCCTTGATCTTCGTGATCATGCCGCCCGAGCCCACCGTGGTGCCGGCTTCGCCCGCCACGGCCATGATCTCGGGGCCAATGGCCTCAACGCGGCCGATGAGGTTCGCGTCGGGATGGTGATGCGGGTTGGCATCGTAGAGCCCCTCGATGTCCGAGAGGATGACCATGAGGTCGGCTTCCACGAGGCATGCCACGAGCGCTGCCAGCGTATCGTTGTCGCCGAAGCGGATCTGCTCGACCGAGATGGTGTCGTTCTCGTTCACGATGGGCACCACCCCCAGCTCCAGCAGGCGGTCGAACGTGTCGCGCGCGTGCAGGTACGCCCGGCGGTCGGCCGTGTCGCGGCGCGTCAGCAGCACCGTGGACGTCACGATGCCGTGGCGCGCGAACGCCTCGGCGTACGCCGTGGAAAGCGCGCTCTGCCCCACCGAGGCGGCCGCCTGCAGGCTGGGCATGTCGTGCGGGCGCTTCTCGATGCTTAAGCGCTCGAGGCCGCAGGCGATAGCGGCCGAGGTGACGACGATGGGGCGCCAACCGGCGGCGCGCACGCGCGCGACCTGGTCGGTCACCTCCGCGAGGTAGGCGTAGTCGATCTTGCTCTCCGACGTGGTGAGCGTGGACGACCCGATTTTTATCACGAGGCGCTTGCCATGATCGGCGGCATGCGCGCATCCAGCCGGCTTCATCACAGGTCGAGCTCCTTGAACAGATCCTCCGCCGTGCGAACCGACTCGAATTCGAACGCTCGGCCGACAATGCGGATCTCGTCGCCGTCCACGGCGCCCGCCTTCTCAAGCGCCTTCTCCACGCCGAGGCGCTTGAGGCGGTGCTGCAAAAACGCGATGGCTTCTTCGTTCTCCCAGTCGGTCTGCACCACCATGCGCTCCACCTGCGGGCCCTCGACGCGGAACACCCCGCCGCCGAGCGGCACGACCTTGAACTGCTTGTCGCGTTCCTCGCGCTTGTGCTCCCACACGTGCTCGTACTGCACGTCGGCCTCCGAAAGCGCGCGCAGCTCCTCGCGCAGCTCGTGCACCTTGGTCGCGATGGCGGCCTTGAGGCCGTCGACGCCCTCGCCCGTGAGCGCGCTGATGCGGTAGAGCTTCGGATCGACGGGGCTCGGGGCGAACTCGTCGCCGCCCGCTGCCGCGATCGAGTCCTCGCGCACGCGCTCGGCCAGCCGGTCGGCAACCTCCTCCGCGCCGGGCACGTCGATCTTGTTCGCCACCACGATGCGCGGGCGCGCCGCCAGCTCGTCGGCGTACAGCGCCAGCTCGCGGTTGATGATATCGTAATCCTCCAGCGGATCGCGTCCCTCGTAGTCGCCCGTCAGGTCCACCACGTGCACGATGAGCGCCGTGCGCTCGATGTGGCGCAGGAACTCGTGTCCCAGACCGCGCCCTTCGTGCGCGCCCTCGATGAGGCCGGGGATGTCGGCCACGACGAAGCTGTAGTCCCCCGAACGCGCCACGCCGAGGTTCGGCACGAGCGTGGTGAACGGGTAGTCGGCGATCTTCGGCCGCGCCGCGCTCATCTTAGCGATGAGCGACGACTTGCCCGCCGACGGCATGCCCACGAGGGCCGCGTCGGCCATGAGCTTCATCTCCAGCTCGATCCAGCGCTCCTGCGACGGCTCGCCCAGCTCGGCGAACGCGGGCGCGCGTCGGGTCGGCGTCACGAAGTGGATGTTGCCGCGGCCGCCCATGCCGCCCTCGGCCACGGTGACGCGTTCGCCGTCGTGCGTGAGGTCGGCGATGAGCTCGCCCACTTCCTTCGATTCTTCGAAATACTCGTGGACGACCGTGCCCATCGGCACCTTGAGCACAAGGTCCTCGCCGGTGGCTCCGTGCATGCGCGAGCCCTTGCCGTGCGTGCCGCGCTCGGCTTTGAAATGGTGTTTGAAGCGGTATTCGATGAGCGAGGACAGGCTGGCATCGGCCTCGACCACAACGTTGCCGCCGTGACCGCCATCGCCGCCGTCCGGACCGCCCTTCGGCACATGAGCCTCGCGGCGAAATGACATGCAGCCGGCACCGCCGTTGCCGCCTTTGACATGGATGCGTACTTTATCGATGAACACGGGTGGTACCTCTATTTCGATCCGCGCCTCGAGGGGCGCAACGGGTTGCTCGCTTGAACACGACAACTCGGATTGTATATGAAAAATGCCCCCTGACGAGCAGGGGGCATGCGAAAACAGATAACGTCACGCAGTCGTGGGCAGGCGGAACCTTACGCCTCGCGACGCACGTGCACCTTGTGCTTGGCGCCCTTCGTGAACTCCAGCTTGCCGTCGCACAGGGCGAACAGGGTGTCGTCCTTGCCGCGACCGACGTTCTCGCCCGGATGGATGTGCGTGCCGCGCTGGCGGACGATGACGTTGCCCGTCTTCACAGCCTGGCCGGCGAACATCTTCACGCCGAGACGCTGTGCGCGGGAATCGCGGCCGTTACGGCTGGAACCGAGACCTTTCTTGTGTGCCATGGTATTCCCTCCTTATGCTTACTCGGCGTCTTCGGACGCGGGCTTGTCGGCGGCCTTAGCAGGAGCCGGCTTCTTCTCGGCATCGTCCTTCTTCGCAGCCTTCTTGACGGCCGGCTTCTCAGCCTTGGCCGAGCCGACGGACTCGATCTGGACGCGCGTGAGCTGCTGGCGATGGCCGCGCAGCTTCTTGTAGTTCTTGCGCTTCTTGAACTTGAAGACCAGCTGCTTCTCACCCTTGAACTGCTCGAGGATGATGGCGGTGACCTTCGTTGCGGCCGCTTTCGCGGGGTCGGCTTCCACCTTGGCGCCGTCGACGACGCAGATGGCTTCCAGCTCGACCTTGTCGCCCACGGCGGCGTCAAGCTTCTCGATGTTCAGCTTGTCGCCGGGTGCGACCTTGTACTGCTTGCCGCCCGTTTTTACAATTGCGTACATGAGTGTCTCCTTGATATGAATAAACGCAAGGCGATAGCTTACCAGCGTGACCGTAGCAAGTCAATGTGATCTTATGCACGATCCACGCGTATCATCGCACTCTTCCTACGCTGTGCCTCCACAGAGCACAACGTTTATATGATAGCAGATACTCTAGCCACACGCGGCGGCGTGGTGTGATTTTTTTACACATCACAAGTCCAGCAAAATCAGCGACCAATGATGCGGCTTCTGAGCGTCGGCCGCCGAGTCGACGTAACCTCAGTGCGCTTCCGCCCAGTTATCGGCATAGGAGACGTCGACGTCGAGAGGCACGCGCAGATCCACGATGTGCTCCATCACGTCTTTCACGATGGCCGACAGCTCCTCGATCTCGCCTTCCGGCACGCTGAAGTCCAGCTCGTCGTGCACCTGCAACAGCAGCTTCGCCTCGAAGCCGCGCTCCATGATGCGGCGCTGCACCTCGGTCATGGCCAGCTTGATGATGTCGGCCGCGCTGCCCTGCATGGGGTGGTTCATGGCCGTGCGCTCGCCGAAGCCGCGCTGCGTGGCGTTCGCGGCCTTGAGCTCGGGGATATGGCGCTTGCGGCCGAACATCGTCTCGGCATAGCCCTTCTCCTTCGCTTCGGCGATGGTGCGGTCGAGGTAGGCGCGCACGCCGGGGTAGGCCTCGAAGTAGCGCTCGATCATCTCCTTGGCCTCGCCGAACGGGATGCCCAGGCTCTGCGACAGGCCGAACGCCTGCTGGCCGTACACGATGCCGAAGTTCACGGCCTTCGCGCGGCTGCGCAGCTCGGGCGTCACGTCCTCCACGGGCAGGCCGAACACGCGGCTGGCCGTGGCGGCGTGGAAGTCGGCGCCGGAGCAGAACGCGGCCACGAGGTGCTCGTCGTTCGACAGGTGAGCGAGCAGGCGCAGCTCGATCTGCGAATAGTCGGCCGACAGGAACTTGTGGCCCTTCTCCAGCGGCACGAAGCACTCGCGGATCTGGCGGCCGAACTCGGTGCGCACGGGGATGTTCTGCAGGTTCGGCTCCGACGACGAGAGGCGGCCCGTCGTGGTCACGGTCTCGTTGAAGCACGTGTGCACGCGCCCGTCGTCGGCGCGCATGCGCGGCAGGGCGTCGATGTAGGTGGACTTGATCTTCGCGAGCTCGCGGTAGCGCAGGACGAGCGCCGGCATCTCGTGGTCGTTCGACAGCTCCTTGAGCACGGCGGCGTCGGTGGAGTAGCCGCGCTGGTTCTTCTTGAGCGTGCGCAGGCCCAGCACCTCGAATAGGATGTGCCCGAGCTGCTTGGGACTGTCGAGGTTGAACTCCTCCCCCGCGATCTCGATGATGCGCGCGCGCAGCTCATCGAGCTCGGCCTGCGTCGTCGCTCCCAGCTCGGCCAGACGGTCGCAATCCACCGCGGCGCCCGTTCGCTCGACGATGGCGAGCACCGCCACGAGCGGCAGATCGATGTCGAAGTAGGCGCGCTTGCTCTCGTCGCGCCCGAGCGCGTCGGTGAGCGGCTTCACCAGCATGCGGGCCGCCGCGGCTTGCGCGGCCGCACTGCCGGCCTCGTCCTTGGCCTCGGGCAGCACGCCGCCGCAGTAGGCGTCGAGCAGCGCGTCGTAGGAGTACTCGGACACCGACGAGTTCAGCACGTAGCCCGCCAGTCCCAGGTCGAACGCGCGCATGCTCATGAGCTCGGCATCCTCCACAAGCGCGATCTTGGCCGTGTCGGCGGGATAGACGCGATGTACCTCGCGCTTGACGTCGAGGGCGGCGAACGAGCCGGCGCGCACGATGCGCGCGAACGCCTCGCGGCCCTCGTCGTCCTCGAACAGCGCCGTGCCCTCGCTCGTGTTCACCGCGCAATGGAGCCCCGCGTTGAACAGCGACACCTGCTCGGGCTCGATGAACGCCACGCCCACCGTCTCGCCGCGCGCGACGGCCGCGTCCACGAGTGCGTGCGCCTCTGACCCCGAGACCACCGGCTCCACCGCAAGCGGAGCCGCCTTCTTCTCCAGCTCCTTGCCCACGAGCTTGAGCACGCGGCCGAGGTGCGCGTTGAACTGCACGCCCTTGAACGCTTCGGTCACCTTTTCCGAATCGAACGAGGGGAACGAGCATGCTTCGAGGTCGAGCGGGAAGTCGAGGTCGCGCACGATGGTGGCCACGTCGCGGCTCAAGAATGCCATGTCCTTGTTGTCGACGATCTTCTCTTTCTGCTTGCCCTTGAGGTCGTCCACATGCTCGTAGATGCCCTCCAGGCTGCCGTAGGTCTGCAGCAGCTTCGCCGCGGTCTTGTCGCCGATGCCGGGCACGCCGGGGATGTTGTCGGACGAGTCGCCCTTGAGGCCGAGGAAGTCGATGAACTGGTCGGGGCGCACGCCGTAACGCTCGAGCACCTCGGCCGGGCCGTAGATGGCCACGTCGGTGATGCCCTTCTTCGTGGTGACGATGCGCGTCATGTCGGTGGCCAGCTGGTAGGCGTCCTTGTCGCCCGTCACCAGCAGCGTCTCGTAGCCCAGCTCCTCGTCGCGCGCGGCGATGGTGCCCAGCACGTCGTCGCCCTCCCAGCCTTTGATGCGAACCACGGGCACGTTCATGGCCTCCAACAGCTCCTCGATGATGGGGAACTGCACCTTGAGGTCGTCGTCCATGGGAGGGCGCTGGGACTTGTACTGCTCGAGCGCTTCCATGCGAAACGCGGGGCGGCCCGCATCGAACGCGCAGATGAGAGCGTCGGGGCTTGCGATGTCGATGAACTTGAGAAGCATGGCGATGAAGCCGAACACGGCGTTGGTGGGGCGCCCGTCGGGGGCGTTCATGGTTTGGGGCACGGCATGGTAGGCGCGGTGCATAAGCGAGTTGCCGTCGATGACGGCGATCTTCTTCGGCATGGGCTGTCCTCCGTCGGGTGGTGTTTTCGGGGGTTCAGTATAGCGCATATGCGTTGTCCGCTTCGGGGGCTGTGCGATGCTCAGTCGCTCGGCAGTCCTGCTCGCACGAAACGCCCACAGGGCGTTTCGGCTCGTGCGGAACTCGCTTGGTGAGCACCGCACAGCCTCCGAAGCTGCCGGCATCTCCTTGAAAGCACCATATTGCGAGGCGGCTGCGCCTGGCGGGGACGACCTGCGAGGCGGCAACGCTCTCATGCTACCTTGGTGGAGGAGGTTCTTGTTGGGAGGTTTGGGCGGGTGGCGGACTGCTCGACCTATGCGCTCCAGAGGTAGCCGACGCCGCGGACGGTTTCCAGGTGCTGAGCCAGTTCGGGGCCCAGCTTCGCACGGATACGGCGGACGTGGACGTCCACCGTGCGCGAGCCGCCGTAGTAGTCGAAGCCCCACACGCGGCGCAGCAGCGCGTCGCGCGAGTACGTGCGCGAGGGGTGCGTGACGAGGAAGGCCAGCAGCGCGTACTCGAGGTAGGTGAGGTCGAGCGGCTCGCCGGCCACGGTGACCTGGTAGGTTGCCAGGTTCACCGTCATGTTCTCCACGACGAGGCAGTCGGACGTGGCGGCCTCGTTGCCGGGCCACAGCAGCTGGCGGATGCGCGCCGCGCACTCCTCGGGCGAGGCGTTTCGCATCACGAAGTCGCTCTTCACCTGCACCGGCAGACGAAAGCGCGCGAGCTGGCCCTCCCCCACGATGACCAGGAGCGATGCCGTTCCGTCCTCGAGCAGCAGCGCCTCGATGCCGGCCACGTCCTCCGAGGCGCCGCCACGCGCCTCGTATACGACGAGATCGCATGCGGGATGGCGCCCGAGCAGCTTCTTGAACTGGGCGGAGGATCCCGCTGCCACGTCCACGTCCAGGCTCGACAGCACCTGCTGGAACTTATGCGCGTTGTCGAGGCTGTCGGCGACGAATATCACCTGCTTGCGCTGCATGCCCCCTCCTTTCGCACGTCACAGCACCGCGAGATAGCGGTCGCGCTCCCATTGCGACACGTACCCCTGGTAGTCGTTCCACTCGGCGCGTTTCGCGGCCACAAGGTACGAATGGATGTGATCGCCCAGCGTGGCGCGCATCAGCTCGGATTCCGCGAACAGCTCCACCGCCTCGCCCAGGCTCTCGGGAAGCGTGGCGATGCCCTGCTGGCGCAGATCCTGGCGCGACAGCATGAACAGATCCTGGTCCTCGTTGGGCTCCTGCAGCTCCAGCTCCTCTTCGATGCCCGCGAGGCCCGCCGCCAGCATGACGGCGAAGGCAAGGTAGGGGTTCGCGCTGGGGTCGGGGCTGCGCAGCTCGAGGCGGCACGCGCCCTCGCTCGCAGGTCGGTAGCCCGGCACGCGCACGAGCGTGGAGCGGTTCGAGCGAGCCCACGACAGGTAGATAGGCGCCTCGCCGCCGGCGATGAGGCGCTTGTACGAGTTCACGTGCTGGTTCGTGATGGCGCAGAACTCGGGCGCGTACTTGAGCAGGCCCGCCAGGTAGCGTTTGGCCACTTTCGACAGACGGTAGCCCTGGGGATCGTCCGGATCGTAGAAGGCGTTGTTGCCGTCGAGGTCGTAAAGGCTCTGGTGCACGTGCATGCCGCTGCCCGGCTCGCCCGCCATGGGTTTGGGCATGAACGACGCGTACACACCGTGCTTCATGGCGATCTCCTTGACGACCAGCTTGTACGTCATCACCGCGTCGGCCATGGACAGCGCGTCGGTGAAGCGCAGGTCGATCTCATGCTGCGACGGGCCGTTCTCATGATGCGAGTATTCCACGGGGATGCCCATCTTCTCCAGCGTGAGCACGGTGTCGCGCCGCAGGTCGGAAGCGTAGTCGAGGCTGGTCAGGTCGAAGTAGCCGCCGCGGTCGAGCACCTCGGTGCCCTCAGCGTCCTTGAAGTAGTAGAACTCCAGCTCGGGGCCGACGTTGAACGCATACCCCATCTCCTGCGCCTTCTCCACCGTGCGGGCCAGCACCTGACGCGGGTCGCCCTCGAACGGCGTGCCGTCGGGCGTGCGCAGGCCGCAGAACATGCGCGCCACCGCGTTGGACTCCGGCCGCCAGGGCAGCACCTGGAACGTGGAGGCATCGGGGAACGCCAGCATGTCGGACTCCTGCGTGCGGCAGAAGCCCTCGATGCAGCTGCCGTCGAAGCCCATGCCGTCGGCGAAGGCGTCCTCCAGCTCGCTCGGGATGACCGCGAACGACTTCATGCGCCCCAGCACGTCGGTGAACCAGAAGCGCACGAAATGGACGTCGCGGCTCTTGATGGTTTTCAGGACGAAGTCTTGCTCGGGGGTCACGGTCATCGGACGATCCTTTCTCTCTCGAACCACCATTATACTCGCCGGTGTTTCGGTTGCGTTTCGCGAGAGGGACGATGGTGACGGTCCGTCGCCAGAACCTTGCCGCTTCGCCGCGCTGCGCGCCGCGTGCTATACTTTATCCATCCGATCAGCGACGATCAGGAGGTATACCATGAAGTTCACCAACATCCTCGTGCCGTTCGACAAATCCGACCACGCATTGCATGCATTGACCCTGGCCAAGGGCCTGGCGGAGGAGGATCCCGCCATCAAGCTGCACGTCATCGGGGTCGTGTTCGTCTCCGACATCCCGCCTGCGCTAGGTCTCGACGCGAACCCGTACGAGAGCGCGCCGCCGCTGGTCATCCAGCCCGACCTGTACAAGAAGCTCGTCGAGGCGGCGCTCGACCGCGAGAAGGACGACATGAAGCAGGCCATCGGAGGGCTGCTCGACGGCATGCTCAACGACGTGGACATCGCCGCCGTCAACGCGCCGTCGCCCGTCGACGGCATCAACGACTTCGCGAAGGAGCACGGCTGCGACCTCATCGTCATGGGCTCGCGCGGCCTCGGCGTGCTGCGCGGCATGCTGGGCAGCGTCAGCTACGGCGTCCTGCGCTCCGCCGAGATCCCCGTCCTCGTGGCGAAGAAGGACGAGGAAGGGTAGCAACGGAAGGAAGCTGTCGCGGTCCCGACGGCTCGCGCCTGTTTTCGCGCGGGCCGTCGGGCATGAAGGCTCTATAAGTTGGTATACTGGCTTGCTATGGAAATCAATCGATACCAAACCCGCAAGCCCAAGCGCCTCGCCGTCGTCACGATGGGAGTGAAGCTGGGCGACGAGACGCGCGGCTACACGCGCTTTCGCTTCCTGTCGGAGCTGCTCGCGCGCGAGGGCTTCGAAGTCGACCTCATCACGTCATCGTTCCAGCATTGGGACAAGGCGCATCGCGACACGTCGAAAGCATGCTACCGAAACCTTCCCTACAACGTAGTGTTCATCGACGAGCCCGGCTACACGAAGAACCTCGATCTCACGCGCATTCGCAGCCATCGCGTGGCGGCGAAGAATTTGCGCGAGCATTTCGAGCGCACGGCGGGCACCTACGACCTCGTCTACGCGGAGATTCCGCCGAACGACGTCGCGCGCGTATGCGCCGAAGAGGCCGACAAGCAGGGCATCCCCTTCGTCGCCGACATCAACGACCTATGGCCCGAGGCCATGCGCATGGTGGTGGACGTGCCCGTGGTCAGCGACGTGGCCTTCTACCCCTTCTCGCGCGATGCTAAGCGCGTCTATCAGCTGCTGTCAGCTGCCGTCGGAACCTCTGACGAATACGCAGCGCGTCCGGCGAAGGATCGCGCGAAGCCCTACCCGAAGGCAACCGTGTACGTGGGCAACGACTTGGCGGCGTTCGACGAGGGCGCCCGAATCAACGCGCCCGCAGTACGCAAACCGGAAGGCGAGCTGTGGGTCGTCTACGCCGGAACGCTCGGCGCCAGCTATGACGTGGCGACCCTCGTCGAAGCCGCCGCGCTGCTCGAGCGCGGGCGCCTCGTGCGCGCCGCATCGAAGGACGACGAACTGCCGCCTGCGCTACCCCCCGTGCGCGTGAAGGTGCTGGGCGATGGTCCCGATCGCGAGAAGCTCGAAGCGCTGGCCGTGCAGCTGAACGCCCCCGTGGATTTTCTGGGCTACACGGCCTACGAGCTGATGGCGGCGTACTTGTGCGCATCGGACATCACGGTGAACTCGCTCGTCAAATCGGCGGCGCAGAGCATCGTCACGAAAATCGGCGACTACCTGGCCAGCGGGAATCCCATGATCAACACAGGCTCGAGCCCCGAGTTCCGCGCGAAGGTGACCGCCGACGGCTTCGGAGCGAACGTCGAAGCGGAAGACGCGCAGGCGCTGGCCGACGCCATCGCGAAGCTCGCAGGTCACGCGTCGCTGCGCAAGATCATGGGCTCGAAGGCGCGTGCCGTCGCCGAAAAGGAGTTCGACCAACCCCGCGCGTACCGCGAGATCGTGGATTTGCTGCGCACGTTGCTGTGATTTCTGTCGAACGACTCGCCAAAGCGGGCGGAGCGCGTCAAAATAGGGAGCTTGCATACGCCGATTGCGTGCGATCACGCAGGTCGCACGCCGTTTACAGGGTACCAAGGAGCAATCGTGACTGAGCAGAAACGCATTTCGTTCTCACCGCCCGACATCACGCAGGCGGAGCTCGACGAGGTGGCCGACGCGCTGAGAAGCGGCTGGATAACCACCGGCCCGAAGACGAAGGAGTTCGAGCGCGAGATCGCCCTCTTCGCACAGGCCGAGCGCTCGGCCACGTTCGCGTCGGCCACCGCAGCGCTCGAATGCGCCCTGCGCGCTTTCGGCATCGGCCCGGGCGACGAGGTGATCACGAGCGCCTACACGTACACGGCCTCTTGCTCGGTCATCTGCCATGTGGGTGCGACTCCGGTGCTCTGCGACGTGGCGCCCGGCTCCTACGAGATGGATTACGACGCCCTGCCCGATCTCGTCACCGAGCGCACGCGCGCCGTCATCCCCGTGGACATCGCAGGACGCATGGTCGACTACGACCGTCTGTTCGCCGCACTCGATTCGGCGAGCGACCGCTGGAAGCCCGCGACGGAGCTGCAGAGCGCGTTCGATCGCGTCATCGTCTTAGCCGACGCCGCCCACTCGTTCGGCGCGACATATCAGGGACGTCCCTCCGGGTCGGTGGCCGACTTCACCGCCTTCTCGTTTCACGCCGTGAAAAACCTGACGACGGCCGAAGGAGGCGCGCTTGCATGGCGCGCGGGCGCGTTCGATTCCGACGAGCTGTACCGCCGGTTCATGTTGCAGTCGCTGCACGGCCAGACGAAGGACGCGCTGGCGAAGAACCGCGCGGGCGCCTGGGAGTACGACATCGCCTTCCCCGGGTGGAAGTGCAACATGACCGACATTCAGGCGGCCCTCGGCCTCGCGCAGCTGCGCCGCTACCCCGCCTCGCTCGCCCGTCGGCGCGCCATCGTCGAGCGCTACGAGCGCAACCTGGGCGAATGCGATGTCGAGCTGCTGAGGCATTACGGCGAAGACTTCGAGTCGAGCGGGCATCTCATGCTCGTGCGCCTCACGGGCAAATCGTCGGCGTTCCGCAACGCGCTCATCGAGCGGATGGCCAACGACGGCGTGGCGACGAACGTGCACTACAAGCCGCTGCCCCTTCTCACCGCGTACCGCGACCTCGGCTTCGCCATCGCCGACTTCCCGAACGCGCTTGCGCAGTTCGAGAACGAGGTGACGCTGCCGCTGCACACGTTGCTCTCCGACGAGGACGTGGACTACGTGGCGGGATCGTTCAAGCGCGCCCTGGACGGACTCGAGGCGGAAGGCGTCCGCTGATGTACGTGAGTTTCGGAAAACGCGTGTGCGACATCGTCGTAGGGCTGGTGGCGCTGCCCTTCGTGCTGCTGATCATCGCGGTGCTGGCACCGTTCATCCACTTCGAGGACAAGGGCCCCGTCTTCTACAACGCGCCGCGCGTCGGAAAAGACGGGCGCGATTTCAAGATGTACAAGCTGCGCTCGATGCGGGTGAACGCGCCCGACCTCATCATGGAGGACGGCTCCACCTACAACGGCGCCGACGACCCGCGCATGACGCGGGTTGGTGCCTTCATGCGCAAGACGTCGCTCGACGAGATGCCGCAGTTCCTCAACGTACTGAAAGGCGACATGAGCGTCGTAGGGCCCCGCCCCGACTTGCGCCGCGAAACGGAGCTTTATGAGGGAGAGGAAGGCCTCAAACTCACCGTGAAGCCCGGCATCACCGGGTACGCCGCCGTGTACGGACGCAACTCGCTGCCCTGGCACGACCGTCTGGCGCTCGACGTGCACTACGTGCGCAACGTGTCCTTCCCGCTCGACGTTAAAGTGTTCTTCAAGACGTTCTCGGCCGTATTCAACCAGGAGGGCGTGTTCGTGGAAGACGGGTCGGAGAAGTAACGTTCGGCTAACGTGACCCCTGCCGACCCGACGCGCACGTCCCTCACCCTCTATCATGGTCGTGCGCCACGCAATGGGGGCGCTCGACAAAAAGCACGCAGGAGAGTGAGACCATGACGAACGATCAGACGGCAATGCTTGCACGGTACGGCATCGATTACGCCGAAGCGATGGAGCGATTCTGCGGCAACGAGTCCCTGTTCGCCCGCATCGCCGTGAAGTACCTGGACGACCCGCATGTCGATGCGCTCGAAGCCGCGATGGCCAGCGGCGACGCAGCCGCAGCCGAGCGCGAAGCCCATTCGCTCAAAGGCGTCGCCGGCAACTTGTCGTTCGTGCGCCTTTACGACCTGGCCGCGCGAGTCACCGATGCACTGCGCGCCAACGATATCGACAGCGCACGCACCCTCATGCCCGGCCTGCGCGAAAGCCACGTTGCCGTGCTGGAAGCGCTGACGAACCTGGAAGAGTAGGGACTTTCGACCTCGATGCGCTAGCAGGCATCGAGGCAGAGGCGCCTACGCTTTCGCCTTCTCACGGCCGAACAGCTCGTTCCAGTCGCTTGCGGCCAATACAGTGCCCGCCAAGATGACCACGCAGCAGACGATCGATATCGGCGTCGGCATCGTTCCCTGCAACACGAGCGCGAACAGGACGGCCCAGGCCGAATAGCTGATATTGAGAGCCATGGACTTCGCCGCCCCGATAGGCGACGAGATGCTCTTGTAGTAGAACAGGTACGACACGGTTCCAGCCAAAGCAGCCAGCCCTACCACGCCCGTCGCGAGACTGGGAACAACTGCGGCCGTGAAACCCCAGGCACCGAATAGCGGCAATACGGCGATCGCGTACACGAGCGCCGACGTGGTCTCGCGGATCTGAAGCGCCGTCTCGTTGTCGACGGCATCGTCGCGCATACCCCAAGCGCAGATGACGGCTTCGGACCCCCATCCCAAAACGCACAACAGCGCACCGAACAAACCGAGGATCGGATTGCCCAGCTCCGATTCGCCGGAAGACACATAGCCCATGACGATGATACCGGCAAGGGCCGCCAGCAATGCGACGAACTGCTTAGGCGCCATGCGTTCCTTCAGGAACACGAAGGCGAGGAAGGCGCCAACTGCAGGATAGAACGACGAGATGATGGCAGTATAGCCGGCACCGATATTGTTGATGGCTATCACGTAGCCGGTCATGCCGATAGGCCCGCCCAAAAGCGCCCCCAGAATGACCGCCTTGCCGCTGCGCGTTTTAAGCGCCGCTAACGTGTCGCCCAGACGACCCCGCACGCCCATGTAGATCAACAGCCAGATCGCGCAGAAGATGTCATGCAAAGCGGCGCTCGCGATAGCTGCAAACGCAATCGCCTCGGCAGTGCCGATGAAAGGGCTCATCGACAATCCGATTCCGAGGACGACCGTGTCAAGACCCCAGAGCAAGCCGCTCGTCAGACCGAACTTCATTCTTCCAAAACCCTTCATGGCGCTCCCCTTAGTCGCTTCCCTGACGGTACCAGTCCAGCACCTTGTCCAGATAATCCTTCGCGTAACGGTAATAGACGTACAGCCACTCGCCAACCATGTCCCCTTCTGCCTCTTTGAGCAGCGACCACACGTACCAGCACCATCCCGCAAGCGCCACGAAGGCGAAGTTGTGACGGCGCTCCGCCGCAGACGGCTCGCGCCCGAAATAATACGCAAGGGCACGCGATGCCTCCTCTTCGCTCAGCTGGCAGCACACCGTGAACGTGCCGAAATCGCTTGCGTAGTCGGACATGCCGGAATACTCCCAATCGATGAGCGACATGTCGTCCTGGTCGTCGATAAGGAAGTTCAGCATGAAGAAGTCGTTATGGGTCAGGCAGATGCGCGCATCGTCTGCATCCACGAAGCGCTTGAGTTCCTCGGCCCGTGCAGCCATCTCAGCATAACCCGGCACTTCAATGCGGCCGGACTTGCGCTCCAGCAGACGCTCGTAACGCTTGCCCTCGGTGAAGAAATCGAACGAGCGCTCCACCTTCGCACCGGATTCGTGCAGGCGACGAGCCATTTCCATTGCACGCTTGACCTGCTCAGGGTCATGCGGATCGAGCTGGCGGCAATCGGGGATAAAGCGCGACAGCTTCCAGCCTTTTTCGGGATCCTCGGTGATGAACGTACGATCAAGCCCCAGATCGCGCGCCACGCCTTGAGCCACCACCTCGGCTCGGCGATCGATGATGCCCTCCGTCCCGATGCCGGGATGGCGATACACGTATTCGGAGTCGCCCACACGGATATGGCACGATAGATTGGTGAGGCCCTGCTTCAGCGGATACACGTCGCGAATATCGTCTTTGTCGCACCCGAGCGCTGCAACGATATTGTCGAAAGCCTCGGAATCGACGTTTTCCAGGAAACGCGGATCGAATTCGCGCAGCTCGTCGAGTGTGTCGAACTCGAATACCGTTCCGACGGGGTACTCGCGCGCAACCATGTCCAACTCCGCGATATGGTCGACGTACAGCTCTTCCCACAGCTTATCGGCCGTCGTCGGCAGATCGTACTCCTCCTCGAGTATTCGGGAAAAGGCACGAGAAAAGTTTTTATCGAAGTAAACATGGCCGAGCATGATAAGAGAGTCGCTGCCACCGATATCGACCGAAACGATGCGGTTGCCCGAACCCAAACGCATGCACCATTCGTTCGTAGGGCCCTCTTGGTATTGGGCAGCGTAATAGGCCTTCCACACGTACGGCTCGAAGGGGTTCTCGACGAAGTAGTTGTCGGAAGAGCATATGAACGTGTTGCCCAGACGCTCGCGCACCACCATGAGAGAGGAATGGTTGTTCCGCGTGGCGTATTCCTCGTTCACGACGATGGACACGCCGTGCTTCTCTTCAAGGTAGAAGAAGTACTCCTTCTTGTACCCTGCCACCACAGTGATGTCGTCGATGCCGGACTCCTGAAGCTGGCGGATCTGACGCTCGATCAGAATCTCTCCACGAACATGCAGCAGACCTTTGGGCTTCTCGTAGGAAATAGGGGCGAACCGCGACGACAGGCCAGCTGCCAAGATGATAGCGTTGTCCACCTTAAAAGGAGCGAGCGCCTCGAACCCGGCGTCGGACAGTGCGCCGTCGACGACAAGCCCTTTGTCGACCAGCGCTTTGTAGGCCGCGTTCACCGAACCCAACGACATGGCCTTACGAGCGGCGATCGCCCGCTGGCTCGTCCCCGGTTCGCGTTCGAGCGCAGCGAGCACCGCGAATTCGTTCTTCGTGATCAAAACGGAGCATCCTTTCATGGCAGATTCAGACGATCTCGATCGTGCGTCGAAGTTCATTTTTTATTGCATTTTAAAGAATCTGAACGGTATGTTCATTTACAATTTTCTACTACAAAATATGAACACATAGAAAACGCGCTCCCCGTTCTCGGAGAGCGCGCCGAATTTTGCAGGAGATGCCCGTCGCCGCCGAATCAATAACCCAAAAGCTTGTCTACAACGTTCATGACTTTCGTGCCATAGGTCTTGTCAGCCGCCCAGGTACCGGAAAGCTTGTCGACCGTGGGTGCCGAGCCACGCTTGCCGGCAAGAAGACCGAATCGCGTGTCGACACAAGACTGATTGAGCGGTGCCGTTGAAGCATAGCCTTTCAAGTGCTGAGCTTGCGCCAGAAGGCCCGTTTTCACATCTGGGAACTCTTCACCAGCAACGCCGTTGCCCGTTGCGCCCAGACCTCCGAAATTGCACTGCACTTTGCCGTTCCTGTCCACGTCTCCGCCGAACTGCAGCCATCCGGTCTCCACCATGGCCTGAGCGAACAGCACCTCGGCGCGGACATCCTCGGATCGAGCCTGATCCAGCAGCACCTGGCAAAAGTCCTTGATGGTGGCAGCCCCTCGCGACGCGTACTTATCAACAGGATAAGGAACGCCCTGCGCGTTGAAGAGCGTCACCATCTGCTCCACCGTCGCAAGCGAAGGGCCCATGATGGAGTCGGACGGCAGCAGCGCACCCGACGAATCGAAGCGGTAGGTCTCGCCTTCTATAGTGGCCTTTCCCGTGACCATCGCTCCCGACTCCCCAAGATAGTAGCGCTTACCGTCCAAATCGAGCCAACCGGTGTGCATGGCTCCCGATCCGTTCAGGTAGTACCACGTGCCACCCTGCTTCATCCAGCCGCCGGAGCGCATGGCTCCGGAACCTTCGAAGTAGTACCACTTGCCGTCGGCCGCCTTCGCCCAGCCGGTGGCCATCCTCCCGCTCTCGGGGTCGAGCCAGTACCAGGAGCCGCCCTTGCTCAGCCAGCCGGTCTGCATCGCGCCGGAGCCGGACAGGTAGTACCAGGAAGATCCCTGCTTCATCCAGCCGCCGGAGCGCATGGCGCCGGAGCCTTCGAAGTAGTACCACTTGCCGTCGGCCGCCTTCGCCCAGCCGGTGGCCATCCTCCCGCTCTCGGGGTCGAGCCAGTACCAGGAGCCGCCCTTGCTCAGCCAGCCGGTCTGCATCGCGCCGGAGCCGGACAGGTAGTACCAGGAAGATCCCTGCTTCATCCAGCCGCCGGAGCGCATGGCGCCGGAGCCTTCGAAGTAGTACCACTTGCCGTCGGCCGCCTTCGCCCAGCCGGTGGCCATCCTCCCGCTCTCGGGGTCGAGCCAGTACCAGGAGCCGCCCTTGCTCAGCCAGCCGGTCTGCATCGC
>NZ_WWRZ01000005.1:0-216563 GCF_009875595.1 Eggerthella sp. BIOML-A1 | reverse complement strand
GGAATGACCTGCATGCAAGCGGCCCTTATCGCATGGATTACGATTAGGCTCTGGACACACTTTCTTGCCTATAACCCACGATGCCGCGTAGCGCGAGCTGCAGGCATAAAAAAATGGGACGCGAACGTCCCAAAGAAAGACAAAGGGTTCTGCCCCCTCCAAAAAACAGAACCCTTATCTTTACCGAAGCATCAAAGCCTCTGTAAATGCACGGATTATTATACCACCCCTCTTCACGAAATCACAACATATATTTTCGGCGAGCAACGAGTGGGGAACTGAGCTGGGGCGACGATGCCGACGAGCTCGTATTCGGCTTGGTGTGACCGAGATCAACCCTTCGTCAGGCGCAGGATGTCCTCGCGCGAGGAGACGTCGAGCTTGCGATAGATGTTGTGGATGTGGGTGCGCACCGTGTTCGGCGAGATGAACAGCACGTCGGAGATGTAGGCGCCGCTGTGGCCTTCGGCGAGGTAGGCGAGGATTTCCTGCTCGCGCGCCGTGAGGTTGTGCGCGTCCGCCAGCTGGGCGCAGCGGTCGGGCGAGCTTGCGGGCGTCGCCTCGTCCTCGGCGTGCTCGGCGGCGCGCTGTTCGTCGTGCGCATCGCGGGTGCGGCGCATGTACGACGAGAGCACCATGACGAACGCGTACAGCGTGGTGGTGACCGTCACCGCCACATGGACGAGGTCGTCGTCGAGCACGCTCGCGAAGCTCTGGCCGGCGAACGAGGCTGCGCAGAACAGCAGCACGGCGGTGGAGAACACGAGGTCGGCCGAGAACTCGCCCGCGTTCGCGATGGCGCATAGCGTGGCCAGCGTGAGGATGGCCGCCAGCGCGTACAGCGCGTAGGTCAGAAACGACACGAGTCCCGACCCGCTGCCCACCGATGCCGAGATGCTGGTGGCCGCCAGCAGCACCATGGCCATGAGCGGCAGGAACGTCTGGTGCATGCCGCCTCGCAGCGCGAAGCGCTTTTTGCGAAGGGTCGTGTACGCCAGCAGCGTCGCGGCATCGAGCGCGAGCGCGGCCAGGTAGGCGTTCTGGCTCTCGTTGAACGCGGTGCGCATGACGGCCATCGCGAACGCGAACACGAGCGGCCCCAGCCCGGGCGCGACGACCACGTCGGCCAGCGAGGCCAGGGTGGCGCCCGTCGTGCGGCCCTCGGCGCGTTCGGGGGCGGTCTGCTCGGTGCTGTCCGCCGTTCCCGAGAACGCGAGAGGGACGATGACGGCCGCGATGGAGCTGAGCACGAACAGCACCGTCACGCCCGGCAGGGGCAGCACGGCGTACAGAAAGCAGATCCCGGCCGACAGCATGCTGGCAAGGGAAACGGCGACGAGCGCGCGCTTGATTTTGAAACGCGCGCAGATGCGCCCCCACGTGAGCGCCAAGCACACGTCGCCGAGGGTGGCGGCCACGGCAAGCGCGATGAGCAGCGCCGTACCCAAGCTGCCGAACCAGGAGAAGTACGCGAACGCGAGCGCGCAGCACAGGCACAGCATGCCGCCCCCGGCGCCCAGCAGCATGGACGGCAGGCGCTTTCCCGCCAGCGACAAGCCGAGGAACAGCGCGCCGAACAGCGTGGCCGCCAACAGGGTGGTTTCGGCGAAGGTGCCCACGAACAGCAACGTATGCTCGAAGCGCAGAAACGAGATGACCGTTCCCGAATAGATGAGCAGCGTGGAGAACAGGCAGGCGACGCCAACGATGAGCGCTGTCATCGCAGGCAAGGAGAGCCCTTCGCCCGCTCGCCCGCGTTCGAGCTTGCCCGTTGTTTCGCGTTGCGTCTCGATAGCCGCCTCCTTCCCTCGCCGTGCGTCGCATTATAGCATTCGCGCGTCTCACCTGCGTAAACAATCGACGTTGAGGCGTCTACGTAAAATCGTTGAGAAGCATTCGCCATCTGCGGAAACGCAAATCAACGTTTTTTCGGATGGAAGCGTGCGTCGGTTCGGGCAAAGATGGGGTCGCAGGGTACGAAGCACAACGCAAAGGAGATGGGGAACATGGAACTTTCTCGCAGGAACTTCTTGGTGGGCGCCGCCAGCGCCGGCGTCCTCGGCGCGATGGCCGGGCTGACCGGATGCGCGCCGCAGGCGTCGTCCGCGTCGGCTAAGAACGGCGACGCGTCGTCCGCCGACGCGGCGGTCGCGCGTCCGACCTATTACATGTGCGACGAGGATTGGCTGGGAAGCGCGCCCGAGATCGCCGACGCCGACATCAAAGAGACGAAGAGCTTCGACGTCGTGGTGGTGGGCGGCGGCCATGCCGGCACGCAGGCGGCGCTTGCGGCGGCGCAGGAGGGCGCGAAGGTCGCCGTCATCGAGAAGCACAACGACGGCGAGATCGTTTACCGCGGCGACGACATCTGCTCGTACAACTCCAAGATGCTGGAGGCGTGGGGCTTCGGCCCGTACGACCTCGACGAGATCGTCAACGAGTACGTGCGCCGCGCCAACGGCCGCTGCAACACCGAAGTCATCCGCTCGTTCGTGTACAACTCCGGCGAGATGATGGACAACCTGGCCTCGCTGATCCCCGACACGTCGGACGTGTTCGACTACGAGGGCGGCCAGTGCATCGTGCAGATCGCCTACGACAAGCCCAGCGGTGCCGATTACCCCGTGGAGGTTTCGGGCTACAAGATGTGGGCGTCCACGGTGCAGACGGTGGGCACGAAGAACGAGCAGCCCGTGGGCAAGAAGCAGAAGACGGGCATCTCGCGCCTGTCCGAAATCGAGGAATACTGCCGCGACGCGGCCGAGGATCTGGGCGCCGAATGGTTCTGCGGGCAGACCGCGGCGCGCTGCGTGCAGGATGCCGACGGCGCTGTTAAGGGCATCATCGCCGAGGACGCCGACGGTAACTACGTGAAGTTCGAGGCGGCCAAGGGCGTCATCCTGGCCACGGGCGACTTCGGTGGCAACACCGACATGGTGTGGGAGCTGTGCTCCGAATGCGCCGAGAACGCCGAGCGCCACGGCGTGGACCGCGCCGAGCTCATGGGCATGACCGACTGCGACGGATCCGGTCATAAGATCGGGTGCTGGGCGGGCGGCGCCATCGAGAGCCATCCCCGCCCGGTTGCGGGCGACGCGCCCTCCATCTCGTTCGGCCCTTGGGGCTCCACGCCGTGTCTGTGGATGAACTGCAACGGCCAGCGCTTCATGAACGAATCGTTCGCGGGCCTCGTGCTGGCGCAGTCGTGCCGCCAGCCTATCAACCCGGAGGCCAAGATGGTGGGCAACTTCGCCATCATGGACAGCAAGTACATGAGCTACATCCAGGCGGGCGGCCTCGATCACGGCGCTCCCAACTGGGGCTTCCCCGAGGGCATTGAGGAGTTCCAGGCGCAGATGGCGGCGGCGGATCCCGCTGCCGGCACGGTGGAAGTGCGCGGTTTGGAGATCGCGAACCGCACGAGCCCGTTCGTGAACGAGATATTCGTGGGAGCCACGCTCGAAGACGCGCTGAAGAACGCCGGTCTCGAAGGCGAGGCGCTCGAGAACGCCAAGGCCAGCGTCGAGCGCTACAACGAGCTGTGCGCCGCAGGCAAGGACACCGACTTCGGCAAGCCGGAGAACCTGCTGATCCCCATCGACGAAGGTCCGTTCTTCGTTGCCACGCAGGGCACGAACAAGCTGTACGGCCCCGGCCTGAACACCCTGGCGGGCTTGTGCGTGAACGGCGATTACCAGGTGCTGACCGCTTCGAAGAACGAGGTGATCAAGGGTCTGTATGCCGTGGGCAACACGATGGGCGAGCGCTACGGCAACGCCTACAACTGCCCCTCGGCCGGCAACAACATGGGCAACGCTATGACCAGCGGCCGCGTGGCCGGCAAGCACGCCGCAACCGCGTAGCTCTTCAACCTGCCATACCCTCCCTCCCTCGGAAGCCGCGCCTTTTGGCGCGGCTTCCGGCGTGTTTGCGTGCGGGGGTTCAGTGGCAGTCGCCGTCGAGCTCGATCATGTCGAGGAGCGCCTGCTGGGAGTGCACGCCGAACTTGCGGTAGATACGCTTGATGTGGGTTTTCGCCGTTTCCTCCGAGATGACCAGCTGGGTGCTGATGAAGCTGCAGTTGCGTCCTTTCGCCAGCAGTTCGAGCACCTCGGTCTCGCGCGGCGACAGTCCTCTCATCTCGGCCAGCTTCTTGAGCGAGCGCCTGAACCGCGGGGCTGGTCCATCCTGGCCAGGCGGATCGAACATGCTCCATCCCGATTCGGGGAAAGGGCTTTCGAAGGCGAACAGCGACACGAGCAGGATCACGAACACCGAGCATGCGGCCACGACGGCCATCGTGTAGGGGTCGTCGGCAAGCAGCACGAGCTGGGCGCCTGCAATAGAGCCGGCCAGCTGGCCGGCCATGAGCATCATCATCGACAACGATGCGAAACGGGCCACCGGCTTGTCCAGCTTGCGCGCCAGCAGCGCCCATAGCGCCCAGATGATGATGTAGAAGTACTGGTAGCCCATCTGATGCAGCGCGAACCCGATGAGGTCGAGCGGATAAGTGAGCGAGAAGAAGATGAAGCCCGCCGCCATGAGCGGCAAGGCGACCTGGTAAGTCATGTGCCGGAAATCCATTCGGAACACGCTGGTGGTGACGAGGATGGCGGTAGCCCCCAGGATGAGCGCCACGATGTTGAGGTAGTCTCGCACGGTGATAAGGTTGTCGCTGCTCAGCGCGAAGAAGCCTTTCATGAGTCCGTATGAAAGGCCGAAGAACAGCGATATGCCCGCGATCTCCAGCAGCGCCTTGCGCGTCGTGGTGAGGCGGGGCTTGCGGCCGGATGGGGGCGCGTCGGGACCGGCGACTTCGTCGGAGGGCTGGCGCGCGGTCCGCACGATGCTCTGCTTGCGCGTGAACAGCCACATTTCCGCAGCGGGAAGTCCTACCGTCAGAAAGCGCGCAACCTGATCGGGCAGAAACGACAGCAGCAGGTAGAACGCGCTGCCGATGACGGTTGCCAGCATGCTGTACACGATGGTCTGGCGTGCGCCGAGTATGGTGAGAAGCTCGCCCCAGAGGATCACCTCGACGGCGCTTCCGACTCCGGTGATCAGCGCTCCGAACAAGTAGGCGAACGAGCTCGCTTCGTTGAACGAAGCGGCCGACGGATACGAAACGAGCAGCGTCCCCATAAGCGTAAGGGCTCCGGCTACGAGGGGGACGGCCGAGCTGCGTCCGAATACCGGCCGCTTGCGGCTCATGACGAACAGGGCGCCGTAGCCTAGCACGTTCGTTAAAAGCGAAAGCAGCCAGAGCGGTTCGAGGGGCACGCCTACCGTGGCCGGCCCTGGCGCGGGCGAGATGGAGTAGAAGGTCGAGCTCCAAAACGTTACCCAAACCCACGTCCAGTGCAGCGCGAAACCTAACGCGATGGTCGGCTGGACGTCGAAGCTGAACACGGAGAGCTTGATGCGCTTGCCCAGCGCAGCAAAGCCGAACTTTCCCATGCTTCCCCCTTCCCCCGTTCTCTATTGTATCGGGTTTGCCGGGGAAAGGCTGCAAGCGCAGGGGGCGATCCCCGCAAAACGTATCCCCCTGACAGGGGTATTTTCGGGTTGCCCCCGTTCCGTCGCGGTGAAACGGGTGTAAGGGCTGCTAGATTTCGACCAGAGCCAACGGAGAGGCCGGCCGCGCGAAACGGCGGCCGCCAGGGGACGGGGGAAGTTATGGAACGTATGCATGCAGATGAGAGCTCAGCGCATGGAGGCGCTGAAGTTTATTTGGACAACGCGGCGACCGCGCCTATGCATCCGCGCGTGATCGAGGCGGTTTCCGCCGTCATGCGCGATGCGTACGGAAATCCGTCGTCCCAGCATGCGAAAGGGCGTGCAGCAAGGGCGTTGCTCGACGAGAGCCGCGCGGTCGTGGCTGAGGCGGTGGGCGCGTTTCCCGACGAGATCTATTTCACCTCGGGCGGCACGGAGGCGAACAACCTCGCCATCACGGGATCGTGCTCTGCGTACGCTCGCGATCATGGCCGTGCGGGGGCGGTGGTCACGTCCGCGCTCGAACACCCTTCGGTCACGAAAACGGTGCGCGGCCTCAAGCGCGACGGCTGGACGGTGTTTTACTTGGACGCTCGCGACGGCGAGCTCGATCTTTCCGGACTTGATCGCATATTGGACGAGGTTCCCGACGTAGTGTTGGCCACGGTGATGAGCGTGCAGAGCGAATTGGGGTACCGCTTCCCGATCGAAGACGTCGTCCGGCGTTGCCGCGCCGTCGGCTGCGCGAGAAAAACGCGCGGGCCGCTCGTGCACACCGACGCGGTGCAGGCGTTCGGGAAGCTGCCCCTCGACGTGCACGAGCTGGACGCCGACCTGCTGTCGTTCTGCGCGCACAAGGTGGGCGGTCCGAAGGGCGTCGGCGCGTTGTACGTGCGGCGCGGCACCCGGCTGTTCACCACGGCGTTCGGCGGCGGACAGGAGCGCGGGCTGCGCTCGGGCACCGAGGCGCTGCCCCTTATCGCCGGCTTCGCCGAGGCCGCGCGCATCGCGCATGCCGAGCAAGCGGCAGCATTCGAGCGCGCTTCGACCTTGCGCGCGCATGTGGTCGGCGCGCTGCGCCACCGCTACGCCGACGTCATCGTGAACTCGCGCGACGGCGGGTCTCCCTTCATCGTGAACTTCTCGCTGCCGGGCACCGACAACCGCGCGGTGCTTGCGGATCTGAGCGACGCGGGCGTGTTTCTCTCGGCATCCATGGCGTGCAGCTCCAACCACACCACGGTGCCTCCCGGCACCTGGCGCGAGAAGCATCCGCTGGCATTGCAGCTGGCGGGCGTGCCCGCCTCGCTCACTCGGTGCACCTATCGCCTCAGCTTCAGCGACCGAACCACGGTTGCCGAGGTCGATCGGTTCCTGGAAGAACTCGAGGAGGTGGTGCCCGCCGATCAGGTTGCACGTTCTGCATAGTCATCGTACGAGGAGGAGGAAACCAATGGAGAACCGCTCCAATATCGCTGCACCGGGCGGCATCACCCGCCGCAGCTTCGTCAAGGGGGGTGCGGCGGCAGCCGCTATAGGCGCGACCGGCGCGCTCGTCGGGTGCGCCCCGCAGGGGGACGGCAAGGCGTCGGACGCCGCGGCGCCGGCCGAGGACGAGGGCGTGTGGCTGCCCTCGCAATGCAACATGTGCTTCAACGCTTGCAGCATCCTGGGCCATGTGGTGGACGGAAAGCTTGTGGAGATCAAGGGCGACGACCGCAGTCCTGCCGGCTGGGGCCATCTGTGCGGCAAGGGCACGGCGGGCATCATGCAGCTCTACGACGAGAACCGCATCACGAAGCCCATGAAGCGCACGAACCCGAAGAAGGGCGTCGGCATCGACCCGGGGTGGGAGGAGATCAGCTGGGATGAGGCGTACGATCTCATCTTGGAGAAGCTGGACGAGCAGAAGCAGAAGAACAAGCCCGTCATCGTGTTCGCGCTGATCACGAGCATCATCTCGTGGATCGACTCCATGAACTGGCTGGGCAGCAACGGCAACATTCCTATCCCGTTCAAGGCCGATATCTGCGGAGCGCCCACGCATCCCATTTCGGCTCTGCTGACCGGTTGCGGCAACGCGCTTCCCGACTACGCGCACTGCAAGTACCTCATGCAGTTCGGCACGCAAGCGGGCGTGGCCACGCGTCATGGCACCAGCATCACGGCGAAGGTGTTCGCCGACGCGCGCGCGAACGGCTGCAAGCTGGTGAACTTCGACCCGCATATGTCGGGCGCGGCCGAGAAGGCCGACGAGTGGGTGCCCATTCGCCCCGGAACCGATGCCGCGGTGGCGCTCGCCATGGCGAACCTGCTGGTGAACGAGTACGACCTATACGACAAGGAGTTCCTTGCCGCGCGCACGAACGGGCCGTCGCTGGTTGATCCGGCCACGCAGCGCATCGTGCGCGACGCGTCGAAGGGCAACAAGGCGCTGTACTGGGATCTGTCCGACAACACGGCAAAGCCCTACGACGAAGTCAAAGAGCCCGCGCTCGAAGGCGATTTCGAGGTGGACGGCATTCCGGTGCGCACGGCGTTCAGCATCTTCAAGGACTCCGTCGCGAAGTACACGCCCGAATACGCTGAAGAGGTCACGACGATCCCTGCCGACACCACGCGCCGCCTGGCCAAGGAGTTCGGCGAAGCGGCCTGTATCGGCCAGACCGTCGAGGTGGACGGGCTCACGGTGCCCTACCGCCCCGTGGCCGTGGACACGTTCTCTGGCATTGCGCGGCACAAGCATGGCTTCATCACGCACTGGGCCATCCTGCAGCTGAACACGCTCGTGGGCTCGACGTTCTCGCGCGGCGGCTACCTGGGCTTCTACACGCGTAACAAGTACGGGTTCTACGAGGGCGACAAGGATCACGCCTGGGAGTTCACCATTTGGGAAGAGGACGGCCTCATCGAGGACCTCAACATGGCGCACGGCTGGCCGTCGAACGGCTCGCATTACAAGCATATCCGCGAGGCCAGCTACACGCCCACGTCCGAGGCGATGGAGGAGCTGCAGCCCCTCACGATGGATCAGCATTTCGGCTACATCGCCCAGGTGCAGCCGGAGGTGTACGGCACCGAGCCGTCCGAGGTGGCGTTCTGCATGGCGTCGAACCCGCTGAAGAACTGGTGCAACCACGACTACCAGGCCAAGGTGCTGGAATCGTTCGACTGGATCTTCGGCATGGACATCTATCTGAACGATTCCTCCTACTACTACGACCTCATCATCCCCGAGCCGTGCTACCTCGAGCGCTTTGACCCGCTGCCGTTGTCGTTCAACAACCACCGCGTGCCCGGCCTGCCCGAGGTGCCCTATATCGTTGCCGGTCGCATGCCCATCGTTGAGGCCAAGGACAACTGCCCGTCGGCGCTGGACACGTTCGGCGCGCTCGCGGCGAAGGCAGGCAAGACCGCCGAGTACTCTGCAGCGCTCAACGACTACTACAAGCTTGCCGACGAGTACAAGCTTGACGGCAAGGAGCAGATCACGGCTGAGCGCGTGTGCGACGCCGCGCTCAAGTCGTTGGCGGGCAAGGATCGCGGCATCGACTGGTTCCGCGAGAACGGCGTGCTGACGCGCGAGCGCAAGGCCGACGAGGTGTACGTGTTCGCGGCGGGCATGGAAGGGCGCATCCCGCTGTACTTCGACTTCATGCTTGAAGCGAAGGAGAAGATCGAGGCCGAGGTTGACAAGCTGGGCATCTACTGGGAGACGGACGATTACATCCCGCTGCCCGAATTCATGCCGTGCCTCGACCACGAGGTGGAGGAGGAAGGCTTCGACCTGTTCCCCGTGTACTGGACGAACGCCATCAACACCGATACCTGGCAGGTGGAGAACGCCTGGATCAACGAGATCAACGAGCTGGACGATACCACGTACTTCTTGGAGATCAACGCGGCGACCGGTGCCGCCAAGGGCATCAAATCGGGTGACAAGGTGCGCCTGTCGAACCGCGACGGCGATGTGGTGGAAGGCGTGGCCGTGCTCACCGAGTTCGTGCATCCCGAATGCGTGGCGTCGGTGGGCGGCCATCTGAACGCGAAATCCGACTACCAGCCCATCGGCAAGACGAAGGGCACGGCGGTGAACCACTTGGTGCCCGCAGGCGATCCGAAGCGCATGGAGTACGTCGGATCCGGCGTGGACCAGTGCGTGCGCTGCAAGCTCGAGAAGATTTCCTAATCCCCGGAAAGGAGGATGAGTTTCATGGCCTATGGGTTCGTTATCGACCTTGAGAAATGCGTTGGCTGCCACGGATGCTCGGTGGCGTGCAAGGGCGCGAACGGCACGCCCCCGACGGTGACTCGCTCGCGCGTGGACCGCGGCACCGAAGGCTCCTATCCGAACGCGGTGCGCACCATCCGCCCCATGCTGTGCATGATGTGCGAGAACCCGCCGTGCGTGGCGGTGTGCCCGCAGGGCGCCACCACCATCCGCGACGAGGACGGCATCGTGGTCATCGACAAGGAGAAGTGCATCGGCTGCAAGAGCTGCATGGAGGCTTGCCCTTACGGCGCGCGTTACCTCGTTCAGAGCGAGGATGGCTATTTCGGCTCCGAGTTGAACGAATACGAGAGCGTCGCCTATGAGAACATGCCGAAGATGACGGTGGACAAGTGCGACTTCTGCATCGAGCATTCCGGCGACGGAAAGCCCGATCCCGTATGCGTGAAGGCGTGCATGGCGGAGGCGCGCTTGTTCGGCGACCTCGACGAGATGAAGAAGCTCGTGGCCGAGCGCGGCGGCGAGGCGTACCTGCCCGAAGAGGGCACGGAGCCCCGTGTGTTCTACCTGCCGACGATCACTGCGTAAGCGTTTCGCGTTTCCCTCCCTCCATTGGAAGCCGCGCCTTTTGGCGCGGCTTCCGGCATGTTTCGTTATGCAACGCAAACGGTTTCGTTGTGTTGCTAAAAACAACGATTGCGGGATCGGCGCGGCTCTGCGCAGCGTTTTATCGACCTGGCGCTTCTGCGTGCGTCCTGCCTCTCCTTCCCGGTGCGGGCGGCGCTTCGTGCTATACTGTGCGCCGAACGAACGGGGGAGCGCATGGTCAACATACCGAGCCCCGCCCTGGCTATCGTCGGGCGGCATAATTCAGGCAAGACGACGCTCATTGAGCAGCTTATCGCCGAGCTGGTGCGACGCGGGCGCGACGTGGGCAGCGTGAAGCATCACAGCCACGTGGGTTTCGACATCGACTATCCCGGGAAGGATTCGTACCGCCACCGCGCCGCTGGCGCGCGCGAGACGGTGATCGCCGCGCCCGGGCAGATCGCCCGCATCAAGTCCGTGGAGGGCGAGATCGAGTGCTCGGACATCGTGCGCAGCATGCCCGGCCACGACATCGTGGTGGTGGAGGGGTACCGCAAAAGCGGGCTGCCCACCATCGAGATCATGCGCTCGGGCAACGACGCCGACGCGCGGGTGGCCGACGTGTTCGCCGAGGGCGCGCGCTGCGGCTGGCCGTTGGGCACCGACTTCACCCAGTTCACCCGCGGCACCGTGCCTCCGGCCGACGACGATGCGGCGCGCGAGGAGCTGAGCCGTGCCGCGCAGCGGGTCGAGAGGGCTTCAGGAGACCATTTCAAGACGCAGCATCCCGACTACGCCGACATATCGAACAAGCTGCCGACGTCGGACACGGTGGCCGTCGTCACCGACATCGAGGAGGCGCGCCATGCCGCCGAGCTGTACCACGTGCCGGCGTTCGCGCTCGACGACATTGCTGGCCTCGCCGACTTCGTGGAGCAGCGTTTCGTGCGGCCGCGCGTGACCGTGGTCATCCAGGCGGGCGGCGAGAGCAGGCGCATGGGGCAGAGCAAGGCGACCGTGCCGTTCGCGGGCCGGCCGCTGATCTGCCGACTGGTGGAGCGCCTGGGGCCGGTTGCCGACGACCTCGTGATCACCACGAACGAGCCGGAGCGCCTGGCCTTCCTGCACGCCGAGTTCCCGCAGTACCGCATCCAGCTGGTGTGCGACGCGTTCAACGTGCGCGGCGCGCTGCCGGGCCTGTACACGGCGCTGGAGGCTGCGCGCAACCCGTATGTGGCCGTGGTTGCCTGCGACATGGTGTTCGCTTCCCCGTCGCTCGTGGTGGCCGAGGCGCTGGCCATGAACGAGACGGGCGCCGATGTGGTGGTGCCGGTGAACAAGCACGGGTTCGAGCCGTTCCATGCGATGTACCGCCGCGCGGGCTGCCTGCCGGCCGTGAGCGCCGCGCTCGACCGCGGCGAGAAGCGCGCTCAAGGGTTCTTCGCGGACGTAGAGGTGTGCGAGTTCCCGCAGGAGCGCGTGCTGGAGGCCGAGCCCATGGGCGGCTGCTTCATCAACGCGAACACGCCCGAGGAGCTGCGCGCCATCGAGGAGACGTTTCTCGAGAAGTAGCGGAAGACGAGACGAGGAATTGGCATGCCGAACCTGGTAGACATCGTGGAAGTGGCCGAGGCGCTGGAGTCGAAGGCCGTGTACCTGGCGAGCGATCGCTGCGTGGTGGTGCGCAACCGCCATGCGTCGTGCGCGAAATGCGCGGACGCCTGTCCGACGGGCTCGGTGTTCGCGGCCAACAACGTGTTGGAGCTTGACGGCGAGGGATGCGTGGCGTGCGGCGCCTGCACCACGGTATGCCCGGTGGAGGCGCTCATCCCGTTGCGCCCGCTGGACGAGGACCTCGCCTCCAGCGTGGCGTCCGCCGTGGCGGCAACCGGCGGGAAGGCCGTGTTCGCATGCGCGCGCATAGCGTCGAAGCGCCTGGCCGACCCGGCGAAGTACGCCGAAGTGCCCTGCCTCGCGCGCATGGAGGAAAGCGTGCTGCTGGGTCTTGCGGCGCGCGGCGTGGAGGATATCGTGCTGGTGGACGGCACGTGCGCCACGTGCAAGTTCCGCTCGAACGTGCCGGGCATCGACGCCACGGTGGCTTCGGCGAACGAGCTCATGGCTGCGCAGGGCTCGGACGTCCGCGTGCGGCGCGCGTCGGCGTTTCCCGACGAGGTGCTGCTCGAAGACAAGCGCACGCTGCTGGGCGAGTCGCGCCGCGGCTTCTTCACGAGCGCGCGCACGCGGGCGAAGGACGCCGCGGGCAAGACGGCCGAGGTGATGGTGTTCAAGAACGACAACGCTGCGCCGTCGCTGCGCGAGCGGCTGCGCATGTCCGACGCTGGCACGCTGCCGCAGTTCAACCCGCAGCGACGCATGCTGGTGCTGGATGCGATGGACCGGTTGGGCGCGCCGACGGTTCCCGAGATCGACACGCGGCTGTTCGGCTCGGTATCCATCGACACGCAGGCGTGCAGCTCGTGCAACATGTGCACGGTGTTCTGCCCGACGGGCGCGCTGCGCAAAAGCGAGCTGGTGCCTGCGGAGGGGGAGGGCAGCTTCCTGGAGTTCTCGGCGGCCGACTGCGTGCAGTGCAACCTGTGCGCCGACGCGTGCTTGAAGAGCTGCCTGACGGTGAACTCGACGGTGTCCACCGAGGAGCTGTTCGACTTCGAACCGCGGCTGATCCATCTGCCGAACCCGCCCGCGCGGCCCGGAATATTGTCGAGCTTGAGGCGATAGCGGTCGGAAGGGCTCATCATCGGCCCAAAGACACGGAATTCGGCTCGGAAGCGTGTTTTCGGGCCGATGATTCGCCCTCGCCTGTTCTTTGCGGGTTTTTCGGCTCGATTTCTCAACTGTATCTTTCTTTTGTACAAAAGTTACTGTATAAAGAAGTGAAACAGTTGATTTGTCATAGACGGAGCAGCATCATGAACAGCGATTTCATTGTTGCGGTGCACGCGCTGGTGTATCTGAACCATAAGGCGGACATCGTTTCCAGCGAGGCTTTGGCCAAGAATATCTGTACGAACGCGGCGCGTGTGCGCAAGGTGATGGCTCCGCTCAAGCGCGCCGGGTTCGTGACCACGCGCGAAGGCAACGTGGGCGGCTACCGTTTTGCAGGGGACGCTTCGGCGGTCGACCTGCACATGGTGGCCGATGCGCTCAACATCAGATTTGTGCAATCCGGTTGGCATAGCGGCGATATGGACATGAAATGCCTTGTGGCATCCGGTATGGCGGGCATCATGGACGACATATTCCTCGATTTAGACGAGCGTTGCCGTGAACGTCTTGCGCAAATATCGATCGCCGACATCGACGACCGCATATTCGGCTCCGACGGCGTCGTGCCTTTCGATGGTCGGCCGGCATCGTCCGGCGCAGAGGGCTAGGAGGAGATCATGGGCTTCTCCCTCGAAACGAGCATTCCCGTGCTCACCGTGTTCGTGCAAGGCCTGCTGAGCTTCTTCTCGCCGTGCGTGCTGCCTCTGATTCCTCTGTACGTGGGCTATCTGGCAGGCGGCGCGGCGAAGACGAACGATGACGGGACCGTCGAGTACCCGCGTAAGAAGGTGTTCGTGAACACGCTGTTCTTCGTCGTGGGCGTGAGCTTTGCGTTCTTCCTGCTGGGCTTCGGATTCACGGCGCTCGGCCAGTTCTTCACCGGAAACCAGCGCGTGTTCTCGATCGTCGCCGGCGTCATCATGGCGGCGTTCGGCCTGTACATGCTGGGCGCGTTCGGCAAGACGAAGGCGGTGGAGAAGGAGCGTCGTCTGCCGTTTCGGCTGAATAGGTTCGCGATGAACCCGCTGGTGGCGCTGGTGCTGGGCTTCACGTTCAGCTTCGCGTGGACGCCGTGCGTGGGTCCGGTGCTGGCCAGCGTGCTGCTGATGGCGTCGTCGAGCGCTTCGGCCGCGGCAGGCTTCGGGCTGGTGGCCGTGTACACGATCGGCTTCGTGCTGCCGTTTTTGGCGGTGGGTCTGTTCACGGGCGAGGTGCTGCGCTTTTTCCGTACGCACGGCAACGTGGTGAAGTATACGGTGAAGGTGGGCGGCGCGCTGCTCATCGTCATGGGCGTGATGACCGTGACCGGGTGGATGAACGGCGTGACCAGCTATCTGTCGTCGTTCGGCGGCGCGCCCGCTGCGCAGGAGCAGCCGGCCGACCAGGGCGCGGATGAGGCGAAGGGCGACGGGGCGAACGGCGGTTCGTCCGATGCTTCCGATGCGGGCAAGGATGCCGGCTCGGGCGATGGCGCTGCGAGCAAGGCCGATGCGCAGGCGGCGCCGCTGGCCGACCTCAAGCTGGTCGACCAGAACGGCGAAGAGCACTCGCTGGACGAGTACCGCGGCAAGACGGTGTTCCTCAACTTCTGGGCCACCTGGTGCGGGCCGTGCCAGCGCGAGATCCCCGACATCGAGAAGCTGTACCGGGATCGTGGCGAGAACGAGGGCGACCTCGTGGTGCTGGGCGTGGCGAATCCTAAAACCGACAGCCGTCCCAACAACAGCGACGTGTCCGAAGCCGACGTGAAGGCGTTCATCGACGAGCGGGGCATTACGTATCCCGTGCTCATGGACACGACGGGCGAGATGTTCAGCGGCTATCGCATCTTGTCGTTCCCCACGACGTTCATGATCGACAAGGACGGCAACATCTTCGGCTATATCAGCGGCATGCTGACCCCCGACATGATGGACAGCATCGTCGAGCAAACCATGTCCGGTGTGAGGAAGTAGCGCTACGCCGCCCGCCCGCCGCTTCGCGCGGCGCCTCCGTAACGCGGATGTTTCACGTGAAACATCTGTTCGTAAAAGGGATCCTGCGGGATCCCTTTTCGCGCTCTGCTGCTCGACGCGGCGTATTCGCAAGCTCTTACTTTACAACGTAAATAAAACACGTTACCATTCACTTTACGTTGTAAAGAAAAACGAACAAGGAGGGACTATGGGAGAGTACGACGTATCGCGTCGCTCGTTCCTGAAGGGGATCGGCTTGGCGGGCCTTTCTGCTGGTACGCTGGGGACGCTGGGCGCGACGGGCATCGCCTTCGCCGACGATGCGCCCGTCGCCGAATCGGTGGACGCGTATCGGCAGCTTGCGTGCGAGACGGCGCTTGTGCCGGTGAAGAAGGCGGCATGCCCGGGGCCGCGCGGGCCGGTCGGCTTCGAAGACCGCGACATCGCCGCGAGCGACATCGCTTCGACCGAGGATTGCGACATCGTGGTGGTGGGCGCAGGTATCGCCGGGCTCATGGCCAGCCTCAAGGCAGCCGAAGAGGGCGCGAAAGTCATCTGCATCGAGAAGATGACGAAGGGCCGCGGCTGCTTCGAGTGCTTCGGCGCCGTGGGGGCGAAGTGCCAGGAGGGCACCGAGATCGACAAGGTGGCGCTGTTGGACGAGATGTACCGCAGCGCGTACTGGCGCGTGCGCCCCGAACCCATACGCACCTACGTCGACCGTTCGGGCGAGGCTACCGATTTCTGGCAGGCCGAACTCGACAAGGGACAGAACGGCTTCGTCATCTCGAAGGTGGAGCAGGCTCCCTCCACCTGCGGCATGCCGGCGCTGACCCCGCTCATCGACACGGAGCTGGGCTTCTACGACAGCCCCTCGCTGCCGCCCGACGCCGGAGTGCGCTCCGGCTATTCGGGCATCTACGTGTGCCTCGAGATGCAAGAGGTGGCGAAGGCCTACGACAACCTCGACCTGCGCTTCAGCACGCCGGGCGTGCAGCTGGTGCGCGACGGTTCGGGACGCGTGGGCGGCGTCATCGCCAAGAGCGGCGACGAGTACGTGCAGATCAACGCCGGAAAAGGCGTGATCCTGGCCACGGGCGGCTACGATGCGAACCCTGAGCTCATGGAAGCGTGGACGCGTCCGGAGGATTATGCCTCGTCGAGTTGGTGGAACCCCGGTTGGGGCACCACGGGCGACGGGCATCTCATGGGCATCAAAGCAGGCGCGCAGATGGATCCGTGCCCTCAGCCGGTGATGAACTTCCGCTGGGGCAATCCCGATTCGTTCTACGACGCGCGCACGTGGAACGCCGTGTACTTCGCCCTCATGGTGAACGGCGACGGCAAGCGCTTCGTGCGCGAGGATCTGCCCTTCCAAAGCGTGTCGAACGCGCAGAACGCCCAGCCCGACTTCGGGAAGAGCTGCTGGCAGGTGTTCGACGATACCATGTTCGAGGGCATGGAGGACGCGGTTGAGGAGTTCAAGCAGAAGGGCTGGCTGTTCGAGGGATCAACGCCCGAAGAGCTGGCCGCCGCCTGCGGCGTCGACCCGCAGGGCCTCGCCGACACCATCGCGCGGTACAACGGGTTTTTCGAGGCCGGCGTGGACGAGGACTTCGGACGCGACCTGGCGGGAACCATCCCGTTCACGGGCACGCGCTTCTTCGCGCTGACCACGAACAGCTGCGTGCTCGCCACGGTGGGCGGGCTCACCATCGACGGTTCGTGCCGCGTGCTCGATACCGACGACCGGGTGATCGAGGGGCTGTACGCCGTGGGCAACGCGTCGGGCAACTTCTTCGCCGGCAACTACCCCCGTCATATCCCTGGAACGTCCATCGGACGCGCCGTCACGTTCGGCTACGTTGCCGCCGAGCATGCGGTGAAAGGAGCGTAAAGCCATGTTGAACGTCAAACGATCCACGGTAGGCGCGTTGTCGACGGTTGCGCTTGTCCTTTGCCTGACCTTGGGGTTGGCGGCATGTGCGCCGCAGACATCAGAACCCGGCGCCGATGCGGACGGCTCGTCGGCCAAGACGACGCAGACCGCTGCCGGCGACGGCACCGGTGCGTATGTGTCCGACGAGCAGTGCTTGAGCTGCCATGGAGGCTCGTACGAGGCGCTGGCCGAGACCACTTCGTCCTACGAGCAGAGCAACCCGCACGACTCCCTCCACGGAGGGTACAACTCCTGCGTGAACTGCCATGCGCGCGACAAGGAGATCACCGACAACCAGTGCATGCACTGCCACGATTGGCCGCATAATCCCGCGGCGTAACGCCGATCGGCCTGTTCGGAAGAGGAGCCGGAGCGAGCGCGCTTCGGCTCCTCTTGGTTTTCGCATGCGAAGGAGGCGGGAGGGCTCGCGGCCGGGCATGCTCATGCTATGCTGGGCGAAACGAGGTGCTGGCAGGAGGGACGCGGCGTGGATGCGGAAACCGAAAAGAAGCGGAAGAGCGGGCTGACCCGGGACGTCATCGTGGATACCGCGTATCGCATGATCGATCGCGACGGCATGGGCGCATTCACGATGCGTGCCCTCGGCGCGGAGCTGGGCGTGTCGGCCATGGCGTTCTACGCGCACTTTTCCTCGCGCGAGGAGGTGCTGGTGGCGGTGCTCACGCGCTTCATGGAAACGCTCGACACCGATCCGGTGCCGGGAGAGCGGTGGGACGACACGCTGCGGCGCACGATGACCTCCATCCATCGGGAGTACTGCGCGCATCCGCACATGAACGATATCGACCTCGATCCGAACATCTCTTACGCGGGTTTGGCGGCCCACACCGAGAAGATCGTGTCGCTGCATCTCGACCAGGGTATGCCCGAGCCCGTGCTCACGAAGGCGTGGGCCATGGTGGACGCCTTTCTCACCGGGTTCAACGGAAGCGCGATCGCCGCCCAGAAGCGACGGCTGGCAGACGAGGCGGCGGGTGGCGCGACGCGCGACATGCCCGTGTGGCAGCGCATCGTGGATTCGGCGTACTCGGAAGAGTCGTTCGCGAACGGCGTGGAGATGATCATCATGGGTGTGCGTGGCTTGGCGGCACCCGACCCGTGCGAGTGGCATACCCCGAAATAATGCCGCGCCCCGGGGAGGTCGGGGCGCGGGTAGGATGCTGCGCGCGGGAGGGGAGGGCGCGCAGCTTATGAGGGGAACGCGTTACTTGGCGGCCACGAGCTTGACCACGTGCAGGGCCTCGGTCATCGTGCGGCCGCAGGCGACGCCGTGCATCTGGTCGGGGTAGTTGCCGCTGAAGAGCGACCCCGAGCAGTCGCCGGCGCAGTACAGGCCCTCGATGGGCTCGAAGTCGGTGTTGAGCGCCTGGCAGTCGGCGTTGATGCGGACGCCGTCGATGGTGGTGAGCAGCGTGCCGCCCAGCGTGGCGCCGAAGAACGGCGGGGTGCGCAGCTCGGAAAGGCGGTAGGGCTCCTTGCCGAAGTCGACGTCTTCCTGGTTGTCGTACAGCTCGTTGTAGCGCTCGCAGGTGGCGAGGAACGTCTTCTTGGCGTCGGCGTCGAAGCCAAGCTTGTCGGCAAGCTCGTCGAGCGTGTCGGCCTTCTGCAGGCGACCGTCGGCCAGCTCCTTCTCGAAGTACTTGTCCAGGTCGTACGTGCCGTCTTCCTTCTTCACGCCCAGCACGCCCGTGCGGGTGCCGGCCGAGCAGCCGAGGGTGTGGAAGCGCTGCACGTCGTCGCCGAAGTTGCCGTCCCAGACGCTGATGTACACGCCGCCGGGCTGCTGCGCGGCCGCATGGGGCAAGTAGTCGTAGTCGGCGGACTCGAGGGCGAAGCGCTCGCCGCGCAGGTTCACCTTGAGGAAGGGCTGCGTGCCGGGGTTGAACTGGCCGTTGCCCGGCCACTGCGGATTGCCGGCCTTGACGGACTCCTCGGTGTAGCCCGCGGTGGTGCCGGGCGCGACGAGGCCGCGGTCGAAGATCATCGTGGCGCTGGTGATGTCTTTCACCGCGCCTGCCCACAGCGCCGCCTTGATGCCGTCGCCCGTGTTGTTCTGGTTGTAGCCCAGCGCGGTCACCGACGCGGTGGTGATGGGGGACAGCGACGAGAGCATGGCGGGGTTCGCGGAGTAGCCGCCCGTGGTCAGCAGCACGCCCTTCTTGGCGTTGATCTGCGTGTAGCCGTTGTCAGTCTTGAAGATGGCGCCGGTAACCTTGCCGGAATCCTCGGTGACCAGCTTCACCAGCTCGTGCTTGTAGGAGATCTCGTAGCCGTTGTCGTTCATGACCTTCTCGAACAGCTCGTTGCGCACGGGGACGCCGTCGCGGCCGCCCTCGGCGTTGCCGTAGTGGTGCTCGCCGCAGGGGGTGTAGAAGGGGGTGGCGCCCATGCCGCCCGGCATCTCGAACTCGTCGGCGATGACCACGGCGCCGGCTTCGCTCATGTACTTGTCGACGTACTCGAACATGTCGTTGCTCTCGTTCATCCACATGTTGATGAGGTTGTGGTCGCACGTGCCGCTGGAATAGCGAGCCCACTCGCCGTGCAGGCGGGCGCGGTCGGTGTGGTAGCCCTGGTCGGTGAAGGGCTTGGTGTCGACGGCGTTGAACCAGTGGCGCGTGGCGCCCACCTCGGTGCCCTTCTCGCATAGGATGAAGTCCATCTTCTGGTCGGATGCGTACGCGCCGGCGATCATGCCGCCGTTGCCTGCGCCCACGATGAGCAGGTCGGTGTCCTTCGTCTCGGTGATGTCGCCGATCTCCGGCGGGGCGCCCAGCCAGTCGACCGTGATGGCGGCGCTGCCGTCGTCCACGGCCACCGCGTTGTTGTCGGCCACGCCCGTGGCTGCGCTGGCAGAGCTGGAAGCGCTCTCGGCTCCGGTTGTACCCGCGGCCTTGGGCGAGCAGCCGGCCAGGCCCATGGCGGCAAGCGCGCCGACGCCTGCGACGCCGCCCAGGAAGCTGCGGCGGGAGATGCCGCCTTCGTTCGTTACGTTCGTTCCCATGATGATCCTCCTAATGGTGCGATTTGTTTTGCGGCTCCGGATGAGGAGCCGCTTCCCTCGACGTGCACTCTACGGCGTTCGGCGAGGCTTGAAACCACCCCGTCGGGGGTGTTTCGGCTGGCGAAAGGCGAGTTGGCGCGCTCCCCCTGCGAGGGTGATTTGAGGGCGATAAGGCTGATGAACGTGGTGGATGCGGGGTGCCGTGATCGGATGGCGCAGGTTTCGCTTACAATGGGAGCAAGCGATGAGGGGGAGGGAGCCTTGCAAGCGATGGTGGAACGTATGCGCGATTCGAAGCACGGCGAAAGCGCGGCTATAGTGGTGTGCGTGATCGCCTTTGCGATCATGGGCTGTGTCGGCGGCATTCTGAACGCGAGCGTGTATTCTCGCGTGGCCGAATACTACGGCATCGCTCGGGAGATTTCCACGATGACGTCGGGCTTTCTGTTCTTGATCTTGTTTCTGATCGCCACGCGCAAGCCTTCGCTGCTCGATCGGCGCTTATTAACCGTGGTGGCGCTGGGCTGTGCGATCACGGCGGCGTTCGTGCTGGAGTTCGCTCTGCAGATGGCGAACGGTCCGCTGACGGTGGCGGGCTTCCTGTTCTACAACACGGCCTCCGCGTGGGCGTCGATCATGATGGTTTCCGCGTTCTCGTCGTTGCGTTCGTCGAAGGCGGCGCTTGCGGGGGTGGTGTGCGGCATGGCGTTGGGCGAAGTGGTGCGCGTGGCGCATCCTCCGGTTTCGTTCGAGCTGGGCATTGTCGAGGCGACGTGCTCGTACGCGCTGATCATCGTGATGCTGTATCATCGAGGCGGGCGACAGCTGGACGCGATCGCGCGCGAAGCGTCCCCGGCCAGCCTCGAACTGTCCAATCCGGAATCGTTCTTGCGGCCTGCTCACGCACTGTTTTTATGCGTAGGATTGTTCAGCGTTGCGACGGGTTACGGACTCACGCTCAACGAAGTGTCCCATGCTCCTATCAGCGTCGATGTTTCGGCGGTCGTGCTGGTGGGGGTGGCCGCATGGATGCTGCTGTCGCGCAGCGAGAGCAAGGAGGACATGCTGTTCTCGTTCGCGATGCTGCTGGTGGTGGCCGGCTTCATCATCGCGCCGTTCACATTTTTGACGGATCTGCCCTCGGCGAACGCGCTTTTGCGCATCGGCGTGCGCAGCTTTGACATGCTGGTGTGGCTTGTGGTGTTGGCAGTGGGGCGGCAAAACCTGTTGGCTTTGTTGCCGACGTTCGCGCTTGTGCGTTTCATGAGCGCGGTTGGAACCGACGTGGGCGCGATTGCCGGGCATACCACGAACGATATCGTGGGTACGAATGACGATGCAGCCATGCTCATCGCCGAGGTCGTTTTGTTCGCGTTCGTCGCGTTTCTGTGGTTGGGATTCAGGAAGTTCAGTTTCGCCGACACGATCCGAGGCGTGGTGAACGTGGGTGAGCGCGAGGCTGGGCCGGTTGGGGCTGCTGCTGCCGAGGCAGTCGGCGAGGTGAGGTTTGGCGGCGCTGGCGAGACGGTGCGGCAGCTCAGCATCGAGGAGCGGTGCGTTGAGCTGGGTGCGCAGCACGGCTTGACCGAGCGCGAGACGGAGATCTTCGCCATGTTGGCCCGCGGGCGCAACGGGCAGTTCGTCATGGAACACTACGTGGTGTCGCGCAACACGGTGAAGAGCCATGTCAAACATATCTACGCGAAGTTGGATGTGCATTCCCAGCAGGAGTTGATCGACCTGGTGGAGCGCGCGGGGGAGTAGTGCGGGGTAACGCTGTACTGATAGTGGTACATGCTGCAAGCGTTGTGCGCCGTCGCGAAGAAGCCTGTACGTTGTTTGCGGGGTCATGGTGACCCCGTAAGAATCAAGAGGTTAGCTAACCGCCCAATCGAGGTGTTGTCGGCAACATTGCTCGATAAGCGCGGTTATGTAAAGTCGAGCGCGGGGGTCGGGGATGCCGAGCCTTTACACGATGGGCGTGATGGAGACGATCTCCCATTTCTTTCCCTGCTTCGGCAAAGGTTGGTGCAGCATCATCGCCACCACATGCTCGGTGCCCTCTCTGTCTGAAAGCGTTTGCTTGCAGATGATCATGTGGTTCGTGCCTGCCACGATCTGCTTGCCGCAGTACAGAACCGGGCGGTATTTCGCGCCCTTGAGGTTCTTCGTGGCCTCGCTGAAGCCGTTGGCAACCTTTTCAGGCAGGCTTGACTTTTTCATTTTCGCGATTTCCCATGTTCCGAGCATCGTGCTCTCCTTTCGCTCCGTCGTTTCGAGACCCTCGGCCTCGACTTGTTCAGCAATCGTGTCGCGCGGAACCCCGTTGACACCTTTCTCGAAAGAATGCGCCTACCCGCGCCAAATGTCGGCAACGGCATCGTCGACTTCGTTGGCCGGATAGCCTACGGCCTTCATCTTGTCGATGATCACCTGGCGATGCGTGTACTCGCTTTCGCCCGGATGCAGGGACGTAGAATACTGGGTAGCGCCCATGATGGTGTCGCGCGGAGGGAATCCGGCGAAGGCCAGAGCCTCCACCACATCCTCGAGCGGACCGTTGGGCGAGAGAGCGAAAAGATCCCTGCCCGTCTGCTCGCCGCTAACGCCGTTTTGCCTGTTGCGAACCGCTATTTCTTTGAAATCCGACATGGTGCCTCCTTTGAGACGATCGGTGCGTGCCGCCCGGCAACTTAATTATGAGTTGCCTAGTTCGCATTATAGAAAGTTTTTTATCGTTTTCCATTAATATCCGGGGCGTCGTCACGAACGACGCGTTTGACAAAACGAACGGGAAGGTCGATCGGCAAGCGGCGATATTTTGATTGCGAAAAGCGTTTGAAACGTCGGCAGGAAAAACGATCGGGTTTGCCATCGAGGCGTAAACCGCTTATGCTGGAAGCTGCGATTTCGAAACTCACGATCCACGGGAAGACGGTATGGCGGATCTGCGCAAGAGGTTTGGAGAAACGGAGGCTATTGCCGAAAAGCTAGATAGCCTATAATGAAGTATATTCAATTTAAGATATTGTGCTATTCAATAGTAGTGTTGATATATACAAAAAATTGCATAAATACGAAATAATATGCAAAGGAGATAATCCCGATGACCACTCCCTACCAAACGCTCGCTCTTCCTGTCGACAGCATCCAGTCGCACCCGGAGAACGACTTCACCATGGATGAAAGCGAGATGCAGGAGCTCGTCGCGTCCATCCGCTCCGAGGGCCTCGGGCAGCTGCCGCTCGTGCGCAAGCTGCCGGATGGCGCCTATCAGATGATTGCCGGGCACCGCCGACTCGAGGCGTACAGGCGCCTTGCCCGCGAGGACGCGGCCTTCCGAACCATCCCGGTCACGCTCGTCGATGACTTGGACGACGCCCGCGCCCGCGTGCTGCTCAACGTTACCAACCTCGTGACGCGCCGGCTTTCGCAGGAAGAGCGCGGCGCGCGCTACGCGGCCATCGGCAGGGAGGTGCCGGCTTTGCGCGAGGCAGACCCGTCGCTCAAGGGCGTGCGCACGAACGACATCATCGCACGCATCGTGACCGAGGAAACGGGGCAGTCGGTGTCGCCCGCCACGGTCAAGCGCGCTATCGCGGCCGAGAAGCGTCTGCGCGAAACGCGCGAGCAGGCGGAGCTCCTCACCGGCGACCTGAACGAGAACTGGCAGGTGGAGGCGCAAGCCGGGGTCGTCGACCCGCTCACGTTGCGCGCCATCTCGCAGCTTCCGAACCAGAAACAGCTGGATCTGTTCGTCGAGTACCAGCGCCAGGAGATGACCCTCGGCCAGCTGAAAGCCCACCTCAAAGCGTCGCGGCCCAAGACGACGGCCGATGCGTCCCGCGCGTTGCAGGCGGCTATCCGCAGCGTCGAGGAAGCTCGTCGAATGGATCGCGAGGGCGTGCCGCTCTCGCAGGGGCTCATTCGCAAGCTGAAGAGCCTGGTGGACCAGCTGTAGGATTGGCGGGGCGCGGGGGAGGGGCGTAAAGCCGTGCATGGCCCTGCTGGCGTTCGGGGAAATCGGAGAGCTTGAACGCGGCGGTGTCGACGAGTTCGACGGGGTCGGCCTCGAGCGCCCGGCAAAGCTTGATCATGTCGGGAACGCTCGGAACCACGCGGCCTCGTTCGATGTTGCTGATCCGAGAATGCCCGGTGCCTATCATCAGCCCAAGCCGCTCCTGCGTCAAGCCCTGCGCCTTGCGCAACTGACGAAGGTTCTCGCCGAGGATGAAGGCGTATTGCTGCACAAGGGGGTCGTGATATGCCGGCGTGTTCTTTTCGGAGGATTTTCCCATGTCGCAAGCGTAACCGGTTGAATACGCACCCTTGTATCCACCAGAGTACATATGGACGATTTCTTGGAAAGATGACGCATCTTGCACGTTTCCGCCGACGTCGGTGCGTCTTCGGTATAATCAAACCTTGCTTTCAAAGCAGATCGATGAATCCCTGCAGCGAGGAGGCCCTATCGCTCGACGGTCGACACGAATGAGAAATGCGGCTCGCGCCCTCGTCACGTTGGGTTTCGTCGGCATCTGCGCGGCAATCTTCTACCTTACCGCGCAAGGCCCGACGGAAAGCGTAGCGCTGTCGAGCCGCTTCGACGCGTTCTTGAAATCCGTTGTCGCGCATACAGGGTCGGATGGTTTGCTTGCGCAGCTCGTCCAACAGATACCCGTGCGCAGGATAGGGCATACAGGCGAGTTCTTCGCGTTCGGCGCGCTCGCCTCTATGCTGGTCATTGTCTGGTTTTCGCAAAGAATGAGCGTGGGAGCCATGATGCTCGCCTCGTTGGGAGCGTGCATGGCGGGGTCGCTTTTCGACCAGACGCACAAGCTGTTCGTTCCGGTTCGGCACTTCGATTGGAAGGATCTCCCGTTCGACGCCTTCGGATACCTTGCGGCCGTCGTCGTGGTCTTCGCCGCTTACGGAATGGCGAAAGCGTTGGCGAGGCGGAGGGAAGGTTAGAAGCCGCCCGCAATGGCGAGGCCGCCTAGTTGTCCCAACCGCGTCTCCCGTCCGGTGATCCTTGGCGGCGCTTTCCCTCCCGCGGCGCAGGGATCCCGGCTCGGGTGCGGTATGCTATGCATCATCTTGGTTCACGTTGCGCGTCCTGCGCTGAAAGGAGCTTTTCGCCATGGCCAAGGAGATTCCCTGGAAGACCCTGTCCGAAGCCTATGCGTTCATCGGCAACTCGCTGCTCAAGCCGATGACGATGACGTCGACGGTGGGGTTGGATCCGGCGTTTTGGGAAGCGTTTCCCTCGTTCGACGACGAGGCCGTGGCGGAGGCCGTCGCGGCATGCGCGCGCTATGCCGAAGGAGCCGTCCAGCGCGCGGAAGCAGGCGAAGACGAGCCTCAGCGCGCGGCCGTCGAATACACGAAGCTGTTCGTAGGCCCGCCGTCGCCCGCGGCTGCTCCATGGGAGACGATGTACCGCGGCAAGAACGTGACGGTGGGGTTCGGTCAGGCCACGTTCGAGATGCGCGAGCTGCTGCGCGAAGCGGGGCTTGAAGTGCGGAACGTCAACAACCAGTACGAAGACCACCTGGGCATCGAGCTGCTGTACCTCTCGTCGCTGTGCGCCCGCGCAGACGCGGACGCCGCCGATGCCCCCGTGCCCGAATCCGTGGCGGACTTCATCGAGAAGCATCCGCTCAGCTGGGTCGACGCGTTCCGCGCGCGCATCGCCGAGGCGGCACCCGACGGCTACTTCGTCTCGCTTGCGGGGTTGGCTCGAGCTCTGCTCGCCTGGCATGCCGAAGCGCTGCGCGTGTAGGAGGCTCGCATGGATTACCTTGCAACGATCGATTCGCCCGTGGGTTCGGTCACCGTCGCCAGCGACGGTGAGGCGATCGTCGGGTTGTGGCTTGAGGGGCAGAAGCACTTCGAAGCGACGCTCGAAGCTGCCGAGGATCGTCCCGAGCTGCCGGTACTCGTCGAGGCGCGCGCATGGCTCGAACGCTACTTCGCAGGCGACGACCCCGGCGCGCTTCCGCCCGTGAACCCGCGCGGCACCGCGTTCCAGCAGCGTGTGTGGGCGCTGCTCGCCGAGATCCCGTACGGCCAGCTGACCACGTACGGCTGGATCGCGCGTCGCATCGAAGAGCAGACGGGAGCTCGTACGTCGGCGCGCGCCGTGGGCAGCGCCGTCGGCCGCAACCCCATCTCCATCATCCTGCCGTGCCATCGCGTGGTGGGGTCGACCGGCAGTCTCACCGGCTACGCCGGCGGCCTGGACAAGAAGATCGCCCTGTTGGGAATCGAGGGCATCGATGTAGATGCCCTCAGTATGCCGAAGAAAGGCGTGGCGCTGTAGCCGTCCGCCGCCTGCGCTCAGGATGACGGGCGAAGCGTCTTAGAAAAGCAGCGCTCCGTCGATGGTCATCGACGTCACGTTGCCGTCGGCATCGCAAACGAGCAGCACGTTCGTCACGGTCGCATTGCCTTCGCCGTCGAGGATCGAAACGTCGTTGGCGTACTGATAGCCGCCCTCCGTCGGCGTGACGCTCGCCGTGGTGGGGTCGAAGCTCTGGTACGTGTAGTACGTGTTGTCGGCGATGAGCCCCGGCAGTGCCGCTTCCACGGCGGCGACGGCCTTGGCCTGCGGATCCTCGGCGGGCTCGGGCGTTGCGGGCTCTGCCGGGGGCTCGGGCTGCGGCTCCGGCTCTGCGGTTACCGGGGTTTGATCGAGCAGCCAGGTAGCTTCGGTGGCGCCGTCGTTCCAGAACAAACGCTGCGAGGAGTAGCGGTCGTCGAACGTGAGCGTGCCGGAGGCCGTCTCTCCCGCGGGCACCGAGATGGTGTTGTTTGCGAACGTCGAGCTGACGGGAGGCATGCCGAACGAAAGAAGGCATTCGGTGGAAAGCTCTTGCGCGCTCGAATGCGCCTTGACCTCGATCTGAACATTGAGCTGGTCGTTTGCGCGATCGATCGACTTCACGGCCACTTCGTAGTCGCGCCACACGGCCGATTCGCCAACCGAAAGCGACTTGAGTTTGGACGCGTCGGTAACGGTGTAGCCGCTGTTCGACGCGCTGGCGTTCGGGTTCGGCAGGTTCGGTTCTTCGGCCTTCGAGCCGCATCCGGTCAGCGCGAGCGCAAGAACCGCGCAGGCGGCGGTCGCAATGATCTTCTTGTTCAAAGTGGATCCCTCCATACGGTGCGCGGGCGCGCGAACGCGACCCGATAGCGTTTGGGTAGTATCATACCAGTTCGGTCAACATGTGTGAGCATCCTGTTGCGACATGCGTCGAACATTCGCCCTAGCGCAAAACCTGCAGGTGTGGTTTCATAAGCGCAGATTCCGAAAGGGGCGTATGGACACCACATTTCTGCAGCAAGCGTTCTCCGATTCGCAGGTGCTCACGGTGCCGTGGAGCATCGATTATTTCTCCGTCGTCGTTGGCGTGTTGACGGGCGCTCTGTTCGCGTGCGACCGCAAGCTCGACATCATCGGCACGGTGGTGCTGGGCTTGGTCACCGGGTACGGTGGCGGCATCATCCGCGACATGCTGCTGCAGACCCACGGGGTGTACTTCACCTCGCACCCCGATCTCATCCTCATCTGCATCGCCATCTGCGCGTTCGTGTTCTACTTCCGCGGGCTGTTCCGCCATCTCGATGCCACGGTGTTCTTCGCCGACGCGCTGTCGGTGGGATTGTTCGCGCTGGCCGGCGCCAGCAAGGCGTTCTCGCTCGAGCAGGGTTTCGTGTTGTCGGTCATCCTCGGCGCCATCACGGCGGTGGGCGGCGGCGCGGTGCGCGACATCTGCGTGGGGGAGACGCCCGGCATTTTCCAGCAGTCGAACTTCTACGCGGTGGCAGGCCTCGGCGGATCGTTCGCGTTCGTGGCCCTGGCCTATGCGGGAAGCCCGTTGCCGCTTGCGGGTGTGGCCTGCGTGTTCGTCGTCGTGTTCCTGCGCTATTGGAGCGTGTACTTCGACTGGAAGACCAGCAACGAGGCCGACCTCACCCCCCATGTGGCGCGCGGCGTGGGCAAGGTGCGGCGCGTCGTGTCCGGTGTGTTCCTGCACGGCGGCGATGCCACCGTGGCGCAGAAGGAGCGTCGCCGCCGCGGCCGCTGGCGCCGCAACCACGAGAAACGCGACTGAGGCAACGTGTTCGAAGCCGTGTGGCGCTCGCGCTCCCTCCTTCACGTGGCGATACGCTGAAGATGCGCGCGGGGGCTTCCCCGGGCGCGTTCCTATCTGCCATACTGTCCGAATTAACAATGTGCCGTGCGATGCCATGCCAGGATCGACGCGGAAGAATACGAAGGATCGTGGAACATGGCTGATTTCATCGAGGGCAAGCGCCCCGTCATCGAGGCGCTGCGCACGGGCGTGCCCATTAAGAGCATTCTCATGGCCGACAACGTGCAGCGCGATGGCCTCATCGAGGACATCCTGCGCAAGGCGAAGCGCGCCGGCGCCACCGTGGAGATGGTGCCGCGCAAGGTGCTGGACGGCAAGTCCGACCGCGGCAGCCATCAGGGCGTCATGGCGAAGGCCGCGCCGTTCCCGTACGTGGGCATCGGCGACGTGATCGACGCGGCGGGCAAGTCGGCCGAGCAGCACGACGGCCGCGCGCTCGTGATCATCCTCGACCACATCACCGACGCGGGCAACCTGGGCGCCGTGTCGCGCAGCGCCGAAGCGGTGGGCGCGTGCGGCATCGTGATCCCCAACAAGCGCAGCGCGCACGTGGAGGCGTCCACGTACAAGAGCTCGGCCGGCGCCATCGCGCACGTGCCCGTGGCTCAGGTGTCGAACCTCGTGCAGACCATGAGCCGCCTCAAGGAGGAGGGCTTCTGGATCGCCGGGGCCACCGAGCATGCGAAGGACCTCATCTGGAAGTCGAACCTCAAGGGCAAGATCGCACTGGTGATGGGCAACGAGCAGGAGGGCATCTCGCGCCTCGTGATGGAGCACTGCGACTTCCTGGTGAAGCTGCCCATCGAGGGCGAAGTGGCGTCCCTCAACGTGGCGCAAGCCGCCACCGCCTGCATGTACGAGTGGCTTCGCCAGAACCAGTAGGACAACGGCGGACGCGCAGGTTGACGTAGGTGGATCATGGCCAAGCAACGTAAGAAACTCCTGATCGTTGATGGATACAACGTGCTGCGCTCCGGCAGCCGCTACCGCAACGCGCCCGATGAGGACTACACCGACGACACGTTCAACGCCGCGCGCGAGATGCTCATCAACGACGTGGTGAACTACGCCGGAGGCGACTACAAGGCCGTCATCGTGTTCGATGGCGCGAAGAACGCGTTCTCGGACGGCGAGGCGGAAACCGTCGGCGGCGTGCGCATCGTGTTCTCGCCGGCGGGCCAGTCGGCCGACAAGGTCATCGAGAAGCTGGCTCACGACGCGCGCGAGCGCCAGGTGGAAACCCTCGTGGTTACCAGCGACGCCACCATCCAGGACACCACGTTCGGCTTCGGGGTGGACCGCATGAGTGCCGACGGCTTCTCGCGCGAGGTGGGGATGTACTACGAGGAGGCGCGCCTCGACGAAACCCCGAAGGTGGCTCAGAAGAATACGGTGGCCTCCCGCATCGACCCCGTCACCCTCGCCAAGCTCAAAGCTCTCCGCGACGGAGCGGGCCGGTAACCGGACGGCATACTCGAAGGTGACGGTTTCGTGAATCTCCGACACTTGGTCAACCGTGTGTCGGGTTACGGGCAGTTCTGGCATCCCTTGTTGGTTGTTTCGCTACACGGTGTTGGTTATCATGCATGATGTAGGGTAACCAAGCGCGCGTATACGCGCAGGCGAAGCGGACAGGCGGGCGGGTATGGATCGCATCATCGACGGCATCATCGCGCGACGCAAAGCCGTCGTGGCGGCGTTTTTGACCGTCGCCGTCGTGTGTGCCGCGATGATCCCGTTCGTGGGAGTCAACTACGACATGGTGGACTACCTGCCCGACGAAGCGCAATCCACCACGGCCGTCTCCATCATGAACGACGAGTTCGCCCAGGCCGTCCCCAACGCCAATGTGCTCGTCCACGACGTGGGCATTGCCCAGGCGCTTGCGCTCAAGCATAAGATCGCCGAAGTGGAAGGCGTCGAGGGCGTCATGTGGCTCGACGGCGTCGTCGACGTCACCGTGCCCCTCGAGATGGCCGACGCCTCCACCGTCGAGACGTACTATCGCGATGGCGATGCGCTGTTCCAGGTCACCGTGGCCGAAGGCTCCGAAAGCACGGCCGTCCCCGCGCTGCGCGCCCTCGTGGACGAGGCGGGCTCGGGCAACGCCGTGTCGGGCGAGGCCGCCGATACCGCGCAGACCACGGCCAGCACGTCGAAGGAGGCCGGCGGCGCGGCGCTCATCCTCGTGCCCGTCATCATCCTGTTGCTCGTGCTGTCCACCACGTCGTGGATCGAGCCTCTGCTGTTCATCGCCGCCATCGGCGTTTCCATTCTCATCAACATGGGTACGAACATCGTGCTGGGGCAGGTTTCGTTCATCACGTTCTCGGTGAGCCCCATCCTGCAATTGGCGGTGTCGCTGGACTACGCCATCTTCCTGCTGCACGCGTTCGCGGCCGAGCGTCAGCGCACGCCGAACGTGGAGCGTGCCATGGCCTTGGCTATGCGCAGGTCGCTGTCCACCATCGCCGCCAGCGCCGTCACCACGCTGTTCGGTTTCGCCGCTCTTGCGTTCATGCAGTTCCAAATCGGCGCCGATCTTGGCATCAACCTGGTGAAGGGCATCGTGTTCAGCTTCTTCACCGTCATGGTGTTCCTGCCGGCGGTCACGCTTTCGCTGTACAAGCTCATCGACAAGACGCGGCATCGGCTGCTCATGCCCTCGTTCAAGAACGTGGGCAAGGTGCTGTCGAAGGTGCGCGTCCCGGCTCTCGTCCTCGTGTTGGCGCTCGTCGTTCCCGCGTTTTTGGGTCAGAGCCACACCGTGTTCACCTACCAGAACAGCGAGCCCGACCCGAACCTGCGCGCCGCCGCCGACACGCTTATGATCCAAGACGAGTTCGGCCAGCAGAACGCCGTGGTGGTGCTGGTGCCGCGCGGTGACGTGGCCGCCGAGGCTGCGCTTTCACGCGACCTGGCCGAGGTCGATCATGTAACGGGCGTCATCTCGTACGCGTCCACCGTGGGCGCCGCCATCCCGCAGGGCTTCCTCGACCAGAGCGTGATCGACCAGTTCTATTCGCCGAACTACGCGCGCATCATCGCCTACACCAGCACCGATGTGGAAAGCGACGAGGCGTTCTCCACGGTGGAAGCCGTGCAGCAGGCGGCTGCGCGCCATTACGACACGTACTACACCGCCGGCCAGTCCGCGAATCTCTACGACATGAAGAACATCGTGGCGGTGGACAACGTGGTGGTCAGCGCCGTAGCCATCATCGCCATCCTCATCGTGTTGCTGGTGACGTTCCGCTCGCTCACGCTGCCGCTCGTGCTGCTGCTCACCATCGAGTCGGGCATCTGGATCAACCTGTCTATCCCGTACTTCATGGGCGAGTCGGTGAACTTCATCGGCTACCTCGTCATCAACACGGTGCAGCTGGGCGCCACCATCGACTACGGCATCCTGCTGACCACGCATTACCTGCGTCACCGTCGACGCGTCCCGGCGCGCAAGGCCGCGCACCTTGCGCTGGGCGAAACGTTCCCGTCGCTGCTCGTGTCGGCCGGCATCCTGGCTACTGCGGGCTTCGCGCTGGGATTCTCGTCCAGCATGTCGGCGGTGTCCAGCCTGGGCTTCCTGCTCGCCCGCGGAGCGCTGCTGTCGCTGACGCTGGTCACGTGCTTCCTGCCGGCGCTGCTCGTGCTGCTTGATCGCGTTATCCGGCGCACCACCTGGCATGCGAACTTCGCGCCTGTCGCGGCTGCCGAGCCCGCGGTGCCCGCAGCGTCTGAGGTTGTCGACGCCGCATCTCCCGTAGCGGCCGAGGGATCCGAACCCGCCCCGCTCCCCGCGTCCGAAGGAGACGAATCATGAAAAAGCACCCTTGTCTGCGCACCTGCGTCGTCGCGCTGCTCACCGTGACGCTGTCCGTCGCCTGCGTGCCGAGCGCGCTCGCGCTGGCCGAGGGCGATGCGGCGAGCTCTTCCTCTGCATCTGCCGCTTCCGCCTCGTCCGCGGCGACGTACGAGAAGTCCGAAGTGGTGTACGCGACCTTGGCGGCGAGCGGCGCGCCGAAAGCGGTGTACGTGGTCAACCGCTTCGACGTGGAGGTGCCGGGCACCGTCGTCGACCACGGCGACTACACGTCCGTGCAGAACCTCACGAACGAGACCGAGCTGGCGCGCATCGGCGACGCCACCACGTTCGAGGCCGAAGAGGGCACGCTGTACTACCAGGGAGACGCCGCAAACGCCGCATTGCCGTGGAATGTGTCGCTGTCCTACGAACTGGACGGTAAGAAGGTGGAGGCCGACCAGCTGGCCGGCGCTTCGGGCAACTTGGCCGTCCATGTGACCACCGCGCGCAACGAGGCCATCGATCCCGCGTTCTACGACAGCTTCATGCTGCAGATCACGTTCACGCTGCCGGGCGACGTCGCCTCCGACGTGGAGGGCGAGGGAGCCACCATCGCGCAATCCGGCGAAGACGCTACAGCTGCCTTCACCGTCCTGCCCGGTCAGGATGCCGATTTCACGCTCACGGCCAAGGTGCGGAACTTCAAGATGCCGGGCGCGCAGATCGCCGCGCTGCCGTACTCGTCGGTCGTCGAGATGCCCGACACCTCAAGCATGGTCAGCGGCATGACGAACCTATCGGACGCGGTCGGCGCGCTGGCGGAGGGCACGTCGTCGCTCGCCTCGGGCGTAGACGAGCTGACCAGCGGCGCACAGGATCTGTCGTCGGGCGCTGCGGCGTTCGGCCAGGGGTTGAACAGGCTCAACGGCTCGTCCGGTCAGTTGGTGAGCGCGTCGAGCCAGATCAACGCTGCGCTGTCGGCTGTCGCGAGCGGTTTGCAGGGTGCTGATTTGTCGCAGCTCGACCAGCTGAGGCAGCTGCCGGGCGGGCTGAACGCGCTCGCGGACGGGCTTGCGGAGCTGCGTCAACAGGTCGTTCGCGTCCAGCAGGGCTACGCGCAGGCGCTCCCGGCGCTCGAGGGCGCTATCGAAGGCATTCCCGCCGGCACGTTGACAGAAGAGCAGATCGGAAGCTTGATGGCCCTTGCAAGCACGTCGCAAAACCCCGACGACCTCGTCACGGTGAATCAGCTTATCGCGAACTACCAGGCCGCCCAAACCGTCAAGGGCACGTACGCCGCGACGAAGGACGCCTTCTCCGGCGCCGACCAGCTGTTGGGCGCGTTGGCGGCCGATGCGCAAAGCGGCGGCGCCCTCGCCCAGCAAGAAGCCGCTCTCCGCTCCATGGCGTCCGCACTCGAAACGGCCGTGGGCGGCGGCCAGCTCGACCAACTCTCCCAGCTCGTCGAAGGCATCGCGCAGCTATCTGGCGAGTATGGCCGGTTCCACGAAGGTCTTGCGCAGTACGCGTCGGGTCTGTCGGCGCTCGCCGAGAACTACGGCCAGCTCGAGTCCGGCGCGAACCAGCTTGCCGGCGGCGCGGGCCAGCTGGCCGGCGGGGCGGGCGAGCTCAGCAGCGGCATGAACCAGCTCAACGCGTCCACCATCACGCTGCCCGAAACCATGAAGCGGCAGATCGCCGACATGACTGCCGAGTTCGACTTCCCGAAGTTCGACCCGGTGTCGTTCGTGTCGCCGCAGAACGCCAACGTGGAAGCCGTGCAGTTCGTCATGACCACGGCCGCAATCGAGCAGCCCGAAACGCCCGAGCCGGAAGAGCCCGAGCAAGAGCAAACCATCTGGGATCGCTTCCTCGCCCTGTTCCAGGGGTAGCGCGAACGGGCGCGCATCGGCCCCGTTCGTCACCTCTCGCGTATCCCGATCGCCTCGAACAGCTCGGCGCGCAGCTCGAGGTGCGCGCGCGTGAAGCCCGGGTCGACGTAGCGCAGGCGCTTTCCCAGGCGCTTCGCCAGCTGATGCGCCAGCCGGTTGAACGCCCCGCTGTCCATGACCTGCCCCTTCGACACGGTGACCACGGTGAAGCCGAGCGTGATAAGGGTGCTGCGTCGTCGCGCATCGCTTTCCCGCCGTTCGGGGTCGGCATGGTGCAGCTCGCTGTCGTACTCCGCGGCCAGCTTCGATTCGGGCCAGCACAGGTCGCATACGCAATGTTTCCGGTCGGCCATGGCGCGGAAGCTGGGCGGCACGTCGACGTGGTAGTTAAGTCGCGGTTCGGGTAATCCGTACCCGCCCAAGCCGTACGGCAGGCACAGCAGCATGGCCAGCGCAGACTCCATCGGCGAGGCCGATCGGTCCAACACGTAGCGCAAAGCCCGCAGCGCCTTCTTCCTCCCGCGAGCGTTCGAGGCGCCTTCGACGAACGTTCGCAGCTTGGCGACCGTCGTCAGCGGCGCGTCGCGACGCGGTGCCGGCCCCTTGTCTACCAGGACGTACGTTCCGCACAACTCGTATCCCAGCATTATGAGCCGTGCGAGCGACAGCCGGTTCGCCATCTGCAAGAAGCAGAACTCCGGCGTGCTCATCAAAAAGCCCTCGCCCGCGTCGACGAACGACCTCTCGGGGAGGACGGAGCAAAAGCTGCTGAGCACGGCAGGCGTTCTCGTCCGGACGTCGACGCTGCCCACCAGTGTGCACAGGGGCAGGGTGCATCCGGCAGGACGCCGATTTCCCTCGGAAAGGGTCGGTCGCTCGCTTGAAGCGAGCGCACGCCGCGCACGTCTTGTCGCCGCTTGCCGCGCATCGTAGCCGCGCAAGTAATTCGGCCCCACCGTTCTCCAGTAGTCGAGCGCCGATTCGTATCCAATGAGTATATCCATAAGGTCATCGTAACATAATCTGGCAGAGAATCACGGTTTAGGCGCAGCTGCATCGCGATTCCTGCATCTGTGTTGGCTGCCGAAAAACCTGAACTGGGGTTTCTTCTGGTGTCTAGGCGTCTGGTTGGAGGGAAGACGTTGATTTTGCGCCCAAACCGTGAATCTCTGCCAGAATGCGAAACCGCGGCCGAAAATCCGTGTGCAATCCGGTCTCGCGAACAATGGCGCTCCGGTTGGCGAGGGTGCTTCGGGCGAAACTCGGAAACGAGGCGGGCGCGTCGGCGAAACGACTCGCACCTTCGCAGTGGGCGCGCGGCGCCGTTGCCCGATGCTCGCTCGCTTCAGGCGCGCTCCTCCACGCCGTGCTGGATCATGCTCATCAGCAGCTCGGACATCTCGGCGGGGGATTGCGGCGTGCCCTTCTTCAGCCAGTGCGACAGCATGCCCAACGCGCCCGATACGGCGAACAGGTACATGTACTCCAGATCGTCGGCGTCCACCGCCGCATCCTGGTCGGACATTTGCAGGTCCACCAGATGCGCCAGCTCCATGATCTGCCGCTGGAAGCCGCCCTCGCTTTCGTCCAGCAGCATGAGGAACACGTCGGCGTTCTCCTTGGCGTATTCCAGGATCTTCTCCACGTTGCGCGTGCGCGGCTCGCCGTCGGCCAGGAGGCGCGCCTTGAGATCTTCGAGCGCCTCGGCTTCGATGTACGCCAGCAGGTCGTATTGGTTGCGGAAATGGGCGTAGAACGTACTGCGGTTCACGTCGGCGGCGGCGCACAGCGCCTTCACGGATATTTTCGAGATGTGGTTCTCGCGCATGAGGTCGATGAGGGCGCTCGTGAGGGCGCGCTTCGTGTACTGCACGCGTCGATCGGTCTTTCCGGTTTCCATGGACGCCTCCTTCGGCTCGATCGTTCCAGTATAGGACATGCGGGACGCATCGGCGCCGGCCGGTAGCCGTTGCTTGTCGAAGCGCGCGGGGAGGGCCGGCGCGTTGCGCAGACGGCGATGCGCGAGGTCCGAACGCGCAGCCGTTTTGGAACGCCGGTATCGGGGGATTCGTCCGCCGCTTCGCCGCAGCCAAGCGCATCGAAGGACGACCGCATAAAAGTCGGCATGACCGATGTCATGAAATCCCACTTCGCAGGCGTATGCAACCGCCGGTTGCGTAAAATGATAACCAGACATGCTGGTGCAACGTGCCGGGCAACCGTAGGCTGGTAATCGAGAAGGAGCGGACGCCATGTCCCCAACGTCGAAGAAGGGATCGTTCATGAACGTCGAGATTGCCCAGCGCTTAGCAGCCATGCGACGCGAGCAAGGATACAGCCAGGAGGAGCTGGCCGAACGGCTCGGCCTGTCGCGGCAGGCGGTGTCGAAGTGGGAGCGCGCCGAGTCGTCGCCCGATACGGGAAACCTCATCGCGCTCGCGAAGCTGTACGGTGTGTCCCTCGACGACCTGCTGCGCATCGACGACGACGTGGTGGACGACGTGGCGTTCGAGGAAAAGGACAAGGACGCCACCGCCGAGGCGCAGGCGCAGGAGGCCGCCGTGCGCGCCAACGAGGCCGCCGTCCGCGCGGCGCAGGCGGCCGTGGCCGCGGCGCAGGCTCGCGCGACGGCCGAACAGGCGCACCAGGCCCCTCCGGCGCAGCCCCAACCGCAGCCCCAGCCCGTGCAGCAGCCCTACTACGGCGCGGCCCCCATGCCCCAGCAGCCTGCGCAACCCGCGCAGCCGCAAGCGCCTTACGCTCCGCAAGCCCCCGAGCCCTACGACGCCCAGTTGCGCCGCCCGCGCGGCCCCTGGTCGACGTTCCCGTACCCCGTGCTTTGCGTGCTCGTGTTCCTCGGGGGCGGCTTCCTCTTCGGGTGGTGGCATCCCGGCTGGTTCGTCTTCCTGACCATCCCGCTGTACTATTGGATCGCCCACATCATCGAAAACGACCCGAACTATCGGGCGAACCGACGCTAGCGGAAGGGCCGTATCATGACGAAACTCACGACGGCGTCGTACGTCAAAATCACGCTCATCATCGCGCTCGGCTTGCTCATCCTGGGGTCCATCGGATTCGGCGGATGCTCGGCCATGCGCTTCGGAATGCGGGGAGGAACGGAAATGGGATCGGCGAACGTGGACGCGGCCAGCGTCAAGAACCTCAGCGTCAAGTGGGCCTCCGGCGCGGTGAACATCGACGTCGTGGACGAGGGCGACGCCATCGAGCTTGTCGAGACGGCGCCGCGCGGCATGACGAAGGCGCAGCAGATGCGCTGGTCCGTGAACGGCGACACGCTGTCCATCGACTACGGCACCTGGTTCTCGTGCTTCGCGCTGGGCCGCAAGGACCTGCAGGTGCGCATTCCGAAAAGCTACGCCCAGAACCTGGGCGCCGTCGAGATCGACGGCGCGTCGGGCGACTACGACGTGAACGGCCTGGGCTGCGAAACGCTCAAGCTCAAGCTGGCCTCGGGCGATGTGGACGGGCAGCACCTGCAAGCCGACGAGCTGCGCGTCGACGTGGCCAGCGGGCAGCTCGACGTCGAGGGCCGCTTCGCCGACCGCGTGGACGTGCGCACCGCGTCGGGCCAGACGCGCATCGTGTGCCGGGAGGCGTGTCCGAAAACAATCGACGCGGATATCGCCAGCGGCTCGGTGAGCGTGGCCGTTCCCGAGAGCAGCGGCTTCACCGCTCGCATCGAGAAAGCGTCTGGTCGGTTCAGCAGCTCCTTCTCACTTTCGCAGAACGGCAACGTGTACACGAGCGGCGACGGAAGCGCCAGCATCAACGCGCGCCTGGCCAGCGGCGAGTTCCGCATCGACGCCGACGACTAGGAAGCTCCTCCCTTGCCATCCTGAGCGAGCGAAGCGAGTCGAAGGATCCCGTGCGGCGATAGCCGTGAGACTTCCAGCTGACGTTGCGCGGGATCCTTCGACTCCGCACCTTCGGCGCTGCGTTCAGGATGACGACGGCATGCTTCGACTCGGTGTGTCGAAGCATGCCAAGCCCTCGCCCCTTTGCCGTCCGTTTTGCGCGAGCGGTGCTATAATACCAATGAATTGCTGCATTGCGACAATGGGGAGTTGCGGGCGAGGACGAGGGGCGGGGCGGCGCGTGTTCAACGTGCTCACGACAAGCTATCTTTTCCTGGGAGGAACGGGAGCGGGCGCCCTCGCCGTCCTGTGCGTGCTCGAGTGCGCCCGCGTGCTGCGGTGGCGCGCGCTGGCCATGCCGGAGGAGTTCTTCGCCCGGGCATGGCCGATGTGCACGGTGACGCTGGCGACGGGCATGCTGTGCCTGCTGGTCGACCTGGGGCGCCCTGACCGCCTGCTCGGCCTGTTCGCCTCGCCTGCGCCGTCGGTCATGGCGGCGGGGTCGTTCGCGCTGGTCGCGGCGTTGGCCTGTGCGGCGGCGTTCTCGTTGGGCGCGCTGCTGGACACCGTGCGCCTGCCGCGTGCGGCGGTTCTGGCGCTTGCGGCGGCGGGCGCGCTGTCGGCGGCGGTGACCGCGACGTACACCGGCGTGCTGCTGGAAAGCCTCGCGTCGGTGCTGCTGTGGCGCACGCCGCTCGTGCCGGTGCTGTTCGTGCTGTCGTCGGCATCGTGCGGCATCGCGACGGCGTTCCTGGCAGCCTCGTTCGTGGAGACGCGGCACCCGCACCGCGGGCCGCTCGTGTGGCTCGCGCGGATTGACGGCGGTATCGTGGTCGTCGAGGCTGGCTGCCTGGCTGCGTTCGTGCTGCTCGCGTTCGCGGGCGAGGAGACGGCCGCGGCTGCTCGGGCGCTCGCGTTCGGCGAGCTGGCGCCCGTGTTCTGGGGCGTGCTCGCGGTGTGCGGGCTGGCCGTGCCGCTGGTGCTGGAGCGCTTCCTCACGCATGGGAACAGCCGCACGCAGCTTCTGTGGATAGCGGCGCTGCTGCTGGTGGGAGGGTTCGCGCTGCGCTGGTGCATCGTCGGCGCGGGCGCATACGATGTGACGCAGATGCCGGAAGCGCTGTACGGGCTTTCGACGTTCGGGCTTACGGGATAAGGAGCGAGTGCGATGGCGAGACGACGGGCAGGCGAGCGGTTCGTGAAGGACGCCCCCTACGACGTGCGCGACAAGGATGCCGAGATCAGGGCGGCCACGTCCTACGTGCCGCGCAAATCGTCGCGCAACGGCGCGGTCATCTTCAACATCGCGACGTTCATCGCCACCTGCGCCGCGGTGCTGGGCATCGCGTTTGCGGCGACGGGAGGCGTGGGAATCGAGGCGATCGTTGCCATGCTGCTGGCGGCGCTGCTGGTGCTGTCGTCCACACACATCGCGCTGAGCTGGGAGAAGGTGGTGGTGCTGCGGTTCGGCAAGCTGAACCGCGTCGTGGGGCCGGGTTTGTACTTCACCATCCCCGTCATCGAGCACGGCACCATCCGCGTGGACCAGCGCACCATCGCCACGCCCTTCTATGCCGAGAAGACGCTCACGGCCGACCTCGTGCCCGTCACGGTAGACGCCGTGCTGTTCTGGGTGGTGTGGGACGCCGAGAAGGCGTGCACCGAGGTGGAGGACTACTACGCGGCCGTGTCGTTCCTCGCCCAGACGGCGCTGCGCGAGGCGGTGGGCCGCTCCACGGTGGCCGAGGTGGCGCTGCGCCGCGACCAGCTGGACGCCGAGATCAAGGACGACATCGAGAAGGAGGCCGCCGGCTGGGGCGTGGACATCATCTCGGTGAAGGTGCGCGACATCGTGATCCCCGACGAGCTGCAGGAGGTCATGAGCCTGGAAGCGCAGGCCGACCGCGAGAAGAACGCGCGCATGACCGTGGCCGGCGTGGAAGCCGAGCTGGCCGAGATGCTGGCCGAGGCCGCGCGCGTCTACGGCGACCCGGAGGCGGCGCTCAAGCTGCGCACCATGCTCATGCAGTACGACACGGTGAAGAAATCCAAGGGCACCGTGGTAACCGTGCCCACCGCGATGAGCGACGGCTTCACGGATAGTGCTATGATGAACGGCGACCGAACTACTGAGAGATAGGCTTCCATGAACCCGCTCGCCTCATTCGAACTCGACTACAACAGCGGCCTGCCGGTGTGGATCCAGGTGAAGAACCGCATCGCGTACCTCATCGGCTCAGGCGAGTACAAAGCGGGCGACCAGCTTCCCACGGTGCGCTCGCTGGCCGTCGACCTCGATATCAGCTACAACACCGTGAACCGCGCCTACATGGATTTGGAACGAGAGGGGTACATCTCCACGCGCAAGGGGAGGGGCACGTTCGTGGCCGAGCGCCACGCCGTGGGCGCCGCCCTCGCCGCCGACAACCCCGTCGAGCTGTTGGCGGACGACCTGATCCGCACCTGCGCCAACGCCGGCATGGCCGATGACGACATCCTGGCCCTGGTCCAAGCCCGGCTGGCCCAGAAAAGCCTGACGCGGGCGTAGGCGACCCGCGCGCCGAGCGGGCGCTGTCTCCCTCTCGGGCGCGAGCTTTCGCTTGCGGGCGAGGAAACTTGTGTCGCGGCGATTCGCGATGCCCGCGGTATGCGACCGGTGCGGTTTCGGCGTGCGGATCGGCGCGTCTCTGTCGCGCCTAGAGAGAGCGGGGGAGGGCGTCCGCGAAGCGCCCTGCACGGCGTCAGCCGATTCGTCCCGCTGCCTCTCTTCGCATTGTCGATCCGCAAGGTGTCGCAACGCCCGTTTCTTCGCAATCCGAATGTTTCACGTGAAACATTCGTGCTGTATCCCTAGATAAACCAGAGATTCTTCCAACGTTTCCAACGCTGGTTATCCTCGAAGTAGGCATGTCCATTAGATTGATTGTCGCAATGCATTGTGATAATGTGACAGTCACAAGGATTTGGCCAATTCTTATCAGGAGCAACAGGGGGATATCCGATAAGAGTGCGCTTGGGGACGAGGGGTTCGAAGGCGCCGCATGCTTGGGCGCCTGCTCGACGGACCGTTTTCCCGACGCCATCCGCAAAGGGGATATCCTGACACGATCTTTGAGGAGGAAAGATGTCAGGAGCAATCAGCTCGCACGGCGGGCTCACGCGCAGAAGCTTCCTGAAAGCAACCGGCGCCGTCGCAGGCGCGGCTGCCGTGACGGGCGTCGCGACGCCGACGCTGCAGGCGTTGGCGGCCGATTACGAATCAGGTCAAAAAGAGAGCGAGCAGGAACGGATCTTCCGCGGAGTATGCCGTCCCAACTGTTTCGCGTTCTGCCACTTGAACGTGCATGTGAGAGACGGAAAAGTGGTCAAAACCTCGCGTGCTCCGTACAACGAGAAATGCTACGATCGCATTTGCCAGCGAGGACTTTCGCATGTGCATAGAATCTACGATCCGGCGCGCTTGCAGTATCCAATGCGACGCGTGGAGGGAACCGAACGTGGTGCAGGCGAGTGGGAACGTGTGAGTTGGGACGAAGCACTTGACGAGATCGCCGGGAAGATCAAGTCTATCCAGACCGAATTTGGCGAGAGCGCCGTGGCGTTCCTTACCGCTTCAGGCAATCAGTCGTGCGCGATCACGAGCGCGTACGGCCGACTTTCCTCTCTTATGAATGCTAGCAGCATCGGCGCTTGCCTCGATATGGGCAGTTATTACGGCATGCAGGCGGTTGCCGGCTTGTACATCAGCCCTTTGATGGGTCTGCAGATGTGGGAAGGCAATGAGCCGACCGATGCCAAGAACGCGAAGACCATAGTGGTGTGGGGCGCCAATATTACCGACGCGCAGGTTCAGAACTGGCACCTGGTCAAGGAGGCCATGCAGGGCGGCACCAAGCTGGTGGTTATCGATCCGGTGTACACGCAGATCGCCTCAAAAGCCGACAGGTGGATTCCCATTCGCCCCGGTAGCGACACGCTGCTGAAGTACGCTCTCATGAACGTGGTTTTGGAAAAGGACGCGCAGGATGTGGCGTATTTGCAACAGCATACCGTCGCACCGTTCTTGGTGCGCAGCGATACGGGCATGTTCGTGCGCAGAAGCGACACCGGCATCGCCCCGGTTCCCACCGGCGTGATGAATCCTACCACGGGCAAGGAGGTCATGGACGATCCGTACATGGTTCTCTCGAACGGCGAACTCGTTTCTGTCGACGAAACGTCTGCGCCCGACATCGAAGGATCGTACGAGCTCGACGGTGTGAAGTGTCGCACGGCGTATGCGCTGCTGAAAGAGGAGATCCTCGATCATTCGCCCGAGAAGGTTTCGGAGCTTACCGAAGTATCGGTCGATGACATTTACGAGCTGGCCGAAATCTGCATGGACACCCCGGTGTACCACTATGAAGGCTATGGTCCCCAGGCGTACAACAACGGCGGCCATACCACGATGGCGGGTCTTACCCTTTGCGCCCTGTTGGGCAATTTGGGCAAGCCGGGAGCTTCTTACGGTGCGTTCTGGGGCGTCCATATGGGGGTCAATCCCGCGTATGCTGCCCCTAACGGTCCCAGCACGGGTTTTGCCATTCCCAGCGTCGACCTGAAGAACGTGGTGGAAACCGGCAAGTTCGGCGGCAAGCCCGCGCAGATCAAAATGCTGTGGATGTATTCGGCCAATCCGCTGAACACCCACACCGACACGCATGCGTGGACCGATGTCATTATTCCGGCTATGGAATACGTCGTGGTGGCGGATTCGGCCATGACCGATTCCGCACGCTACGCCGACATGGTGCTTCCCATCGCCCAGTGGTTCGAACTGGAGGAGGTTGCGAATGCGGGTCAGTGCTCCTCGCTGCACTACAGCGAGAAGGCTATCGATCCGCTTTACGAGAGCAAGCCCGATCCGCAAATCGTGACGGAGCTTGCGCAGAAGCTGGGGCTCGGCGATTATTTCAAGCTTGACAACGGTGGAATCCTCGAAGAAATGTACGACACCGATATGGGCAAGGCCCTGGGTATGGACATGGGCAACCTGCGTGAAAAAAAGCAGATACGCTTCATTCCCGGAGATGCGGAGACGGATCCTCATATCGCGTATGCGGATGGGAAATTCGGCACGGCATCGGGTCGCTTCGAGTTCTATCGCGAGATGCCGATGCCTCGCGCGGCCACTACCAAGACGCCTACTCCTGAAGAGATCGATCGCGAGCGTATGGCTCGCTGGTTCCCGCCGCTCGAGGCGTGGCCGGAAAACGAGTTGTACAAAAAGTACCCGCTTGTTCTCATGAGCGAGCGTCCCCGATACCGCGTTCACTCCCAATGGTTCAGCACGCCGCTGTTGCGCGAGCTTGATCCCGAGCCGTACGTGAAGATCAACCCCGCCGATGCTGAGGCGCGCGGCATTTCCGACGGAGATTACGTCGAGTGCTACAACGATCGCGGCTTCGCTGTTGCCAAGGCGGTGTATTCGCAAGCTATTCGACCTGGCATGTTGGTGTATCCCAAGGGATGGCAGCTGTCGCAGCATAAGGCGGGCGGTTGGTCGGAGCTGAGCTCCACGGAGTTCGATGTGTTCGCGGTGAACAACAACTTCATGGACGTGCTTTGCGAGATTCGCGTGTGGAATGAAGGGGGTGCTCGATAATGGCCGAGCGGCTGGGTATGGTCATAGATATGAAAGGGTGCGTTGCCTGCGCTTCGTGTGCGGTGGCGTGCAAAGTGGAGAACAACTTGCCTGACGGTGTTTGGTGGAACCGCATCTTGACGGATGGCGGGGACAATCCCGACACTCCGGCGGGAGCATACCCGAATTTGACGATGGAGAATATCGCTGTTGCGTGCCAGCATTGCGAGAATCCTGCGTGCGTGAAGGTGTGCCCTGTTGGAGCAACGTACAAAGATCCTGAAACCGGTGCGGTTCGTCAGGACTACGATAAGTGCATCGGCTGCCGCATGTGCATGTCGGCATGTCCGTACACGGGCGTCCGCTCGTTCAACTGGGAAGAGCCGAAGCATGCGATCGGCCATGCTATGGGCGATGCCGACGTGGCGACGCATCAGAAGCACGTGGTGGAGAAGTGTACGATGTGCTGGCATCGGCTGGCGAAGGGTTTGCAGCCGGCTTGCGTGGAGGTATGTCCCGGACGGGTGCGCTTCTTCGGCGATTTCAACGATCCCGAATCAGAGGTGTCGCGCCTTCTTCGCGAACGCGCCCATAAGCAGCTTCTGCCCGAGCGCGGCACGAACCCCTCCGTCTACTACCTCGTTTAAGCAGAAAGGGAGAATGAAATGTCTGAGAACACTCAGGCGGCGCCTGCCGCCAAGGCTCCTGCTGCCAGATTCGGGGGCAAGGGGCTCAACATCGGCATCGTCGTGGCGGCCGTCGTCACGATCGCGGGGCTGGCCCTCTGGGGCGTGCAGCTGTCCGGCGGCCTCGTGCAGACCGGCATGCGCAATCTCGACTCGTGGGGCCTCTACATCACCATGTTCATGTTCCTGGTGGGGCTCTCGGCCGGCGGCCTGATCATCAGCTCGGTGCCGCGCGCGTTCGGCATGAAAGGGTTCGGCGGCATCTCGAAGATCGCCGTGTGGACGTCCATCTGCTGCACGGTGCTCGCCGTGGGCTTCGTGGTGATCGACCTCGGCCAACCGCTTCGCCTGTGGGAGCTGTTCGCGTACTCGAACCTGGGCAGCCCGCTCATGTGGGACATCGCGGTCATCTCGATCTACCTCATCCTGTCCGTCGTGTACCTGTGGGCGACGCTGCGCGCCGAGGCGGGCAAGGTGTCGGAGAAGGCCCTGCGCGTGATCTCGGTCGTCGCGCTGGTCACCGCCGTGCTCGTGCACTCGGTGACGGCTTGGATCTTCGGGCTGCAGCAGGCCCACGAGTTCTGGCACACCGCCCTGCTTGCGCCCTGGTTCGTGTCCTCGGCGCTGGTGTGCGGCGTGGCGCTGGTGCTCGTGGTGGTCATCGCGCTGCGCAAGGCCGGGTACCTCGAGCTCGATCAGGCCAACGTCGTCAAGCTCGTCAAGATGCTGGGCGCGTTCGTCGTCGTCGACCTGTACTTCTTCGGATGCGACCTGCTGACCGCCGGCTTCCCGGGCGGCTCGGGCTCCGAGATCGTCGCCATGCTGGTGTCCGGCCCGCTCGCCCCGTTCTTCTGGGTCGAGATCGTCGGCTGCGCGCTGTGCGCCGCGGTGTGCTTCGCGCCGAAGCTGCGCACGAACCCGCTCATCGTGGTCGCCAGCCTGCTGGCCATCGCGGGCATCTTCTGCAAGCGCGTGCAGCTGCTGGTGGGCGGGTTCCAGATCCCGAACCTGGACTACGCCGGTTCCATGACGCAGTACACGGTGACCGATTGGGCGTCGGGCATGACGGGCGCCTACCAGGGCATGGTCTACTGGCCGACGCCGATCGAGTTCGGCATCGTGCTGGGCGTGATCGGCCTGGGTGCCTTGCTCCTGCTGCTGGGTCTCAAGTACCTGCCGCTCAAGCCGGTCGACCAGGATCGCTGACAGGGACGCTTCGGAAGGAGCGCGGCTTCGCGCGCTCCTTCCTTGTCTGACGAGGTGAAGCCATGTTCAAGAAACTGCTCGTGACGCTTGTCGCCTTCCTGCTTGCGGGCGCGTGCGTGCTCGCGGCGGGTGCCGCGGCCGAGCCTGCGACGGGGGTGCGGCCGATCGAGGCCGATTCCCCCTGCCCGGCCGTCGGGTGCGCGTCGGGGTCGTGCCACGGCTTCGACGACGTGCCCGAGCCCGACGGCATCCACGAGATGACGTGCCCGGAGGCGTCGTGCGCCTCGACCGAGTGTCATGCGTGGGACACGCTGGCCACGCGCTATTACCAGGCGTCCGACGCGAGCCTGAACCTGTGGGTGCTTGCGCCCGTGGCCTTGGTCGTGGGTCTTGTGCTGATCGTGCGGAAGGTAGGGTGATGCCGTATGGATAGGAAGCTTCTCGCCGTCGATGCGGCGTGCTTGCTGGTTTACCTGGTCGCGGCGAGCCCGGCTCTCACGGGCGTCGGCGTCCACGAGTGGCTGGGCCTCGGCGTGCTGGTCGTCTTCTTCGCGCATGCCGCGATGCATGTCGACTGGGCCGTCGAGGCAGTTAGGTCCGCGTTCGCGCGGCCTTCGTGGGCGCGGACGGGGAACCTTGCGCTCGACCTTCTCATCGTCTCCGCGTTCATGACGGTGACGGTGTCGGGAATCATGGTGTCGGGCGCGGTGCTGCCGGCGCTGGGGCTGTACGCGGACGGCTACTACTTCTGGGATCCGCTGCACGCGATCGCGGCGAAGGCGCTGCTCGCGCTGCTGCTCGTGCACGTCGTGGCGCATTGGCGCTGGCTGGTCGGTTTCTTCAAGAACGGGAAAGGGGAACGTCATGGGAAATGAAGTTGCGGACGCGAGCGTCTGGCAAATTCGCGCCGCCGCCTGGGAGCTGGCGGCGCTGAGCCTGCGCTACCCGGGCGCGGAGCTGGCCGGGGCCGCGGCGGGCGGCGAGTGGGACGAGGCGGCGGGGGAGATCCTGGCCGCGCTGGGTCTGCCCGCGGAGGTCCCCGCGGCGGCGGGCGATCCCGCAGGCCCTCCCGCCGCCCGCGCGGCCGACGCCGAGGCCGCCGCGGGCGCCGACGCGCTCCTGCGCGCCCTGCGCCCGGAGGCCACGCGCCTGTTCGTCGGGGCGCCCGAGCCCGCCTGCTCCCCCTACGAGGGCGTGTGGGCCGCGGAGGCCGACGGGGTGCAGCCGCTTCTGTTCGTGAACCCCCGCTCCATGGAGGTCGAGCGCTTCATGCGCTCCTGCGGCCTCGGCCGCCCGGAGGGCACCAACGAGCCCCTCGACCACGTCGCGACCGAGTGCGAGCTCCTGGAGCACCTGGCCCTGCGCGCGGCCGGCGCCCCGGCTTCCGAGGGCGCCCCGGCCGACGCCGACCTCCCCGGAGGGAGCCCGGCCGCCGCCTACGAGGCCTTCCTCTCCGGGCACGCCCAAGCCTGGATGCCAGCCTTCGCCGAGCGCCTGGCCGCCGAGGCGCGCCATCCCTTCTACCGCGCGGCGGCGGCCTACCTGGGGGCGCTGGTCGATTAGGACGTTGCCAAACCGGCCGATTCCAGCCATCTTGCCGCGAGCCTCTGACCAGGTAAAATAATGTATATTACCTGGTCAGAGGTTTGACAAAAAATGACCGTATTGGTAACCGGCTGTTCGGCCGCTTCGTCTCGCGTTCGGTCGAGGCGGCGAAATCCGGTAGAGATTCACGGTTCAGGCGCAGATCGGGGTGCTTCGCGGCTTCGAAGAAGCCTGATAACGCGGAAATCCCTGGTAACGCATCTCGATGTCGGCCTATGTCGTGCCCAATCCGTGATTTTCTGCCACATTCTGCCGACGCAATCGCACGTGCGTTGAAAGCGCGAAGTATTTGGCGCGTTTCGGTCGTCCGTTGTGTGGCCGCCGCTTGCGGCTTACGCGTCCCAGATGACGCACGCCGGTTGTGGCACGTCCACGCACGCGACCGCTCGCAGCATTCCGTCGGCATCGCGTTCGAGCAGGCGCACGTCGTCGCTCGCGAGGTTGGCGACGGCCAGAAAGCGCCCGTCGGGCGACAGCGAGAAGTGCCGCGGCCCCTTCCCTCCGGACGCAACGTCGCAGCGCCCCGCAACCCGTCCCTGGTCGTCCACCGGGAAGACGACCAGCTGGTCGCTTCCGCGCACCGACGCGTACAGTTGCCGCCCGTCGGGCGAGAACGCGATATGCGCCGCCAGCGCGTCACCGCTCGGCGCCTGCGGCAGGCTCAGCTGCTCGACGATCCTCCAATGCAGCCCGCCTTCGCCGATCCGGAACACCAGCACGTCGCACGCCAGCTCGTTCACCAGCGCGGCCATCGGCAGACGCGGGTGGTACGCCACCATGCGCGGCCCCGACCCCGCCGGCACATGCACGGTTTCCGCAGCCGTCGGCGCGAGCATTCCGCATGCGTCCGCCTGGTAGATCGCGAGCGCGTCGAGCCCCAGGTCCACGGCGACCAGCAGCCGCGTTCCCGGCACGAAGCTCAGCGAGTGCACGTGGGGCGCCTCCTGCCGATCGTCCCGCAGGCCGCGTCCTTCGTGGCGCCGCGACGGCAAGCCCGCCGCCAAACGCCCGTCGTCCAGCAGAGCGCAGCAGGCGACGGACCCGCTCAGATAGTTCGCCCCGAAGAGGTTGCGTCCGTTCGGATCGGGCAGCACGAAGCACGTGCCCGCATCGTAGGGCGCCGTGCACGCTCCGCGGCAGGTCAGCGAGCCGTCCGGCTCGATGGCGTAGGCGGCCATCCGCCCGCAGGAGTCCAGCTCGTGAGCGGCGAACAGCAGCGATCCGCGCTGCGCCAGATAAGTTGGGTTCGCCCCGCAGCCGTCCGCGCGCACGACGTGCGCCTCGCTGCCGCCTTCGCCGAACGCGATCGTGCGGATCCCGCCGCGATCGGCGCCGTTGGTGTAGCTGCCGACGAACAGCCGCCGCAGGGCAGGAGCAACATCGGCGCTCATGAGCGCTCCTCCGCCAGTTCCTCGCGGTTCAGAATTCCGAAGCGGCGGTACAGCGGCAGCGTGGCGAACCGATTCCACGCCGTGATCAACGGTCCGGTGAAGAACGCGGCGATCACGGTGAACACGCCGATAGGCCCGCCCGCCAGCACCGCCAGGACGGTCACGGAGATGTCCTGCGTCATGCGGCACGCCGTGTACGAGAAGGGCAGGCGCTCGGCGGCGATGGGCGCGATGGCGTCGATGGGCGCCACGCCCATGCGCGTCTTCAGGTACAGCGACACGCCCAGCGTGAACAGCAGCGTGCCGACGACCAAATGAACGCCGGCGCTGACCAGGCCTTCGAACTTCGGCAGAAAGCCGAGCAGCCACGTGAACAGCTCGATGAGGTAGCCGACGCCCACCATGTTGATGAGCGTGCCCAGGCCTATCTGGTACTTGTCCAGCGCGAACACCGCCGCCAAGATCGCCAGGTTCACCAGCAGCTGGAACGTGCCGAAGTCCATGCCCACACGCGCGCTGAACCCCAGGTTCATAGCGGTGAACGGGTCGACGCCCACGTTTCCCACGCGGCACACCGTGGTGCCCAGCGCGATGCACACGACGCCGAGGCATGAGAGCAGCAGCTTGCCTTTGAGGTTGTAGGTGTGGCGCAGGTCCATCCATTTCGCCATGAGCCGTCGCCTTTCTTGCGGGAATGATTCCGTCGATTCGCCAAGTATGGCCGGGAGGTCCGTAATCCCGGCGCGCGGCCGCTTTTTGTGCGGAACCTGTCAGGGCTTCGCCATGCGTCCGGCACGCAGCGGGGAAGGGCGGCCGCCGACTGGCGCGACCCGCCCCGCGTATGACACGTTGTCATATCAAACGCTTCCGTTTTGTGCGATACTGACCCCAGCGCAAAAGCGCTCGGGCGCGCGGAAGGCGAAGGAGGGGGACGATGTTCAGCGTTTTGGCGGTGGGCTATCTGTTCCTCGGCGGTGCGGGCGCGGGCGCCATCGCGGTTGCGTCGATCCTCGACCTCGCGTGGGTGAAGGCTCCGTTCGGGCATGCATCGCGCATCGGCATCGGGGAGGCGACGCCGCTTGAGCGCACGGTGGCTGTCGGCATGCTCGCCGGGTTCGCGGCGCTCGCGCTCGGCATGCTGTTCTTGCTGTTCGACCTCGGGCGCATCGATCGCGTCGCCTCGCTCTTGCTGCGGCCCTCGCTCTCGTTTCTCACGGTGGGCACCTACGCGCTCGCGGGGCTGGCGGCGTGCGCGGCGCTGCTGGTGGCCGTGCGGTTCGCCTATCTGCCCGGCGTGCCGCGTGGGGCGGTCCGAGCCGTCGAGGCTGCGGCTGCGGTCGTGGCCGTCGTGGTCATGCTGTACACCGGTTTGCTGTTGCAGAACACGGGCGCGGTGGCCTTGTGGAGCTCTCCGCTCGTGCCCGTGCTGTTCCTGCTGTCGTCGCTTTCCTGCGGGATCGCGACGCTTCTGCTGGCGGCGTATTTCGCGCCGGCGGATGCGGCCACGGCATGGCTTTTCCGCACGCTCGCGCGCGTCGACGCCCTGATCGTCGTGCTGGAGGCCGTGGCCGCGGCGCTGTTCGTCGCGTTCGCGCTCGCCGACGACCATCCGGGGGCGGTCGCGTCCGCCCAGCGTCTTGCGGAGGGCGACTTGGCTTTGTGGTGGTGGGTGGGCTTCGCGCTGTGCGGGCTCGTCGTGCCGCTGGCGGTGGAAGGCGTGCTGTCAGCGCGCGGCTCCTTCTCCGAGGCGTGCCGGACGGCGCTGGCCGTGGCGGCCGTGCTCGTGCTGGTGGGCGGGTTCAGCATGCGCACCGCCCTGGCCGAGGCGGGATCGCATCGCGAGCTCGCGCTGGAAGGCGCGGCGGCGGAGCAAACGTCCGAAGGCGAGCCGACCGGGCTCGAACTTCGATTGGAATAGAAAGAACGGACACGTGGCCCTATTCGAGATAAACGAGAAGAGCAGCATCCCCATCTGGCTGCAGCTGAAGAACCGATTCATCTACCTCATCACCTCGGGGTACTACAAGCCGGGCGACCAGCTGCCCACCGTGCGCGGCCTCGCCGCGGACGTCGAGGTGAACTACAACACGGTGAGCAAGGTGTACATGAGCCTCGAGCAGGACGGCTACATCCAGTCCAAACGTCGCCAGGGCGCGTTTGTCCTCGATGTGTCCGACAAGCCGGGCGTCAGCATCTCGTCCACGGCCGAGATCGTCACGAGCGAGTACCTCAAGCGCTGCTTCGAGCTGGGCATGTCGCTGGAGGACATCGAGCAGCAGTTCGCGCTCAGCTTGAACGAAGCGAAAACCAAGCGGGACGCAGGCTAAAGGCCGCGCCCGAACGCGAAGGGAGATCGAACGATGAAACGCGACAAGCGAGCAGGCGTGGAAGCGGGCGTCGGGCCGTCCGGGTTCCCTACGGGCGCTCTGCCCGCGTATTCCGACGGCCGCAGCGCCCCCGACAATATCCGTTCGGCGACCAACCGCAGCCGGGCCTCGCGCAACGGGGCCGTCGTGTTCGCCGCGGTAGTGTTCGTGCTGGCGTTCGGCATCGTGCTGGCGGCAGCGCAGGCGGCGTTCGGGGAGATCGGCCTCGTCGCCCTCGTGAGCGCGGCCATCGTCGGGTGGCTGGCGTCCTCGTCGGTGCACATCGTGCTGGAGTGGGAGAAGGCGGTGGTGCTGCGCTTCGGCAAGTTCAACCGCGTGGCGGGCCCCGGCATCGTATTCACCTGGCCCATCGTCGAGTTCTACACGTTGCGCATCGACCAGCGCGTGGCCACCACGTACTTCGGCGCCGAGGAGACGCTCACGAGCGACCTCGTGCCCATCAACGTGGACGCCGTGCTGTTCTGGATGGTGTTCAGCGCCAAGAAGGCGTGCGTGGAGGTGGAGGACTACTCGGCCGCCGTGGCCTGGGTGGCCCAGACGGCCATGCGCAAGGCCATCGGGCGCGCCACCGTGGCCGAGGTGGCCATGCGACGCGATCAGCTGGACGCCGAGCTGAAAGACGCCATCGAGGAGAAGCTCAGCCCCTGGGGCATCGACATCATCGACGTGGAGGTGCGCGACATCGTCGTTCCGAAGGAGCTGCAGGAGGCCATGGCCATGGAGGCCGTGGCCGAGCGCAAGAAGAACGCCCGCATGGTGCTGGCCGAAGCCGAGAAGGACATCTCCGAGATGCTGAAGGACGCCTCCGAAGTGTACGCCGGCGATCAGGACGCCATGAAGCTGCGCACGATGCATCTGGCCTACGAAAGCGTCGAGCAGTCGGGCGGCACGCTGGTCATCCCCAGCGCCTTCAGCGAGGGTTTCGCGCCGAATGGGCAAGAGGCGTCCCGGCAATCGGAATAGACGTGGTAGGCGATAATCAACAATAGCTACTATACGAGCTAAAATTGCAAAATTGATAGATTTAAGCTAATATACGAGCTATGATTACCTTGCTTGACCAAGAAACCCCGGACGATATCGCTGCGGCGCTCGCTCAGCGTGTCCGCATGCGCCGCAAAGAGCAGAAGCTCACCCAGGCGCAGCTGAGTAGCAAGGCCGGCGTGAGCCTTGGGTCGTTGAAACGCTTCGAGCATGACCATCAGATATCGCTGCAATCGCTCATCAAGCTGTCGATAGCTTTGGGGTGCGAGTCCGATTTCTCCGAGCTGTTCTCCAAGAAGGGCTACTCCTCGATCCAGGAGGTTCTCGATGAACGATAGCTCGCTGTGCGATGTCGATCTCGATATTCGTTCCGTCCGAGTTCGGTATGCCGGACGTATGGTAGGGACGCTCGCCCTGACCGCCGACGGCGTCCTCGCGTTCGAATACGACGATGGCTGGATAAGGGAGGGTTTCAGCATCAGCCCGCTCAGCCTTCCGCTGGAAAAGCGCGTTTTCGTTGCGCGGCGACATCCGCTCGACGGCGTGTTCGGCGTGTTTGACGACAGCTTGCCCGACGGATGGGGGCGTTTGCTGGTCGATCGGTTGCTTCGATCTCACGGCATCGATCCGTTCGCCGTGAGTCCCATCGCCCGGCTTGCCATCGTGGGGTTCAACGGCATGGGCGCACTCGAATATGTTCCGGAGATACCGTTGACGAGTCCTGCGACTTCGACGGACTTCGATGAGCTGGCTCGAGAATGCGCGAGCGTGCTCGCTGCTGACGGCTCCCAGGATCTTGACACATTGTTCGCGATGGGCGGCTCGTTGGGTGGGGCGCGACCGAAAGTGCTGACCAGCATCGATGGCGACGATTGGATTGTGAAGTTCGCCTCTTCCCAGGATGATCGCGACATCGGCGAAAGCGAATACCGATATGCTCTCGCGGCCAAAGCGTGCGGAATCGATATGCCCGAAGTTCGCCTGTTTCCCTCGAAGCGCTGCTCGGGTTATTTCGGCGTACGCCGCTTCGATCGGGTCCCCGATGCATCGGGTGTTGCGCGCAAGGTGCACATGGTTTCCGCCGGCGCGCTTTTGGAGACGTCGCATCGAATCCCCAACTTGGACTACGAGACTCTCATGCGCCTCACGCTCAAGTTGACGGACAGCTTCGAGGAAGTCGTGCGTCTGTACCGGCTCATGTGCTTCAACGTGCTGGCGGGAAACAGGGACGATCATGCGAAGAACTTCTCGTACCTTTACGACGAGGATCGGGCGGTCTGGACGCTGTCGCCTGCGTACGATCTCACGCGCAACGCAGGCATGAACGGCGAGCATGCCACGACGGTGAACGGAAAGGGCAAGGGAATCGGGCTGGACGACCTTGTTTCCGTGGGCGTCAAGGCGGGCTTGTCGAAGTCGAGCGCGCGGACGATAGCCGACGAAGTGCGGCAGGCGACGGCGGGACGGCTATAAGCTCTCATACCATAACCTCCATGATAACCCTTTATACTCCCAGTTCAACCTCTATATCCTCAAAATAGTATAACTTCCTGTCATAGCCTGCCATACATTGTTATTGATAATCATAGTGACGTATGGCAGACTATGACAAGAAGGAATCGGCCGATTCTGATATGAGGGGGGAATATCGGAACCTGTATCGGAGCGCACGCGCACCCATGCAGCCGGAGGGGGATACCCGTACGCGGAACACTCACCTTCTTACGATGATCCCCGGGCATTCTGCAACATGAATGGAGGAGGAGACATGTCTGAAACGAAGAGCCCGCTCGGCGGACTCACGCGTAGAGGCTTCCTGAAGACGACGGGTGCCGTCACGGCCGTCGCGGCTGTCGCAGGCACGGGCGCTGCGCTGGCGCCGATGCCGGCGAATGCGGAGGGAAGTTCATCCGCTGATGGCGAGCAGACGTTCAGGAGCGCATGCCGCGGCAACTGCGGTAGCCGCTGCCCCTTGGAGGTGACGGTGCGCGAGGGCAAGGTGGTCAAAGCCCGTCCCATGGATATGCCCGGCGAGGATGCCGTCCGCAAGCGCTTCTGCGTGAAGGGGTTCAGCCAGCCGCAGCGCGTGTACGATACCGACCGGCTCAAGTACCCCATGAAGCGCGTCGGGGAGCGCGGAGCGGGCGAGTGGGAGCGCATCAGCTGGGACGAGGCTGTTAGCACCATCGCGGAGAAGATGGGCGCGGCTATCAAAGATTACGGTGGCACGTCGGTTGCCGTTTGGTCCTCGTATGGTTCGTACGGCGTTCTGAACGGTGCGATGGCAGGCTACATGTCCGTTGCCTACGGTCGCTTCATCACGGCCGTCGGGGGCTCGGTACTGGGAGCCGGTGCCGATACGGCGCAGCAGCATGAGCAGTCGACGCTGCTGGGGATTTCGGGCAACGACTTCGTGGATGCCGCCAACGCCAAAACCATTATCTCGTGGGGCGGCAATCCGGCAGAGGCGTACGTGCATGCGTGGCAGTTCGTGTGCGATGCGCGCGAGAAGGGCGCAAAGCTCATCACCATCGACCCGCAGTTCACCGCGTCGGCCATGCACTCCGACGTCTACGTTCCCGTCCGGCCGGGCACCGACGGCGCGCTCATGCTGGCCATGGCCAATCATATTATCGAGAACGGCTTGATGGACGAAGAGTTCATGCGAAGCAGCACGGTGTCTCCGTTCTTGGTGAAGGAGGACGGCACGTACCTTCACATGAGCGATCTGGGCACGCCTGCCACCGAGGGTCCGGTGGATCCTCGCACGGGCAAGCCCACCGTGATCGATCCGGTTGCGGTGTGGGACGAGGCTGCCGGCGCACCTGCGACCGCCGATGCCGCGCAGAAGCCCGCCATCGAAGGATCGTTCGAGGTGCAGGGTTTCGCCGTGAAACCGGTCTACCAAGTTGTCAAGGAGAGCATTTCCGAATACACCGTCGAGAGGGCTGCGGACATTTGCGACCTCCCGAAGGAGCAGATCGAGGAACTGGCCCGCGTGTATGCCACCGAAGGCCCCGTGTACGTCATGACGTTCCAGGGACTCGGACACCATGCGAACTCCCATCACAACTTCAAGAACCTCGCGTTCCTCGCGGCTCTGACCGGCAACGCCGGCAAGCCGGGCGCTTCCATCTGCGGCAGCCCATCGACGGGCATGGTGGGCTACAACGTGAAAGCCTACATGTTGGGAACTCCCGGTGCCAGCTTCTGCGGCATGTACCTCCCGAAGGTCATGGAGGAGAAAAAGTGGGCGGGGCAGGATCTCGAGATCCGCGTTCTGTGGTGCTGCAACGGCAACATGCTGTCCTGCGAGTCGGGCCGTCAAGACCTCATCGACGCGGTCAAGAAGATCGACTTCGTGGTGTGCGCAGACGTCAACATGACCGACACTGCGCAGTGGGCCGACATCCTTTTGCCGGTGCCCCATTCGTTCGAGGTGCAGGATTTCGACCCGGTGTGCTCGGTGCCGTATCCCACGTTCACCCAGAAAGCGCTCGATCCCCTGTACGAATGCAAGACCGATCTGGAGATCATGCGTTTGGTGACCGCGAAGATGGGCATGGACATCTACCCGAAATCGGACGATGATTTCTTGAAGGAAGTCATCGACACCGAGGCCAACGTCAAGCAGGGCTGCACGTTCGAAGAGCTTAAGACGGGCAAGCTGGTTCGCGATGCTTCTTACACCGATTCGCGTATGGTGCCGAAGTTCGGCAGCGCCGAGGCGCAGCGTTTGAAGTACTACCTCGAGAAGCCCACGCCGCGCAACAACTTCGGGCAGAAGATCGCCGATTGCGAGCGTCTGCCTTACTACGAGCACGCGAACGAGGCATACGAGGAGAATCCGCTGCGCGACAAGTATCCGCTGTTCGGATGCAGCGAGCACAGCAAGTATCACGTGCATTCGCAGCTGGCGTACACGCCGGTCATGCGCGAGCTCGAGCCCGAGCCGTTGCTGAAGGTCAACGCGACCGATGCCGCCGAGCGCGGAATCCAGCAGGGCGACTACGTGCGCGTCTACAACGATCACGGCTATGCCGTGCTCAAGGCGCGTGTGACCGAGGGCATCAAGCCGGGAGTCGTCTCTATTCCGCACGGTTTCCAGGCTAGCCAGTTCGTCGAGGGGCATACGCAGGATCTGACGAATGTGTACATGAACGATTTCTGCTCGAACAGCGCCTTCTACGACTTCCTCTGCGAAGTCGAGAAGTACGAAGGGGGTGTGAGGTAATGACCCGCTACGGCATGGTCATCGACACGAAGCGATGCGTGGGGTGCAACGCCTGCTCCGTGAACTGCAAGATAACGAACAACCTTCCCGAGACTAATTGGTGGACCCGGGTCCTCACGGAGGGCGGCGACGAGATCGACACGCCGGCCGGCGTCTTCCCTGACGTGTCGATGCGCTACATCACCGTAGGCTGCCAGCATTGCGAGAACCCGGCTTGCACGAAGGTGTGCCCTGTGGGGGCAACCTACAAAGATCCCGAGACGGGCGTCGTGCGCCAGGACTACGACAAGTGCATCGGCTGCCGTATGTGCATGGCGGCTTGCCCGTACACGGGCGTGCGCTCGTTCAACTGGGAGGAGCCGAAGTACCCCGTCGACCATGCTGTCGGCGATGCAGACGTCCCGAAGCACCAGAAGCATGTGGTCGAGAAATGCACCTTCTGCTACCAGCGCCTTGCCCGTGAGGAGGTGCCGGCATGCATGGAGTTGTGCCCGGCCCGCGCCCGTCACTTTGGTGACTTCGACGATCCGGATTCGGAGGTGTCGAAGCTTGTCAAAGAGCGCTCCTGCGAGCAGCTGCTGGCCAGCGAAGGCACGAAGCCGTCCGTGTACTACCTCGTGTAAGGGGATTGATCATGTCTGAGAACGTATCGGCGGAGAAGTCCGCCAAGGTTTCCGCTGCCGGATTCGGCGGCAAAGGGGTTGCTGTCGCCATCGTGGTGGCGGCCATTCTCACCGTCGGCGGTTTGGCTTTGTGGGCATTTCAGCTGACCAGCGGCATGGTGAACACCAACATGCGCAATCTGGACTCGTGGGGGCTTTACATCACGATGTTCATGTTCCTCGTCGGTCTGTCCGCCGGCGGCCTTATCATCTCGAGCGCTCCGCGCGTGTTCGGCATGGAGGGTTTCGGCGGCGTGTCGAAGATCGCCGTGTGGACCTCCATCTGCTGCACGGTGCTGGCGATCGGCTTCGTCGTGATCGACCTCGGCCAGCCGCTGCGCCTTTGGGAGCTGTTCGTGTACTCCAATCTCGGCTCGCCTTTGATGTGGGACATCATCGTGCTGGGCACGTACCTGATCCTGTCCATCGTGTATTTGTGGGCTATGCTGCGCTTCGAGGGCGGCAAGGGCTCTGCCGCTGCCTTGCGCGTGGTGTCCGCCATCGCTCTGGTGTGCGCCGTGCTCGTTCACTCGGTCACCGCTTGGATCTTCGGTTTGCAGCAGGGTCGCGAGATGTGGCATACTGCGCTTCTGGGCCCCTGGTTCGTGTCGTCGGCTCTGGTGTGCGGCGTGGCGCTCGTGCTCGTCGTGGTCATCGCGCTGCGCAAGGCTGGTTACCTGGAGCTCGCGCAGGAGCACGTCGTCAAGATGCTCAAGCTCCTCGGGGTGTTCGTGATGGTGGATTTATACTTCTTCGGTTGCGACTTGCTGACCGAGGGCTTCCCGGCCGGATCGGGGGCGGAGGTCGTCGCCATGCTGACCACGGGTCCGCTCGCTCCTTTCTTCTGGATCGAGGTCGTCGGGTGCGCCGCCACGGCGGTCATCGCCTTCGTGCCGAAGCTGCGCACGAACCCGCTTATCGTGATCGCAGCGGTGCTGGCCATCGTGGGCATCTTTTGCAAGCGCGTGCAGCTGCTGGTGGGCGGCTTCCAGATCCCGAACCTCGATATGCCCGCCGTCGTGTCCGGTCCGGCTCTTACGGATGCGGGTGCGGCTCTGCAGAGCGCAGGCGGATCGATGGTGTACTTTCCGTCGATGCTCGAATTCGGCGTCGTGCTGGGCGTTTTCGGGCTGGGCGCGCTCATGTTGCTGCTGGGCCTCAAGTTCCTCCCGTTGAAGCCGACTGAGCGTTCGCACTAGATACGATCCGTTTTTCGGCGGGGCGCCTGAACCATCGGGCGCCCCGCCGTGCGACATGGAGGGGTGGCGAACGAGATGCTGAGGAAAGCGATCATCACCTTGGCGACGTTCTTTTTCGCGGGGGTCGTCGTGTTCGGGGCTGTTGCGGCTGCGAGTCCGGCGGTGGGGCTTCCCCGGCCTATCGAGCCCCACTCGCCTTGCCCGGTCGTCGGGTGCGCGTCGGGGTCGTGCCATGGTTTCGGCGATGTGCCCGAGCCGGATGGCGTGCACGAGATGGCCTGTCCCGAGGCGGGCTGCGCCAGCGTCGAGTGTCATGCGTGGGATACGCTGGCGACGCGCTATCGCCGCGCGTCCGATGCCAGCTTGAACCTCTGGATCTTGGCGCCGGTCGTGCTCGTCGGGCTGCTTGTTCTGATCGTGCGAAAGCTTTAAGAGGGGAAGTGACCTGGTGAAGCGGATGCTCGTTGTTGATTTCTCGGCGTTTCTGACTTATGCGCTTGCAGCGCTTCCCTCGTTGACGGGCGTGCCTGCGCACGAATGGTTTGGTTTGGCCTTGCTGGCGCCCGTTTTCGTCCATTGCGCGCAGCATGTCGATCGGGTCGCGCGCGCCCTTCCGCGATGCGCCCGCGGGGCGCGTCTGCGGAGCTGCGGGCGTTTGGCGCTCGATGCCGCGTTGCTCGTGGCGCTCTCGACCGTCTTCGTGTCGGGATTGGGCATGTCGGGCGCGGTGCTGCAGGCGTTCGGCCTGTATGCCGAGGGGTATTATACGTGGTCGCCTCTGCATGCCGCGGCGGCGAAGGCGCTGTTCGCGCTTCTTCTCGTGCATATGGCCGTGCATGCGGGTTCGCTGTACAATCTGCTGAAACGGCGCGGCGTTGCAAAGGCCGCCGCGCATGACGACGGAGGTTTCGACGATGAGCGCCGATCTGTTTGAGGCGAGGCCCACGCTGCGCGCGTGGCTTGACGAATATGCCGCCATCGAAGCTGATTATCTTGCTCGGCTTGCCGATTGGGGCATCCGCATCGCGCCGCGCGATGCGGATGCGGATGTGGTCCGTGCGGCGAAGGATCGGCTGCGGGAGAAGGGCGCGCAGTTCCGCAACGGCGATGCCGGCGTCGTCTGCGGCAACCTGTCGTCGGCGTGCGTGGCCTGCACGGGAGGGCGGGGGAGCAAGACGTTCTTCCTGTCGCTTGCATGCAATCGATCTTGCTATTTCTGCTTCAACGCCAACCAGGCCGACTACGCCGATCGTCTGCGCGTGAACAATGCGTGGCGCGACGAGGTCGATGCGTTCGCCGATGCGTGCGGCGGCGAGGTCACCCATGTAGGGTTGACGGGGGGCGAACCCTTGCTCCATGCCGACGAGTCCGTGGCGTTCTGCGCTTACGTTCGCCAGCGCTTTCCGCGTGCCCATATCAGGTTGTACACCGCCGGCGATTTCCTTGACGAACCGCTGCTCGATCGCTTGCGCGATGCCGGGCTTGACGAGCTGCGCATGAGCATCAAGCTGGACGTTCTCGACGTCGATCGCGCCGATGAGATCATCGATGACGCCGTCGACGTGCTTGCCCGTGCGAAGCGCTTCATCTCGCAGGTGATGGTGGAGATGCCCGTGATACCGGGCACGGGCAAGGCGATGCGTCGTCTGCTGGATCGTCTTGATCAAGTCGGCGCGTTCGGCATCAACCTTCTTGAGTTCTGCTACCCCATGGGAGCTTGGGACGAGTTCGAGCGCCGCGGCTTTTCGGTGAAGAACCCGCCGTTTCCCGTGCTGTACGACTACGGCTACGCAGGCGGTCTGCCGCTGGCGGGCAGCGAGCTCTTGTGCTTGGAGTTGTTGGAGTACGCGCTTGACGAGGGGTTGTCCCTTAGCGTGCATTACTGCTCGCTCGAGAACAAGCATCGCGATCAGATCTGCGTTCAAAACGGCGCTTGCTCCGTCGATGCGGGAGTGTACGAGCGCGATCCGCATGATTTCTTCCTGAAAACGGTGAAAGTGTTCGACGGCGACGTCTCCCTGGCGCGGCGCGCGCTGGAGGCGTGCGGCGTCGGCGCGTTCTCGCTTGAGGACGAAGGCCTTAGCCTGGCCTTCCATCCGCGCCACATCCCTATCGTGCAAGCACTGCCCGTCGTATTGTGTCGATCGATCAACGTGCTGGAAGAAACCGCGGATGGCTTCATCGTTCGCGAGCTGAAACTGGAACCCTTGAAAGGCGAATGACGATGACTGTTGATGAGCTCTGGCAAACCCGTGCCGCCGCCTGGGAGCTCGCGGCGCTGAGCCTGCGCTACCCGGGCGCGGAGCTGGCCGGAGCCGCGGCGGGCGGCGAGTGGGACGAGGCGGCAGGGGAGATCCTGGCCGCGCTGGGCCTGCCCGCGGAGGTCCCCGCGGCGGCGGGCGAGGGCGGCTGCGACACCGCGGGTCCTGCTGGTGCCGACGCGCTCCTGCACGCCCTGCGACCCGAGGCCACGCGCCTGTTCGTCGGGGCGCCCGGGCCAGCCTGCTCGCCCTACGAGGGCGTGTGGGCCGCCGAGGCCGACGGGGTGCAGCCGCTTCTGTTCGTGAACCCCCGCTCCATGGAGGTCGAGCGCTTCATGAGGTCCTGCGGCCTCGGCCGCCCCGAGGGCACCAACGAGCCCCTCGACCACGTCGCCACGGAATGCGAGCTCCTCGAGCACCTGGCCCTGCGCGCGGCCGGCGCCCCGGCTTCCGAGGGCGCCCCGGCCGACGCCGACCTCCCCGGCGGCGGCCCGGCCGCCGCCTACGGGCGGTTCCTCTCCGGGCACGCCCAAGCCTGGATGCCCGCGTTCGCCGAGCGCCTGGCCGCCGAGGCGCGCCATCCCTTCTACCGCGCGGCGGCGGCCTACTTGGGGGCGCTGCTGGCCGACTGGCCGTCGGAAGCGTAAGTGCGCGCCACGGCTTCGGCGTGCTTGAGCAGCCAGGCGCGGACGTCGGGCGGCTCGAGCACTTCCAGCAGAGGGCCGAACGACAGCAGATAGTAGCGCGTGCGTTCGGTGATGTCGCAGGTAAGGGTCACGAGCCAGCTGCCGTCGGCCTCGCGCGCTATCGTCTCGGGCGCGAACTCCTCGCGGACGCGCGACTCGGCCTGCGCGGCGAAGCGCATCACCAGCACGTCGTCGCCTTTCATGTGCCCGCCTTCATCAAGTGCAGGCAGCTCGCGCGCTTCGAACGTTTCCGGCAGCACATCCAGCGTTTCCCAGTCGATGCGGAACAGCTTGAACATGCGCCATGCATCCCGCTCGCGGCACCATGCGCGCAGGTACCACGACGATTCCTTGAACATGAGCTGGGCGGGCTCCACGGTGCGCTCGGTGCGGTTGCCCTCGGCGTCGAAGTAGACGAACGACAGCGGGTGCCGCCCGATGGCGGCGTCGCGGATGGTGTCGAACGCGGCGCGGTAGTTCGGCGGCGCGCCCCAGAACGAGAAGTCCATGTCCAGCCAGTTCACGTTCTCGCGCTGGAACAGGCGGCCGAGGCGCACGGCCGTCTCGTCGCTCGCATCGTCGCTGGCCCCGGTGCGGTTGAGCGCGGAGAGCGCGGCCATGATGTCGTCCTGTTCCCGCTCGCTCAGCACCGAGCGGTCCAGCACGTAGCCGTCCATGAGGTGCACGCCGCCGCCTTTGCCGCGCGTCATGTACACCGGCACGCCCGCGGCCGACAGCGCGTCGACGTCGCGGCGCACGGTACGCTCGAACACCTCCAGCTTGCGCGCCAGCTCGCCCGTGGTGGCGGTGCCGCGATCCATCAGCAGGTAGACGATCTCGAACAGACGTTGAGGCTGCATGGCTTCGTCCTTACGCACAGTCGGTCGGGGCGTTGGCTTCCAGCGCGGCGTTCGCTTCGTCAAGCACCTGCTGCACGAAGTCGGGGCGCGTACGAGCCAGTTCGCCGAACGGAACGGGATCCGCCGGGTCGTCGTCGAAGGGGGCGAGCTCTTTCACGTACCAGGTCACGTCGTGCCACGAACCCGCCTTCCAGCCGGCGTACGATTGCACCCAGCAACGCTGGAACCCGCAGCCGGCGTGCAGACGCTCGCTTGCCTCGTTCGGCACGGTTACCAGGCCGTACGCGCTTTTCACGCCCTGCGCGCGCAGCAGTTTCAGCAGCGCGTCGTACAGCGTGCGCCCCCGGCCGCCCCCGGTCGCGCCTTGTTCGAGGTACACCGAGAGCTCCGCATTCCACCGATAGGCCGCCCGGCTGGCTTGGGCGTGTGCGTACGCGAACCCGACGACGCGCCCGTCCTGCTCGAGGACGAGGCACGGATAGTCGACCATCGCGTCGGCCATGCGCGCGGTGAATTCGGCGCGCGAGGGCGCGACGGTGTCGAAGGTGACGGGCGTCTCGACGTACGGCGTGTACACCGCGCGCATGGCTTCCGCGTCGCCGCGCGCCGCGATCCGTACGTTCGCGCTGGTCGCACAAGGGGAGAAGTCCATCGGTTCGATCCTTTCGTACCGGAAGGGAAGGCGGTGCGCACGGTCTGGGCAGAACCGCGTCCCCATACTACCACGAGCATGCAACCGGCGTCCGCGCCCTCGTTTGGCGCGTTCGAGGCTTCCGATCGAACCTGTGTCGAGCGTGCTTCGGAGAAGGATGGCTGCGCCCTGTTCGCCTGCTGGCCCCGCTGGCACGATTTCGCTCATCTATATGCTGCAGAATCGAGGTTTTGGCACGCTGGGCGCTCTCCATCGAAAAAGGTTCGGACAAAACCCCAGATCACGTTTTTCTCGCGGTGACGAAACCATCGTTGCAAGGGGGGTCGACTGCCAAAAACTCGATTTTGCAGCATAGAGGTTTCATCCGTGGGTCGAACGGCCATGATTGGGTTCCCGGTGGATCTCCTTGCTGCAACTCTTTCGCGAAATGCAATATATATTTGACATTATGTTAGATAGATCGTATAGTTATGGAAAAGAACGAGTGGATTCGCGAAAGGGAAACGATCAAGATGAGCGCTGTATCGTGGGCGGCCTCCGGCAGCATCGGACGTAGGGCCGGCGTTGCGCCGGTTACGGGCGCGTCGTCGACCGCCCCCGCCGAAACGGGGAAGAATCTGCGCATGAAGGCCGCTCGCGTGGCCGCCGATCTGTCTCAGGCCGACCTGGCCGCGGCGGTTGGTGCCACCCGCCAGACCATCGGCCTCATCGAAGCCGGCGGCTACAATCCCACGCTCAAGCTGTGCATCGCCATCTGCAAAACGCTGGGATGCACCCTCGACGACCTTTTTTGGGAAGAAAGCGAGTGATCATGAAGCTGATTCAACATTGGGAGGCGTACCGCGGCCCGAAGGACGAGCGCGTCGAGGCCGAGACGAATCGCATCTACAAGGTCGGGTTCATCATGCTTTCGATCGGGCTTGTACTGTATATGTACTACGGTAGCGCGCTCAAGCAGGCGACGTATATGCGAGATGTGATGGCCACCGGCACGGGACAGGTCGTAATCGCTTCGAGCGACCTGTTTCTGTACGGCTGGGTCCTGTTGACGGCCATCGTCTGCATCGTCTTGCAATGCCGCAAAGGGTTTACTGACAACGGTCGTTTTGCCGAGGCTGAAATATTCCCCATAGGTTACTACGCATTCAGGTCGTGTTTCGTTAGCGTGATCGTCGGCATATTTACTCCGGCTATCCGCGTATTGGCTGAGTTTCAGATACTGGGAGCGGATGGGATCATGTGGTGGGCTGCAGCTTTCCAAGGCGTGTTTGTCGCGGTCGCGATGTTCCTGATGCTCATGTTTCTCTTCTGGACGGGCTTCAAGACGGCGCAAAGCCGCCGCAAGCAGCTTGACATGCGTTTAGGCGAATAGCCCTTTCGCGCGCCTCTTCCGACTAGCACGACCCCGTGGCGCTCCTATGTTGTTTGGCCGTTGCGTACTTGTATACTCCTGTTCGTTAGGGAATACTGCACAGACGGAAAGACCCGGAAAGCTCGAAGCGATGGGGCGGAGTCGCCGGAAAGGCTGTTGTGGCAAAGGTTCTCAAAACGATCAAACATCGGTTGAAGCATCGACCGGCCCTCGTCGCGGGCGTGATCGTGGGTGCCGTGGCGGTGTTGGCCATCGGCGCGTGCGCGATGGCTGCGAGCGCCGCCCGACCCGAGGATCCCATTGCCGTGGCCGACGAGGTGGTTGCCGCGCTCCCCGAAGCGACTGCGCAGACGGGACAGGCTGCGGCCTCGCAAGCGCAATCCGGGGATGTCGTCGACCCGCGCGCCGTCGCCGAAGATGCGCGCACAGCGCTCGACGCCGCATCGGGCACTGAAGACGTGAACCTGTTCAATTCGGTGACCGGCATCGCGCGCACCCTGTCCTCCGACGAGATCTCCGATGTGGAAGGCGCCATCGCCGCATACCACGATGCGGGTTACGAGGTGGGCTTTGTCATGTACGACCTGACCACGCACGAGGGTGTGGGGTACAACGCCGATCAATGGTTCTTCTCTGCCAGCACGGTCAAGGCGCCGTTCGTGGCTTTCGCGTCGCAGGATATGGTGGACGGCGGCCGAGCCTCTCTTGATGAAGAGGTGGTCGAAGACGTCATCCTTGACGGTACCGGAATCATGTCGTCGGACGACATAGATCGCTACGACCTGCAAACCGTCATGGCCAACACCATCGTGCATTCCGACAACACCGGTTACGGGCTGTTGCGCGAACGCTTCGATCAGAACGATTTCCAGGCTTGGTGCGCCGCGGCCGACGTGGACGCCGCTTCTTGGCAAGGCGAATGGTACCCCTACTACACGCCGCGCGACTTGGCGAAGATGTGGCTGAACGTCGGCGCCTACGTGGCCGAAGGCCAGGGCAACGCGCCGTGGCTCGCCGACGTGCTGCAGCAGACCGACGTGTCGTTTCTGCGCACGGCTTTGGGCGAGGGCCGTCGTGTTTTGTCGAAGCCCGGCTACGAGATCGATACGCCCTGGTACGACATGGGCGCGCTCAACGATGCTGGCCTCGTGGTCACCGATACTGATGTTTACGTAATCGCCATCATGTCCGACGCCGATTACGATGACGAATACTTCACCGACAACGAGCACCTGATCGTCGATCTTGCGTCCGCGTTGGGGGCGGCGCACGATCGCCTGCTGTTCGAAGGAGGCGTAGCATGAGATCCGCACGTTGGAGCATACCGAACGCGATGCTCGCGGGAGTTCTGGCGCTTGCTCTGTGTTCGGGCGGAACCGTTTTCGGCGGCGGGGTCTTCTCGCGCGCCTGGGCAGACGAAGCGGAAGAGGCGCAGAGGGCCGTCGACGATGCGCAGGCCACGCTCGACGACGCCGAGGCGCATATGGAAAGCATCGCGGGCGACTACGACGCCCTCAAGCAGGACGTCGAGGAGCTGCAAGCGCGCGTCGACGAGATATCGGCCCAGGCCATGGATGCCCAGCAGGCGGTCATCGAAGGCCGCGCGGCTCTCGGGAAGACGGCGGTGCACGAGTACACCAACGGGGGAGCGTCGCAATCGCTCGTGACCATGGTGCTGGAGGCGCGAAGCTTCAGCGACCTCATACGCAATCTCACCTATCTCGATTCGATCATGCAGTTCCACGCCGACGAGGTGGACGCGCAAAAAGAGCGCTCGGCGAAGTACGAGAAGCTCATCGACGACCTGAACTTCCAGAAAGACGAGCAGGAGAAGAAGCTCGAAGAGCTGGAAGCGAAGCGCGCGGAAGCCGAAACCGTGCTGTCCGAGGCGAGCTCCAAGCTGTCGAACGCCCAAAGCGACCAGGCCGCGCGTTTGGAAGCGCTCAGGCAGAAGGCCGAGGAGCTGGCGGCTGCCGATGGCGCCACCGGGCCGGTCATCGACGAGAATGCGGATACCATCGGCCGCGAGGACGTGGTCGATTCCAACACCCCGGTCCAGCCGAACCCCGATCCGGATCCTCCGGCGCCGACACCAGCGCCTTCGCCCGAACCCGCTCCCGAGCCGACGCCCGATCCCGGCATCAGCTGGTCGACCGGCATCGCGTCCGCGTACGGCGGTTCCACCGATCCGTACACGCCGAACCCCGGCACCACGGCGAACGGGTCGGTGTGCGACGACAACTCCATGGGCGTGGCCATCCCGATGTCGTGGCCGAACTTCCGCTCGTATTTCGGCCGCACCGTCGAGATCTCTTACAACGGGCAAACCGTGCTGGCCACCGTAAACGATTGCGGTGGCATGGGCGGGGGCAGCCGATCTCTCGACCTGCAGCCCGGCGTATGGAAGGCCTTCGGCTTCTCGTCGTGCCTCGACTGGGGTCTGCGCACGGTCAACTACCGCTTCCTGTAGAACGCCGCGACGCGTCCTTGTGGAATTTCCCGCACGGCGTGCGCTCATGTGCTAAACTGCATCGTTACATGCGATGACGAAGACAGCGCCGCGCAACGCGGCTGCCGGCAGAGACGGGTGCCACCGGCTGAAAGCTCCCGGGCAGCAAGCGCGACGATTCCCTTCCGAGCAGCGCGTTTGAACGCGGACGCAGAGGCGCGACCCTGGTCGCCGCCCCGCGAGACGCTAAGTAGGATGCGCCGGGGGCTCCCGTCACAGAGCGAACGAGCGGGCGGCCCGCACAGCGGCCGTCAACCGAGGTGGTACCGCGAGAGCCTTCTCTCGTCCTTGGACTTTGGGCGCATGCCCTCAGGAGCAAGGACGAGAGAAGGCTCTTTTTCATGTGCGCCGCCGGGCGGGCGGCGCGGGGCGAGAGACGGAAAGGGACGGCAGAATGGCAATCGTGGAGGAACTGGAGGCGCTGCGCGAGCAGACCATCGCGCAGATCGCGCAGGCGGCCGACACCGCGGCGCTCGAGCAGGTGCGCATCGGCGTGCTGGGCAAGGCGGGCACGCTGACCGGGTACCTGCGCCAGATGGGGCAGATCGCGAAGGAGGAGCGCGCCGCCGTGGGCAAGACGGCGAACGAGGTGCGCGCCGCCGTCGAAGGCGCGCTGGCCGCGCGCAAGGAGGAGCTGGCCGCAACCGAGCTGGCCGCCGCCATCGACGCGGCCGCCGTGGACGTGACGCTGCCGGGTCGCTCGCAGCAGGTGGGCACGCGCCACCTCATCAACCGCATCACCGACGAGATCTCCGAGATCTTCCTCGGCCTGGGCTACACGGTGGCCACGGGCCCCGAGGTGGAGACCGACTACTACAACTTCGAGGCGTTGAACGCCCCGGCCGACCACCCCAGCCGCAGCCTGGCCGACACGTTCTACGTGCGCGACCTTTCCGGCGCGCAGGCGGCCGTGCGCGGCGAGTCCGACGTGCTGCTGCGCACCCAGACCTCCGGCGTGCAGGTGCACGCGATGGAGGACAACGAGCTTCCCATCTACGTGATCGCGCCCGGCAAGGTGTACCGCCGCGACGTGGCCGACCCGTCCCACCTGCCCCAGTTCACGCAGATCGAGGGCCTCGTGGTGGACGAGGGCATCACGTTCGGCGACCTCAAGGGCACGCTCGACTACCTGTGCAAGCAGATGTTCGGCGAGGAGCGCAAGACGCGGTTCCGCGCCCACTACTTCCCGTTCACGGAGCCGTCGGCCGAAGTGGACGTGAGCTGCGGCATCTGCCACGGCGAAGGCTGCCGCTTCTGCAAGGGCACCGGCTGGCTGGAGATCCTCGGCTGCGGCATGGTGGACCCGAACGTGCTGTCCATGTCGGGCATCGACCCGGAGAAGTATTCGGGCTTCGCGTTCGGCATGGGGGTGGAGCGCATCGCCTGCCTGAAGTACAACGTGCCCGACCTGCGCATGCTGGTCGAAGGCGACATGCGCTTCTTGCGGCAGTTCTAGGGTTTCTGGCGGGTCGGCGGGCGGCGCCCAGTCGCTCAAACAGTCCTCGCTGCGCTGCGGCGCCGCGAGGCAAAGCCGAGCAAGTCCCCGAAGGGGAAACTCGCTTGGTGGGCACCGCCCGCCGACCCTTCGCACTATTAACGTTGCTGCGCTGCGTCTGCGCCCTCGGCTGTATCGGGTCGAGGGGTTCAGTCAGACGGGGGCTTGGTGGAAAAGAGGAAGAGCTGATGAAGGTTTCTTTGAAATGGTTGTCTGAGTATGTGGACGTGCCTTCGGACGTGAAGGCGTTTTGCGACCGGCTCGATTTGACGGGCACAGGGGTGGAAGCGATCGAGAAGACGGGCGACGCGTTCGACGGCGTGGTCGTGGGCTACGTGGAGACGTGCGAGCAGCATCCCGACAGCGACCACATGCACGTGGTCACCGTGGACGTAGGTGCGGGCGAGCCGGTTCAGATCGTGTGCGGCGCGCCGAACATCGCACAGGGGATCAAGGTGCCGGTGGCCACCATCGGCGCGGTGCTGCCCGGCGACTTCAAGATCAGGAAGTCCAAGCTGCGCGGCGTCACCAGCTGCGGCATGTGCTGCTCGCAGCGCGAGCTGGGCATGGGCAGCAACCACGAGGGCATCTGGATCCTGCCCGAGGACGCGCCCGTGGGCATGCCCATTGCCGACTACCTCAAGCTGTCCGACACGGTGCTCGACCTCGAGGTCACGCCGAACCGCCCCGACTGCCTCAGCATGGCGGGCATGGCGCGCGAGGTGGGCGCGATGTACCGCACCGACGTGACGTATCCGCAGATCGACCTCGTGGAGGACGCCGACGCGACCCCTGCGGCCGACCAGGTGAGCGTGGAAATCGCCGACGCGTCCCGCTGCTGCCGCTACACGGCGCGCGTCATCAAGGACGTGCAGGTGGGCCCGAGCCCCGACTGGCTGGCCGAGCGCGTGGCGGCCGCGGGTGCCCGCTCCATCAACAACATCGTGGACGTGACGAACTACATCCTGTTCCTGCTGGGCCAGCCGCTGCACGCGTTCGACTTCGACAAGCTGGCAGGCGCGGACGGCAAGGTGCACATCGTGGTGCGCCCGGCGGCCGAGGGCGAGCAGTTCACCACGCTCGACGGCGAGGACCGCCAGCTCGTGCCCGACATGACCGTCATCGCCACGCCCGAGCGCGCCGTGGCGCTGGCCGGCGTCATGGGCGGCCTCGAGACCGAGGTCACCGAGGCTACCACCACGGTGCTGCTGGAGGCCGCCGCGTTCGACCGCGCGCACACCAGCCGCACGAGCCGCAACCTGGGCCTGATCAGCGAATCGTCCATGCGCTACGAGCGCGGGGTGGACGACAACCCGGTGGCCCTCAACGCCGATATGGCGGCCGCGCTCATCGCCGAGGTGTCGGGCGGCACGGTGTGCCCCGGCATGGTGGACGTGTGGCTGGAGAAGACCGAGCCCGTCGACCTGAAGTTCCGCGTGCCGCGCTTCTGCGCGATGATGGGCGCCGAGATCCCGCGCGAGGAGGTCGTCGACATCCTCAGCCGCCTGGGCTGCGAGGTGTCCGATGCCGACGACGCCGACGTGCTGTCCGTGACGGCGCCGACGTTCCGCCCCGACCTGGAGCGCGAGATCGACCTGTACGAGGAAGTGGTGCGCCTCTGGGGCATGGACCGCATCCCGGCCACGCTGCCGGGCGGCCGCGGCCGCTACGGCACGCGCTCGCAGCTGGAGCACGTGTCCGACATCATCCATCGCACCATGTGCGCGAGCGGCCTCAACGAGACGATGACCTATTCGTTCGCCGAGCCGGGCGACCTCGACCGCCTGCGCATGAGCCACGAGGGGCTGGGGCGGCCGGTGGAGCTCATCAACCCGCTGAACGCCGACCAGTCCGTCATGCGCCAGAGCATCGTCCCCGGCCTCATGCGCAACGTCGCCTACAACCAAAGCCGCGGCGTGAAGAACGTGCAGCTCTACGAGATGGGCGCGGTGTTCTTCGCGACGCAAGGCAAGAAGCAGCCGAAGGAGCGCCGCCGTCTGGCCGGCGTCATGGCGGGCGCCATGGGCGACGCCGGCTGGAACAGCGCTCCGGCCGCGTTCGACTTCTTCGACGGCAAGGGCGCGATCGAGAACCTCGCGCGCGAGCTGGCGCTGCCGAAGCTGCGCTTCAAGGCGCTCTCGGCCGACGAGGCTCCGCACCTGCAGCCCGGCCGCGCGGCCGCGGTGCTGTCGGGCGGCACCGAGCTTGGCTGGGTGGGCGAGCTGCACCCGCTGGCCGTGGACGCCTTCGACGCGACGGCGCCCGTCGTGGCGTTCGAGCTTGACGTCGACGCCCTGGCGAAGTCGGCGCGCCCCGCGCGCGACTACGTGGACGTGCCCACGTTCCCGGCCGTATCCATGGACGTGGCGTTCGTCGTGGACGAGGGCGTCACCCACGAGAAGCTCGTGCAGTGCATGACCTCGGCGGGCGGCAAGCTCTTGGAGGACGTGCGCCTGTTCGACGTGTACCGCGACGAGGCGCGCGTGGGCGCGGGCAAGAAGTCCATGGCCTACGCGCTCACGTACCGCGCCGCCGACCGCACGCTCACCAGCGAGGAGGTCGACAAGGCTCACGAGCGCCTGGTCAAGAAGGTGTCCAGCGCCACCGGCGCCGAAGTCCGCGGGTAGGGCCGCCCTTCAGGCGCGGCTGGCGCTCGGGTTGTCATCCCGAGCGCAGGCTCGCCCGGGCTGTTCCTGCGTTCCCGTCCAGCAACGACGGGGACGCAGGGGGCCGGCGGGTGGCCGGCATGTCGATGGCGGTGGTATACTAATGCCATGAAAGTGCTCGACCAACATACCATCGCTTCGGCAGTGCGCTCTATTGCTCCTGGTTACGGAGTTGTGAAAGCGTACCTGTTCGGTTCGCACGCGCGCGGCGATGCGGATGCGGCATCTGATGTGGATCTGTGCATTGAGCCTGACGACGGGTTCACGCTCTTTTCCCTTGGAGGCTTCGGCAGCCATCTTGAAGAGGCGTTGGGGGTGCCGGTCGACGTGGTGTGCGGGGACGATTCGTTTTACCCGCGTGCGCGCGAGCGCTACGAGCGAGACAGAAAGCTCATCTATGAGAAATCCTGAAGCGATCGAATGCATCGAACTCATGGTGCCGCTTTGCGATATCGTATCCGACCGAATCGCGCGCTACTCGATGTCCAGAGAAAGCGTGTGCCTGAACGACGACCATCTCGATCTTTTGCTGATGCCGATATTTCAGATCGGGGAACTGATCGGCGGAGGCGGATACCTCGATGCTTTGCAGGAGCTCTATCCTTCGGATATGTGGGTTCAGGCATATGGCATGCGCAATCGAATCGCCCATGGTTATGCAAAATTGAAGCCTGCGATTGTTTGGGAAACAGCTATAACAAGCATTCCCGCCCTGCGGGAATTGTGCCTGCGGTTGCTCGAAGACTAGCGCGGTATCTGCCTTACATCCCCATGATTGCAAGCGCTTCGATCATCTGATCGCTTTCGTACGCAAGCGCGCCTTCCTCCGTGAGCACGGTCAAGGAATAGGTGGTGTTCTCGAACACCTCGTTGCGGTCGTTGAACGTGGCAAGCTGCCATATTGCTGCGGCGCTTCCCTCGGAGCACCGCCCGATGCGTACAGTTGAGGACATGTCGAACTTCTCGCTGGCGGTTGCGTTGCGGTATGCCTCGTCTGCCAAGCCCGCAGCTTGCAGGAGCGCGTCTCCGACCGCTTCGGCCTCGGGCGGTTCGGCATAGGGCGCGGTGATGCTCATGGTGATGGCGCCTGGTCGTTTGCCTGCGCGCATGAGATCGGACGTGGTCTCGCCGCCGTTGAGGCTGAACAGGATGCGCGTTGTCGAGCCGGGAGGTGAGAGCGGCGTATCGGCCGACGTGCTTTCCCAAGCGCCTGTGGGCGCACCTGCGCCGTAGGAGAACCCCAGACGCTCCACTGTGGCGGGGATGTGCTCAGGATCGAGCGAGAGCAAGCGAACGAGGTCGTACGCCGAATCGATGTCGGCTGGGTTCACGCCGTAGAAGGTCGTTTCTGGCACATGGGGACTGGTCGCATTCGACGCCGGTGCGGCCTTGTCGATGACGGCCAGCGGTTCGTGCGTTTCAGGCTCGACGGGGAGATCGCTCCCGCTGCATCCGGAAAACGATGCTATACCGAGCGCGAACGCGAAGGCGAGGCTAGTCGTCAGAAGGGACGCTCGGTTGGATTGGCGCATGGGGCATCCTTTCCTCGTCGGTTCCGTTTCCCCAGTATAGCGCAATCCCGTTACCGGTTCGTCAACGGACGCACACCTGCGCGCGGCGCCGCCGTACGACAATCGGATGCGGTACGGCGAAAGGAACGGCATGGCGAAATCGGCAGGCACGCAGGATAGGGAGTTGCGCAAGCGGCGCATGGCCGTGGCGGCGGCGCTGCTTGCGTTCGCCGGCATCGTCGGGGTGCTGGCGCTGCTGTTCGGTCGCGACGCGCTGGCTTTCCTGACCGACGGACATCGCGTTCAGCAGCAGGTGGAGCGCTTGGGGCCGCTTGCGCCCGTGGTGTTCGGCCTGCTGGTCGTTCTGCAAGAGGTGACGGTGATCGTTCCCAGCGAGCCGCTGGAGCTTGCCGCGGGCTACGCGTTCGGGTTCTGGGAGGGCGCGTTCGTGTACCTTGCCGCCAGCGTGGTCGGCTGCTTCGCCATCATCGCGGTAGTGCGCTTCGGCGGCGATCGCGTGCTCGAGCTCGTCCTCACGAGAAAGGGCCGCGAGTGGCTGGCCCGCTTGCGCGGGGCGCAGAGGTTCGACTTCGCCATTCTCGCGGCGTTCTTCATCCCCGGCCTGCCGAAGGATCTCATGGCCTATCTCGCCGCGTTCGCCGGCATGCGCCCCGTGCACCTGGCCGTTGTCACCACGGCCGGTCGGCTGCCGTCGGTGCTGGCCATCACGCTGGGATCGTCGTTCGCCGCCGCAGGCGATTGGCGGGCGACCGCCATCGTGTTCAGCGTCACCGCCGCGGCCGTGGTGATCGGTGCGCTCGCATACCATCGCTTCAAGCGCCAGCGCGACGGGGGTGCGGGAGGTGCGGCGAAGTAGGCGGTCAACGCGCTTAGCGGGGCGGTGCGACGGTCTTCAGAATCTAGAGAAAACTCCCCATTTTGTCCATAGGTGTTTTGGTCATAATTTTGAACGTCCTCCAGGGGCATGGCGCGGGATTTGCTGGCGCACGGAGCGGGCGGGACGGGCAGAGTGGGATGCGATCTCCCGATCTTCATCCTCTTTTCCGATGTTCGCGATGTCTAACAAGCGGTACAATAGCCGGCAAAACGAAAGGATACGCGTATGTACGACGGACGAACCAACCCGGGCCGCAACGACGAATGCTGGTGCGGCAGCGGCAAGAAGTACAAGAAGTGCCACCTCGATTTCGACGAGCGCCTGCAGAGCATGTACGAGCAGGGCTTCGAGCTGCCTGAGCGCGCCTCGCTGAAAAGCGCGGCCGACATCGAGGGCATCAAGCGCAGCGCGGCCGTCAACATCGGGGTGCTGGACTACGTGGCCGAGCGCATCGGGCCGGGCACGACCACCGAGGAGGTGGACCGCTGGGTGCACGACTACACGGTGGAGCACGGCGGCATCCCGGCCGACTTGAACTACGAGGGCTACCCGAAAAGCGTGTGCACCTCCATCAACGACGTGGTGTGCCACGGCATCCCGTCCGAGGACGACGTGCTGCGCGAAGGCGACATCGTGAACGTGGACTGCTCCACCATCCTCGACGGCTACTACTCGGACTCGTCGCGCATGTTCTGCATCGGCGAGGTGTCGCCCGAGCGAGCGCGCCTCGTGGACGAGACGAAGAAGGCCATGGAAGCGGGCCTTGCCGCCATCGAGCCGTGGGGGTTGCTCGGCGACGTGGGCGCGGCCGTGAACGCGTACGCGAAGGCGCAGGGTTTCTCGGTGGTGCGCGAGTTCGGCGGCCACGGCATCGGGTTCGACTTCCATGAGGACCCGTTCGTCAGCCACGTGTCGGAACCGGGGACGGGCATGGTGCTGGTGCCGGGCCTCGTGTTCACCATCGAGCCCATGGTGAACGCCGGCGAGGCGCCCATCGACATGAGCGACCCGAATGGCTGGACCGTGCGCACCGCCGACGGCAGCGACACCGCTCAGTGGGAAGTGCAGGTAGCCATCACCGAGGACGGCTACGAGTTGCTGAGCTGGTAGGATACTCGGTGTCTCGGAAGGCGCTGCGGAACGCATCATCGCCCGAAAAACACGGAATCGCGGGCGAAAACGTGTTTTTCGGGCGATGATGCGACGGCGCGTCACCGGGTCGCCACGCGGGCTGCTCCGGGCGGCCCGCGCGGCCGCAGGCGTTCCGGATGCTAGCGCGCGCCGCCCGTGCGCAGCAGCACGCGGATCGTCGCCGCATACTCGTCGATCTCAACTTGCACCTCGCCCCGGTAGCGCTTCGCCAGCGTAGCCACCGAGGCCAGCCCGATGCCGTCGCCCTCCCGCTTAGCCGAGCGCGCGCCGCTCGACAGCACGCCGTCCGGCGCCGCGGCGGCCAGCGCGCGGGCATCGGACGGCGTGCAGCTGTTGCGCACGGAAACCAGCACGGCGTTGCCCTCGATCCGTGCTTCGGCGTCCACGAAGAGCGGGCGCGCCCCGTCCTGCGCTGTCGACCCGCGCCCGCCCGCTCCGCCTTCCCCGCGCTCCGTACGCTCGCAGGCTTCCACGGCGTTCTCCAGCAGGTTCGCCATCGCCATGCAGAAATCGGCCTCGGGCAGCGGCAGGCGCTCGGGCAGCGCGAAGGCCAGCGACACGTCGGCGCCGCAGGCTCGCGCCCGCTCGGCGAAGTGCGCGGCCACGGCGTCCAAGGCGAAGTTGAGCGCGTAGGCGCCCGGCTCGCGCTGCGCCTGGCCGGCACCCTGCTCGTCGAGGTACGCGCGCAGGCCCTGCACGTCGTCCTCGTCGGCAAACGATCGGATGACCAGCAGTTGGTGGCGGAAGTCGTGACGGGCCTTGGCGGTGTCGCGCAGGGTGCGCCGCAGGCTCCGATAGCGCTCGTGCTGCAGCTCTTCCAGCTGGGCCGCCTCGCGCAGGCGCGCGTTCTCCATGACGGTGCGCAGGGCCGAGAACAGCATGAGGTACGACGCCACCATCAGAAACGCCAGCACGCCCACCGCCAGCGCGTACAGCGCATCCGAGCCGCTCGACAGGAACTCCACCGCGTACGCGAACATATACAGCGCGTTCGCTGCGACGAAGAACCCCGCGGGCACCGCGGCCAGGCGCCGCCAGAGCGCGGGGTCGTCCACCTGCTCGACGCCCCAGCGGATGGTGCGGGCGAACAGCGGCGCCAGCACGAGCGGGCCTGCGGAGCACACGACGGCGTCCAGCACGCGCCGCGCCCCGAAGCTCCATTCCAACGCCACTGTGCGTAGCAGCACGTCGTAGGCGAGGATGGCGATGGCGGCGGCAGTCGCGGCGCTGAAGAACACGAACAGACGCTTGCCCCACGGCAGCTTCGTCAGCGCGGCCAACGACAGCAGCGAGACGGCCAGCACGGGAACGGTCGCCCAGACCCCTTCCTCGCCGGCGAAGACCGCCACGCCGATACCGCAGGCCAGGCTGACGGCGGCGACGATGCCCAGCGCCATGCCCACGGTGACCCCGAGCGAGAAGCGCAGCCGTCCGCGCACGGCCAGCAGCATGAGGAAGAACATCGCCAGGAACGTGGGCGCGTTGCGCACGACGTACCACAGAACCCCTCCGGCAACGTCCTCTCCCATGGAAGCCTACCTCCGCGCGTGCTTGAACAGATAGTCGAAGTAGCGGCTGCGCGCCTCGGCGCGCGACGAGCGGCGCACGGGCAGCTTCGAGCCGTCGTCCATGAGGAAGCAGCCGTCGTCGGTGAGGTCGTCCACGTGGGCGAGGTTCACCATGATGCCGCGGTTGCAGGCGAACAGCTGCGGGTACGGCGCCACCATGTCGGCCAGCCGGCCGAACGACTGGCGCCAGCGCAGCGGCCCGTTCGCGGTGCTGAGATTCAGGTAGTGCCCGTCGGCGGTGATGGAGCGCACCTGCGACAGCGGCACGTTGATCACGGCCGATCCGTCGTGGATGCGCAGCATGGTCTCGTCCCCGGCGAGGCGCTCGATGGCCTCGTCCAGGGCGGCGGCGATGTCGTCGGGCGTGAACGGCTTGGTCAGGTAGTGGAACGCGCGCACGCGGAACCCGTCCACGGCGTGCTCGCTGGACACAGTGGTGAAGATGATGAGGCCGGGGTAGTTCTCGCGCCGCAGCCGCTCGGCGATGTCGATGCCGTTGGCGCCGTCCAGGAAGACGTCCAGGAAGACGAGGTCGAAGGCCAGCGCGTCGGTCGTCTCGAACAGGTCGCCGCCACCGCGGAAACGGCATATCTCGCAGGTGCGTCCCCGCTTGTCCAGATGGGAACGGATCGCGTCTTCGAGGGTTTTGGCATCAGGTGCGCAGTCGTCAACGATGGCGATTCTCATCGGTCTCTTTCTTCGATACATGCCGGCAGGGAGGGGTTCGCCTGAACGGCGCATATCGGTTATGCGGCGCGTCATGGAACCTCCTTTCCATTTTGGCGGTATCGTCGAAAAGCGACGGATGTTTTCGTGCCAGATCGGCGCGTTTCGTGCCAGACTGTGCATGGACGGAAATCGCCTACGTGCGGTCGGGTCGTCTGGCGAACAGTATAATGCAACGCGCCGCCCTGGGGCGGACGGGTGGACGGACGGAAAGGGAAAGATGGCCATGGAAGGGGATCTGCCGACGTTCGTGCTGCGTTTGGCCGGGCTTGTCGTTGCGTTGTTCATCATGTACGCGCTGACGGAGAGCCGCTTCGGCCGCGCGACGACCTTCGTCGCGTTCGTCGGCGGCGTGGCGCTGATCGCGTTGGGCAACTTCGCCGTGTTCTCGCTGGCTGGTCCTGAGACGTTTCTGAGGTTCTACCCCCTGACCGGCAACGTCGCGGCGTTCGCGCTGCTGCTCGGCATCGCGCGGCAGCGGCCGCTGGTCGTGGCGTTCACCATCCTCACGGCCATCCAGTTGAACGCCGTCATCGGGATGCTGGGGCATGCCGCGTCGCTGACGGTCGATCCGACGCGGGCCTTGGCGGTCAACCTGGCCGTGCGTGCGGTCCTCGCCGTGCCGTTGGTATGGGCGACGTTTCGCTTCTTCCGGCCGTACTATCTGGAGGCCGCGCGCACGATGCGGCGCGGATGGGGGCTTCTGTGCCTGATACCCTTGGCGTTCTACGCTTTGTTCTACCTCGTGTACATCGTGGGCGCGGTGGAGGGCGAGGGTATGCGTATCGCCATCGTGATGCTGGCGCTGGCCATGGCACTGGCCGGTTACGCCATCGTGTTCGTCGCCCTGCGCGAGCATGCGCGGCGCACGCGGATGGCAGAAGCGCAACGGCTGTTGGAGGAGCAGGCGAGAGCGTTCGAGCGGCAGATCGAGGCCGTGCGCGCCTCCGACGAGAAGATGCGCGTGCTGCGTCATGACCTGCGCCATCATCTGGGCGTCGTCTTGACGCTCGTGCGCGCGGGCAAAGACGAGCAGGCGCTTGCCGCGCTTGGAGGCGTGGACGAGGCGGTGGAGGAGGCGGCCGTGCGCCGCTGGTGCGAGAACGAAGGGGTGAACGCCCTGCTGGATTTGTACCTGGGTCGCGCCATGGCCGCCGGCGTCCAGGTGGAGGCGTCGTGCGACGTGCCGCGCGACCTGCCGGTGAACGCGCTCGAGTTCGCCGGCGCGTGCGCGAACGCCATCGAGAACGCCGCAGCCGCCTGCGCCGACCAGCCCGCAGGCGAGCGCCGCCGCATCGCGGTGCGCATTGTGAGCGAGCCGCGTTTGGCGCTGGAGGTGGAGAACACGTGCCGCGGAACGGTGCCTCTGAACGCCGAGGGGCTTCCGGAGCCGCAGCGGCCGGGCCATGGCGTGGGCGTGCGCAGCATCGCCGCTTTCGCCGAACGGCATGGTGCGCATCTGACCTGCGAGGCTGCCGAGGGCATGTTCCGCCTGCGCCTCGTCCTGCCCCAAAACGTCCCAAGTGGGAGTGGTTCCCATCCTGGACACTGAGCGAAGCGCGCAGCCTCCGGGCTTCGCTCGGGATGACAATGGCTCCGCCGCCTGAGCTCGGGATGACAGCGAGTGCTTCTCGCCGCCCGCCGTTCGGGCGCCCTGCTTTCATGCCACATCGTCCCGTTTCGTGCCAGAAAACGGTTTTCGCCTTCGCACCTCGGTAAACTTTGCTTGAAGTGTGTTTCCTGCGAGAACGGGGTGCGGTATGGGTCAAGTGTTGAAGCGCGAATACGGAAGCAAGCGCGCGATGATCGCGGCGCTGCTGGCCACAGGCGTCCTCGCCGCGTTGCTCGCGCTGACCGGCCTCGCGGCCCCGGTGCCCGCCTACGCGGCCGAGCTGCAAGGCTCCGGCACGGAGGACGACCCCACGCTCATCTACAACACCGACGATCTCATCGCGTGGTGCAACAAGCTGAGGGACATGAAGTCCTCCGAAGAGCACAACCAGCACGCTCGTCTCATGGCCGACCTCGTCGATGACGGTTGCGTCAACGATAAGGTAATCACCGACATGAATTACCCTGACTTCCAAGCAGCCGAGTTCGACGGCAACAACCACCTCATCGAGCTCCGGCTCAACTCCCACGGCGGCATGTTCGAAACCGGTGGCATGCCGCTTGGCGTGAACACCGAAGCGACCATCAGGAACATCAACTTCGTAGGCACGGTGTCGAATTCGGTGTCGGACAGCCGCAACGCGGGCACCGTGTTCGCGCGCGTTGGCACCCCAGGCGACGAAGAGGATGACCGCCGGATCGGCGTGTGGAACTGCACGAACCAGGCAACCGTGCATGCCTACGGTAACGCCGGCGGCTTCATCGGCTCGTACCACGACGAAGAGCACGGCTACATCTCCGTCATATACTGCGCGAACTTCGGATACGTCACGTCCGAGAACGCGCATGCTGGCGGCATGGCGGGCAGCGTCGAGCAGGTGGGAGGGAACCGCCGCACGGCTCGGGTGCTGTACTGCTCGAACAACGGCAGCATCATGTCGCAGGGCGGCACCTTCGAGAACAGGGACGGCGAGGAGTTCGGCGGATCCGCCGGCGGCTTGATGGGGTATTTGTCGTACGGCAGCGTCAACAACTTCACGTTCGGCCGCAACTACAACCAGGGGGCGATCGAGAGCCAGGGCGGCCTCGGATACGCCGGCGGCCTGGTGGGGTACCTCGATACCGCCTACAAAAACGGCGAGATATCGGGCTGCTACAACACGGGCCTCATCAAGGCCCAGGCCTCGTCCGATCAAGCCGGCGGCATCGTCGGCCGCGCGCAGGCAGGGGGGTACGGCGTCTGGATCGCCCATTCCCTGACTTCGCGCGAAAGCATGCCGGCGGGCGCCATGGACGACAGCTACCACAACGGCACCGTTGTCGACGAGGCCCAGATCGGCTCCGCCTTTGCCGTGGAGTACCTGGACGACCACAACTACGTGCTGGACAACGCGGGTTCCTACACGCATTCCGGCCTCCCGGTGTTCACGACCACGGGCGTTGGCGAAAGTTTCACGGTGACGCTGGTGAGCCCCGTCGCCGGCAAGGTCAGCTACGCGGACGCCTATTGGAACACGGCCGTCTCCCCCGACGCGCTGTCCGCTGCGGCGTACGCGCCGGAGGGCTACCGCCTGGCCTATTGGACAAGCGAAGCGCCCGACGCGGGCAGCGGCTGGAGCAAGCCGCCCGAGGAATTCCTCGGCATCGTCTACGGCGACGTCACGCTGTACGCCTACTGCGTGCCCGCTACGGTTAACGTCAAGTTCGATCTGAACGCGCCGAAGAACAACAGCGGCAAGTACGTGTTGGAGCCGATGGGGGACAAGGGCTCGATGCCGAACAAGACCATCGCGGAGAACGAGCCCGTCGGCGCGCTGCCCGTCTGCTACTACACGGGCACGCCCGTCAGCGACGGCTGCTCCTTCTTGGGATGGGCCACCGAGCAGGACGGAAGCCTTCCCACGGCGGAATGGATCAGCGAAAGCTCCACCAACCTGTACGACTACATGGACGAGGAGAGCCAAACCGTCACGCTGTTCGCGCAGTGGGGCGAGGAGGGGCTTCCCGCGTTCGAGATTCTCCGGCAGCCTGAAGACTGCACCCTCTCCGCTGCGGCCGGCGTTCCCCACGACGCTTGGTTCGATTTCGCCACCAGCTTTCAGGCGGACACCACGGACGACTTCGAAACGACGTTGCAGCGCAAGCTGCGCGCCGGGGACGATTGGGAGGATGTGTGCTCCGTCGGGCACAACGGCACGCAATACACCTTCGACATCGAGTCCTCCGACGAGGCCTGCTACGATTACCGCTTCAAGATAGACTACCGTTCGTGGCCGCGCGAGGGCACCGTCTACACCAGCTCGGCGAACATCGTGCTGAACATCCCGCAGTCGGAAGCGGAAGCGGCCGCCGTCGTCCTGAAGGGCGACGGCGCCGACGACGAGGTGCTGGGCACGCACACCTACGACGTCAGCGGGAAGATAACGAGCGACCTCGAGCGGCTCATGGACGAGTCCGTCCCGGGCGGCTTCGCCCACCTGGCGTGGATCGAGGGCGGCCCCGACAACATCCTGCCGGCGAACGGCACGGCTGCGGGCAAGCAGTACGTCGACAATGCGCGCGCCTTCACGCTGGAGAACCGGCATTTGGAGGAGGGGCAAACCTACACGCTGTGCGTGGCGCGCGTGTTCGACGATTACTACCGGGACGGCCGCTACCAGGGCGAAAGCGAGCCGTACCGCGTGCAGTTCACGGTGCCGCGTGCCGACGACGTGCCCGCCTCCGTGACGCCGGTGCGCGTGACGGACCAGCCGGTGGTGCAGGGCAGCGGCGACGCGGCGCAGGCGGTGGAGTTCGAGGCTAACTACTCGGCGCCCGTCAACGGAACGTTCAACCTGGCCGCGGACGCGCAATGGACGCGCAAGCACGCCGGCGACGTGGACGTGCAGTGGCAGTGCAAGCTGCAAGGGGGAGGCTGGACGAACCTGCCCGACGACTTCTTCGCCAAAGACGGCAAGGGCAAGCCCATCGCCGGCCAGGTGTGGAACGACGATCGCACCGCCGCGCGTCTGCACGCCACGCTGAACGCCGCGGCGGAGCTTGACGGCGCGCGCTTCCGGGTGCTGCTTTCCACGCCGCCCTCGCCCGCCGACACGGCAAGCGAGCAGTCGGAGAAGGATCTGGACCTGTTCAGCCCCGAGGTGACGAATCTGCAAGCCAACGTGAACGACGACATCCCGCACGTGAGCGTCACGTGGGATTGGGTGGACGGCGCGGGCAGCGTCGTGCCGTCCGACGGCTTCCTCGTGCTCGTGCAGGTTAAGGACGGCGAGGATTGGAGCATCGCGAGCGCCGGGCGGGTGTACACGCGCACCTACGACGCCGACCTCGTCTCGGACAAGACCTATCGGGTGATCGTGCGCGCCGACGTGGACGGTCTGGAGGGACGCACCGCGGCGCCGTGCGAGTTCAAGACCGCGTACAAGAAGTCGGTTTCGCTCACCTGGCCCGCGTCTTACGGCATGATGCGCGCCGACGGCTCGCCCAGCAACCTCGACGTGGATTACGACTGGTCGGACTACAACGACGGCCACCACGCCGCCCGTTACCAGTGGTATCTGTGCGACGAGCTGGACAGCCCGAAGCAGGGCCTTTTCGACGAATTCATGACCACTGAAACCGACACCGTGCGCCTTCCGGACGACTTCGACAACGCCGGTCGGCCGTGGGATCCCCGCACCGCGCAATGGGCTCAGGTGGTGGCCTCGGTGTGGACGCTCGACGACGAAGGACATCCCGCGGACATGGTGGAGGGCACCCAGGCTACCTCGACGGCCCTGCCCATCATCCACGAAACCACCGCGCCGCGCGACGTGCGCGCGGAAAGCGTGGGCTCGCACAGCGCGAAGGTGTGCTGGACCGCGCCCGCGCAGGGTACCGCCCGCGAATACCTGGTGCGCGTGGGAGACGGCATCAGCAAGGTGGTTTCCGCGAAGAGGAGCGAAACGGCCGAGACGACCTACGAGGTGAAGGTGGACGGCCTGGCCAACGAAACGTCCTACGCCTTGAGCGTCTCCGCCAACGACGCCCGCTTGGGCGACTCCACGGCGATTCAGACGGCTTATGGGCGGGACTTCACCACGCTGGCCGCGCCCGCGGCGGGCACCTGGACGGTGGAATCATCCAAGAGCGCGTACGCGATAGGCGAAACGCTGCACTTCACCTCCACGTACGCGGCAAACTCGGGAACCTTCACGAAGGCGGAACTGCAATGGTACTCCTGGGGCGAGGGCGACTCCTCGTGGCGGCCCGAGGGCCAGGCGGTCACGCTCGAAGGCGAGGATATCGACCGGGAAACGTGGGAGGATACGTTCGAACGTCCGGTGGACGCCGGCGATTACGGGCGTCAGTGGAAGGCGGTTGCGACGCTGGGCACGCCCGACGAGACGGTGAGCGCCAGCACGAACATCGTGACGATCGCGGTGGTGCCGCAAACGCCATCCGTAACGTGCGGCGTTCCCACGCCCACCAGCATCCCGGTTTCGTGGACGGCGCTCGACGACGTCGACGGGTACTGGGTCAAGTGCGCGAAGCCGGGCGCCGACGGCAGCCCGGCGAGCTCGACGACGTACTCCCTGTCCGCGAGCAGCCTGACGCCGGACCAAGACGGCAGGCTGCACTACGAGGTGGCGAACCTCCAGCCCGAAACGAGCTATCAGGTGAGCGTCGCTGCGTTCGCGCACGGCGTGAACAGCGCGTTCTCTGCCGCGACGACGGTGACGACGCCGGCGGTGCCGGACATCGAGGCGCCCGTCTTCTCGCAGGCGCCGAAGTCGACGTGGGTGGAGGCCGGCGCGGAGGCGACGTTCACCGCGCAGGCGAGCGTCGGCGGCGGCGCGGTCTCGTACGCCTGGCAGCGCAAGGGCGTAGGCGAGCAAGGATTCTCCCCGCTCGCCAATGGCGAGAAATACGTCATCAGCGAGGAAGCCGACGTTACGACGCTCACGGTGAAGGACGTGGGCATCCAGGACGTTGGCGCGACGTTCCGCTGCGTGGCGACGAACAGTGAAGGCGGCCAGACGGCCGACGCCGTCAGCGCGGCGGCCTACCTGACGGTGATCCCCGCTGCGCCGACGGACGCGAAGGCATGGGCGACCAGCGCGACCGCCGGTGAGGTTACCTGGACGGTGGAAGGTGCAGTGCGCCGCTTCGTGGTGACGTACCAACGTGCGCATCCCAGCATAGTGTATCCCAAGTATTCCAAGGTCGTCACCGTTGCCGATGACGCAACGGAGGGCTGGTGCCGAATTGACGGGCTGGAGCCCGGCTTGAATTATGGAATCAACGTATACGCCGCGCCGCTGGCGGGCTGGGTTTCGAGCAAGGGAGCGTATGCGGGCATCAGCACGCCGCCTGCATGCACGCTTGACACGGCGACGGTGACGATGTCGCCCGACAAGACGGTGGTGGAACCAGGTGCTTCGGTGACGTTCGAGGTCGCGACGAATGCGGACGGGAAACCGGAAGAGGAGCTTGCCTACCGTTGGCAGCGCAACACGTTCGGTGCGGGCTGGCACGACGTGGACGGCGCCAACGCGCCAACGCTGAACGTCACGGCGCCCCAGGGCGGCACGGTGGAAGGCTACCGCTGCATCGTGACGTCCACCACGACGAAGGATGACGCGCACGACCAAAAAACCGTGACCAGCGACTCCAAGCTGCTGGCGACGAACGTTCCCGTGGAGCAGCCGGTGCGGCTTGCAGCCGAGCCGGGCACTGACTCGGCGCGCTTAAGCTGGGCGGGAGACGACGCGCGTCCCGTCACTTACGAGGTGGAGTACGCGCAGGGTCACGCGCCGGTCGACGACGCCTGGATGACCGTGGAGAACGTGGGCGCTTCCACGTCGTGCGACGTGGAGGGCTTGACGCCCAATACAGTGTACTCCTGGCGCGTGCGCGCCGTGGTGCGCGACGATCTGAGCTCCGATTGGGCTCAGGCCGAAACGTTCACCACGCTCGAGGAATCGAGCGCGCTGGCCACGGTGACGGTGACGCCGCGCTGGGGCACGGCTGTGGCGGGTGGCGGCTCGAACGGAGTCGAGTACACGGCCATGACGAACCTGGACGACGTCGCAACCGACGAATCGCTGTCCTACCAGTGGCAGCAAAGCGCGACGGGCGACGAATGGGTCGACATGGAAGGTCAAACGAGTTCCACGTTCTGGGCATCCTCGGCCAATCCCAAACCGTGCTCGTGGCTGTACCGCTGCGTCGTGACGGCAAGCAAGGACGACGTCCCGCTGAAAACCATAACCAGCGAGCCGGTCGGCTTCGTGTCCCGACCGAAGGTTCCCACCGGCTTGGCGGCAAGCAGCGTCACGGCGGCTGCGGCGAACCTTTCGTGGACGAACGGTTTGAACGCGGACGACGGCCTGTCCTACCGCGTGTTCTGGCGTGCGTCGGGAGCTGCGGACTGGCAGAGCGCGAACACCGGGCGCGAGGCCTCGTACGCGCTGAACGGCCTCATGCCCGCCACTACGTACGAGTGGTACGTGCAGGTGATGAACGACGGCGCGCCGTCGGTGCGCTCGGCCGCGTCGATGTTCGTGACGCAATCGCTGTCACCCGACACGGTGCTCACACGCGTGGTGGTGAGCCCTGTCGACCAGGCGGTCGAAGCGGGCGAGCAGGCGACGTTCGCGGCGTACACGAACGTGGACGACATGGCATCTGCGACGAGGACGTACAAGTGGGAGACGTGCGACCTGGGCAAGGATCCCGACGACCCGACGACGTCGTGGACGGAGGTAGCGGGCGGCACCGCGACGGGCAACGCGATAACGCTCCCCGAAAACACGGACGGCTACGTGCGCTGCACCGTGACGTACGCGCCGCCGGTCAACGCGTTCGCGCCGCTGAGCAGCAACCCGGTGACCAGCGAGAACAAGCCGCGCGTGCGCATCGCGCCCACGCTGCCCAGCAACCTGGAGGTTGACGCGGACGCGTTGGGCCAGACGTCGGCCAGGCTTTCGTGGAACGGCGACGAGTCGAGAACGGTGTTCGACGTGGTGTACCGCCCCGTCGGCGAAACCGCATGGAGCCGGGAGTCTGTCGGGAACAACAAGGGTATCGAGCTGAAAAACCTCGCGTCGGGCACGACGTACGAGTGGGGCGTGCGCTCCGTCGCCTACGCTGACAGCGACGACCCCTTGCCGTCGGGCTGGGTGGCCGGCTCGCCGTTCGCCACGGAACGGGACTTCGCGTTCTCGAAGGTGGAGGTCGCGCCCAGCGCGCCCAGCGTCATGGCGGGCACCGAGGACAAGGTCACGCTCACGGCGACCACCGATGCGGATACCGCTAAAGAAACGCTGACCTACCAGTGGCAGAGCAAGACGGGTTCCTCCGACTGGGCCGATGTGGCTGGTGCGAAGGCCGCCACGCTCGAGGTTTCCGCGAAGGATATGCCGGTCGGCACGCATGCCTACCGCTGCGTGGCCACAGCCGAGCGCGACAGCAAGGAAAAGACGCTCGAAAGCAACGAGTCGATCGTGACGGCGATGCCCGCCGCGCCCACCGGACTCACCGTCTCTGATATTCATAGGCTTTTCCCCGATGATCCTAACCATACGAATGTTGCGGCCACGTTCCGCTGGACGTGGGGCAAAGATCCCGCGCCGGAGGGGCTCGCGTTCGAGGTGGGCTATCGACAGATTGCAGGACAGGGTGTCGCGGATCCAGAGTGGAAATCCGAAACGTTCGAGTACGACGGGAGCATGGAGCACACGACGAAGTCGCTGGACGATGAGGGTCTCACCTATCAGTGGCGCGTTCGGGTTGTGCAGAACGGCGTGGCATCGCCTTGGTCGGAGGTCGACACGTTCAACACCACGCTGAAAGAGCCCGAGGAGCTCAATTGGGTGGAGGTGACGCCGTCTGACAAGCTGGTGGGCGCGACCGATTCGGTCACGCTGAAGGTGACCACGAACGTGGACGGCAAGGAGAACAAAGGCGCCCTCGCGTATAGGTGGGAGCGGTGCGAACTCACGGTTGATCCTCGCAAGGCTCCCGACAGTGCTTGGACGACGATCGCGGGCGCAACTTCGGACACGATAACGCTTTCCCCGGACGAGCAGAAACCGACCAACAACAAGGCGAACCTCTACGTGCGCTGCAGGGTGACGCGGACTATCAACGGCGTGGCCAGCGACCCGGTGACCAGCAATCCGGCGCGCGTACGCGTTGAGCCGCTACCGCCGCACGATCTTCGCACGTCGATATACAGTAGCCAATACGGCGACAGTGGCGTTGATCTTTATTGGGGATGCGACGACTTGCGTAAAACGAGCGATTCGGTGCTCGGCTTTGAGGTGAGCTATCGCATGGTTGGCGCAAACGAATGGGAGGAGGTGCCGTGGGTCGCCTCATCCCATCGGGATAACAATCATTACAGGTTGTCCTCCCTTTCCGCTCGTCTAGATCCGGGCGCGACTTACGAGTGGCGCGTGCGCACCGTGTTGAATAACAGCATGAAGCAGAGTTGGGGCTCCGGAGGCCCGCATACGGAGTGGGTGGACGGCTCGGCGTTCACCATGCCGAAGGTTGCGGTCACCCCCGCGGCGGCTGCGGCGGTCGTCGGCAGCGGGCGCACAATCACGTTCGCCGTAACGTCCAACGCCGTCGTGCACAGCGAGGGCACGGTGACGTACCAGTGGCAGCGCAAGGCAGCCGGCTCTACCACCTGGAACGACCTCAAGGACGAAACGAACAGCACGCTGAGCATCGTGGCGAACGACGCAACCGCAGCTGAGGCGAGCAGGTATCGCTGCGTGGTTAAGGTGCCGTTCGGATACAACAATTCTTACACGAGGACGACCAACGAGGTCGCCTGCACGCTGGCGCCTGCTGCTCCAACCGATCTGACGGCATCGAACATCGAGTCCGACAAGGCAAAGCTCACCTGGCAGTGGAGCCAGGGGGCGTTGTCGAGTGCCGCCACGTTCAACGTGTCCTACCGGGAAGCCGGCGCGAAGGAGTGGACGACGGCTACGGTCGCAGACAACTCGAAGGCGTTCACGCCTGAGGGCTTGAAGCCCGAGACGGTGTACGAGTGGCACGTGCAGGCCGTGCAGAACGGCGTGGAATCGCTTCCGTCGTTCGAGAACCTGTTCGTCACGGCCTCCGAGCATCCGGCTCTGAAGCTGGAATCGGTGCTCGTCGAGCCGGCCGACCAGGAAGTCGCGCCGGACGTGTCGGCCAAGCTGACGGCAGCCACGAACCTGGACGACTGGGTGGATACGAGCACGTCTATTACGTACGAGTGGCAGAAACGCGCGCTCGATTCCGATCCCGACGATCCTGACGTGTGGAAGAAGATAGACGGCGCGGAATCGCGCGTGGTCGAGCTTGAGGCTGGCGCGAGCGGCTACGTGCGCTGCAAGGCGACCTACGACGGCGTCGAGGTGCTCAGCAACGAGGCGCGCGTGCGCGTGCAGCCCGGCGCCGCTCCCTCCAACTTGAAGGTTGACGAGGGCAGCATCGACGACACGACGGCGACGCTCTCGTGGGACGGCGCGCCAAACGGCGGCGACTCCTTCGCGCTGTCGTACCGGGCGGTGGGCGCGGACGAGTGGATGACGGCGACGGGGCTCAAGGCGTCGCCGTATGAGGCGACCGGCCTCGCTCCCGGCACGAAGTACGAGTGGCGCATGTGCGCGGTGTCCGCCGACGGGCTGACGTCCGCTTGGGTTCCCGGCCCCGCATTCGCCACCACCTCGCCGGACGGCGAGCTTGGAAGCGTCGTCGTGACGCCGCCCAGCGCAACGGCGGTGGCGGGGGATAGCAAGCTGGTCGACGACTTCCTCGCCACGGTCTCCGGCGTCGGCGAGGGTCAGGCGCTGGCGTACCAGTGGCAGGTCCAGCTGTCCGGCGGGTGGGCCAACCTGCCCGGGCAGACGGGCGAGCGCACCCACCTGTCGGTTGCCAACTTGGAGGCCGGGGTGCATACCCTGCGCTGCGTCGTGACCGCGACGGCGCCGGGCGGCAAGTCGGAGACGGCCGAGAGCAACGAGGCGGTGCTGACCCTGTCTCCGATGGCAGCGCGCAACCTCGCCGCGCAGAACGTGCAGGACGGTGCGGCGACGCTCACGTGGACGTGGGAGGGGCCGGGCGCGGCCGATTCGTTCAACGTCCGGTATCGCGAGGAGGGTTCCGAGGTCTGGACGGACGTGCCCGCGGGGAAGATCGATGCTGCGTATAAGACCTGCACCATCGACGGCCTTGCGCCGGGCACGCCCTACGAGTGGCAGGTGCAGGCGATGCAGGGCGGCCAGGCGAGCGAGTGGTCCGAATACAGCGGGTTCGTCACGTTGTCGAACGGGTCGCTGAAGATCGCGCGCATTTGGCCGCCCGACGTGATCGTTGCGGCCAACGAGCAGGCGACGTTCGCGGCATTCACGAACCGCGGGAATGCCGAGGACGTTTCGTACGAGTGGCAGTACCGCGCGCTCGGTTCCCTCGAGGACGCATGGGAGGTTATCCCCGATGCAACGGGACGGGTCGTGACGCTTGATGCCGGCACCATCGGTTACGTGCGCTGCGTTGCCACGCAAGCGGCTCCGGCGGCACCGGCGGCCGAGGTGGCCGAGGTCGTTGAGACGCCTGAGGTGCCTGAGGTGGGCGAGGTTGCCAAGACGGCCGAGACGTCTGCGGCGCCCGAGACGGACGAGGCGGTAGAGGCGAATGGGACGAAAGAGGCGACCGCGAACGAAGCGACCGAGACGAACGGATCGCTCGAGACGAACGAGGCGCTTGAAGCTGACGAGGCGAGAGAAATGCTCGGCGCAGCCGAGACGAACGAGGCGCCCGTGGTGCCTGAGGTTGCCGAAACGTTGGCGGCTCCTGCCCCGGTGGTCGTGTACAGCAACGAAGCGCGCGTGCGCGTGATGCCGAGCGCGCCGGAAAATCTTGCGGTGGGCGAGGTCGGGTTCAGGGACGCCGCGCTCTCGTGGGGCGCTAGCGACATGCCCGACAGCACGTTCACGTTGGCCTACCGTGCGGTTGGAACGGACGAGTGGACGGAGGTCGCCGGTTTGACCGCGCCCGCGCATAAGCTGGACGGCCTGGTTCCGGGCACGCGCTACGAGTGGCGCGTCCAGACGGTCGTTGTCGAGGACGGCGACGCGCTGGCGTCGGCGTGGGCGTACGGCGATTCCTTCACCACGCAGACGATGAAAACCTACCCGGTGACCGCCGGCGCCGACAGTACGTGGAAGCCGGGGCAGCCAGGCCTGTCGTTCACCATCGATGCGCTGCGCGACAAGTTCCTGTCGTTGGCGGTCGACGGCGCTGAGCTCGTGCAGGACGTGGACTACGCGCTAGCGGCCGACGGTATGACGGTGACGCTGTCGCCTGACTACCTGGCCAAGCTCGCGGTGGGCAAGCATGCTCTGGTGGCGATGTTCACCGACGGCACGGCTTCCGCATCGTTCACCGTGGCTCCCGCCGACCCGGGTCCGACGCCCAACCCGCCGGATCCGCCTAACCCGCCGGGTCCGACGCCCACGCCGGATCCGCCGACGCCCACGCCGCTTCCGGACAGCGGCGGCAAGAAGCTCGCGCCCACGGGCGACCCGCTAACCGTCGCGTTGCCGCTGATCGGCTGCTTGGCGTTGGCAAGCGCTTGCGCCGCCATCATGGCATGCAGGTGGAAGCGCCGCCGCTCCTAAAAGCAGGACCCTCGCCCGCACCGAGTGGGCGAGGGTCTTCTTCTTTGGGCGCGAATCGCCTCCCACGCCGCGAAATGGATACCTGTCCTTGGATCGAACTCTGTTTCGTGCCATATCGGGCCGTTTCGTGCCAAAGCGCGTTTTTCGCCCTCGCACCTCGGTAAACTTTATTTTGAAGTGCGTTTTCCTTCGAGATCGGGGTGTGGTATGAGGCGGATGTTCAAGCGGGAACTGGGAAACGGTCAAACGGCGTTCGCAGCGCTGCTGGCGGCGTGCGCGCTGGCGCTGGGGATCGCCGTCTTCGCGGCGCCGGATGCCGCCTACGCGCTCGAGGGAAGCGGCACGGAGGACGACCCCTTCCTCATCACCTCCGCGAGCGACTACGTCGATTGGCGCCATGAGCCCAGCCCCGGCCATGCCTCCCTGCAAAACGACATCACCTTGACCGACGACGATCTCGATGCCGCAGGTCACCGCACCCTGGAAGCAGACGAGAACCTCAACGCCCAAGGACACGGTCAATACGGGGTGGAGCATACCATCACGCTGAGCCTCACGCGCCATCGCGGGCTGTTCGACACCGTGTACGGCACCGTGAGAAACCTGCGCCTGCAGGGCAACGTCTCGTCTTCCGAAGGCAACGTCGGTGCCATTGCGGGCACGTTGGGCAACGGCGCATGGGTGGTCGACTGCGTGAACTGGGCGAACGTGACGGGATCCTACAACGTCGGCGGCTTTGTCGGCCAGCTGACAGTGACCGATACAAAAGCCCGGCAGTACCTGGAGAAGTGCGCGAACCACGGCATCGTCACAGCGACGGGCGCGAAAAGCGGCGACAGCAACGTGGGCGGCATCGTGGGCTTTGTCGACTGCAACGGCGAGGACAAGGACCAGCGTCCTGAAATAGACATCGTGAACTGTTACAACGCGGGAACGGTGGTGGGCACGAAGAAGAACACCGGCGGCATCGTCGGCGAGGCCATCGCCCATAAGACCAAGAAGGGCGACTACTGGGGCGCGTACTATCCCGGCGGACGCGAGGAATACGTCTACGGGATTCCGAAGAAGCATTCCGACATCATCATCCGCAACTGCTACAGCACGGGCACGGTGGACGGCGGCACGAAAGACGCCGCCGGCATCGTCGCGCATATCAAGGGCGCGGTGACGGTGCAGGGTTGCTACAGCGCCGGTTCGGTGACGGCCGACGACAACAAGACCGCGCACGGCATCGTACATTGGAGCGAAAGCGATTACGAAACCACCTGGTTCGACAAATCGATGGTATACGGCGAGCCGATTTCTCGCTGCTACAGCGTTGATGTGGACGGGCATGGATGGCAGGATGATATGTTGACTGACGAGCGGCACAACGGTAGCGTCGCGAAACCCGAGTGGTTGTCATCCGCCGACGGTTACCTTGAAAATTTGCAAGTGTGCGATTTCTACCAAAACGCCCAAGATCATCAGGAGCGATCCTCATTGTTCAAAGAATCGCCGAGCGCCGACATCAACGGAGGGTTTTACATCTTGGACGGGGTCGGCGTCGGCCAGGAGGTGTCAATCGGAATCTATCCCCTGAACGGTGACGAGCATTCTTCAATAGACGGCATGTACTATGGTCAGAGCATCGGCAAGGAGCCGAAAAAGCCCGCAAGCCGCGAGCACTACGAGTTCCAGTACTGGACGGCGCAGCCGCCCGACACCCCGCTTTCCGACAAGAAGAACGAAAACGGCATGTACACGGGCGGCCTGTACGCCAGCGCGCCCGAGCGCTACGATTTCTCCAGCCGCGTCTTCAACAACCTGCATCTGTACGCCTACTGGACGCCCGAGCTGATCACCGTGAGCTTCAGCGAGAATTGGCCCGACGACGTCGATAGGACGAGCGTGACGGTGCAGCCGACGACGAAGACCGTGACCTACGGCGAGAAGATCGGGGCGCTGGCGAGCGCGTCGATGGAACCGAGGTCCTATGAGCACGTCGGATGGCGGACCTCGAAAAACAGCAGCAAGTACGATCCGGTGCCCGTCGGCCCGGACTTCGTGGTGGAGGAGCCCTACTGCAACGGCGACGACCTGTACCTGTACGCCCTGTGGACGCCGAACGACTTCTACCTGACGAAGCAGCCGCAGGACGTGACCCTCGATCCGAAGGGCGGCAAGCACGACCGCGAGAGCATGGCGGTCGAGATCTCCCACCCGGAGTACTTGGACAAGATCGAGTACCAGTGGTACCAGGGCGACGATCCGAACGACCGCTCGGGGTTCAAGCCTGTTCCGGGCACCGCCAGCCATGACAAGAGCCATGTGGTGGGCCCCTTCGATCCTAGCGACGCCAACAACCACTACTATTATTATTGCGAGGTCACCCTGACGCGCTCCAGCGACAAGACCCGCTCGACGATCGTCTCCGACATCGCGCACGCGACCGTCGCGCTCAGCGACCCGCAGGATGCGACGGTCGATCGAACCCGCATCACGTACTGGGCCGACACCGTGCAGGAAGAGCCCGACGGCGGGCGCTCTTATATGTACAGCGTCCCCGTCTCGTTCACGGTGCCTCGAGGCGACGACAACGTCAACTACTACGAGATCCGTCTGGGCGACGACGTGAAGCAGGGAAATCTCAGCCGCAGCGACCAGGGCAGGACCATCGAGCGCGAGTTCGACCTGCGGTTGACCGCGCAGAAGGACGTGGCCGCCACGGTGACGCTGTACCACCGCATGCCCGACGGGCGCTATTCCGCCGCGTCGAACACGGTGTCCGTCCCGTTCAAGGTTCCCGAGCGCTCGCTGCTTCCTGTCACGTCGGGCAATGCCGTGCTGACCGAGGCGCATATCGACCCGAACGATCCCGACACGATATGGGCTGAACCAGAGCCTCTGCCCATGCCGCTTGACACAGGCAGGCCGATAAACGCCGTGGCCGATTTCACGTGGAACGCCGATCCGGGCGAGGACGTGCAGACGCTGTGGCAGTACTCGACGGACGGCGGCGGCTCCTGGGCGAACGTCGATCTTTCCGATGCCGACCATGCGGGCATCGTCACCAGGGAAAACGCCGGTGGGTGGCAGTCGCGCGCCTATTTGGCGCTTGACGCTCCGCGCACGTACGCCCCCTGCGTGTTCCGCGCCGTCGTGTCCACCGTGGGCGCGTCCATCGACTACGGCGTGAGCGGCCCATCGCCGCGTCTGTCCATCCTGGTGCCGAAACCCACGAACGTCGAAGCGACGGTCGTGCACCACGCCGACGCGACCATTGCCTGGGAGTGGAGCACTCCCAGCGATCCGGCCAAGCTGTTCAGCGTGGACTACTATCCCGAGGGGCAGGAGTCCGCGCGGCGAAACATCTCCGCCAAAGGCGTAGAGCGCAGCGCGACGCTGACGTCGCTTTCCGAGAAGACCACCTACGTGGTGAGCGTGACGGTGTGGGATGAGCAGGACAACGCCGCCGTGAGCGACACGTTCAAGTTCACCACGCCTCAGACCCCCGGCGGAACGCCAGGCGTCACACCGGGGGTCGTATCGGCCAAAGCCTACGAACCTGTGGAGCTCACGGCGTTGTTCACGCCTCTCAATTCCGATTCCGTGATAGAAGGGTACCAGTGGCAATACTCGAGCAGTTCCGAAGGCGGCAATTGGCGTGATTCGAGCGATGGCGCAAACGAGCAGACTTATCGTTTCGAGATGGCCCGAGGGGAGACCCACTATGCAGCCGCCGTGCGCTGCCTCATCACGGTGAGCGGCGAGGTTTTCGAAACGCCCCTCGTTCGCGTGGTTGAACAGGTTAAAGACAACATTCCCCCCGTTATTTCTTCCTACGCGCTTACGTACAGCATGGATATCAGATTAGCTCGGAACTTAAAGGACGATTCCACCTCCAAGTACCTTGTGGCGTACAAGCAAGAGGATAGCGAGGAGTGGAGCTACCAAATGGTGGAGCATTCCGGCGATGAGGACTTCGATGTAAGGGTTGCAGGACTCGTTCCGGAAACGAAGTACCAGTACAAGGTCTGCGCGCTCACTGACGACCTGATAATGAGGTCGCCGTGGTCTTCGATACACAGCACAACGACGCTTCCAGAGGCCGCCATCGGAAACGTGAAGATCAAGAACCATCACGACAAGGTGATCGTCGGCGACGAGGGTTCGAATCTCTACCTTGAGGCTTCAGCTACCCAAACGCCCGGACCCGAACATTCCGACGATTGGCGCGTTGCGTTCGCATACCAATGGCAGTACTTCGACGAGGCGATTGGTTGGGTGGATGAGCCCAATGCGACTGGGCAGAGCCTCTATCGCACGGCGACGGCAGCCGACTACGGACGCTCTTGGCGGTGCGTGGTGACCGAGACGGTGTACAATAGACTCATCAAAGGCGATCCGTCCGACAGCCAGACGACGCGCGCGTCCGACCCGATCACGGTGCCCATCACGCCTCCTGCTGTGACGAGCATGACCCTCGAGCCCGACGTGCGCACGATCGACGTCGTGTGGGAGCCGCTCGAAGGCGTGGAAACGTACAGGATCACCTACACCGACCAATGGGGGGACAAGGAGTACGTCGTCGTCCCGCCCGACCCGCACACATCGGGCGTTCACTACTCGTTCCGTGATGACGGCAAGGCGTGCTTCGTCGCGACCGGCTTCGCTCCCGAAACAGCCTACACGATATCCCTTTCGCCCATCAAGTTCGACGAGGAGGGGGAGGTGGCCCAGGTCACGGCCACCACGCTCAAAGACGTCGAGTACCCCGTGTTCATCGGGCAGCCGCAGAACGCGTTCGTGGAGGCGGGCGCAAGCGATGCCGTTTCGTTCTCCACCGTGGTGGCCAAGCCCGCCATGGAGGGCGCCAGCCTTTCGGCCACGTTCGACGTGCGAGACGCCGATGGAGAGTGGCGGGTGTTCGACAAGAACGTGAGCCAAACGACTGACGCTTACGGCAACACCACGTTCTCCTACGAGCTGAGCGCGCCGGAAGGCGGCTGGGCAAGCGACACGACGGTCCGCTTCAGCGTGTCGAACAGGATGAACGACCGCGACGGCACGTCGCGTAGGGCCTCCGAGGCGGCTGCGGTGGTGGTGCGCCCGGCGAGGCCCGTGCCCGCCGTGTCCGACGTCGCGACCACGTCCGCGAAGGTGGCCTGGGAGAACACCGCGCAATCGGATCGCTACGCGGTGTTCTGGACCGAGGATATGACCGCGACGTTGGACGCGTTGGAGACGGGCCTCGCCGAGGCGGACGATGCGAGGTCGCTGCCTTCGTCGTTCTCCTCGTGGAACCGCGTCATCCTGAACGGCCTGGCCAGCACGCCTCAGCCGGAATACGTCATCACGGGCCTGACGCCCGGCACGCGGTACAAGGCAGCCGTCGTCGCCGCGCCCTCCGGCGGCCTGTGGTCCAAGCCGTCCGAGGAGGCGCTGTTCGCCACGCTGCGGGACAGCTCGCTTGAGGGCGTGAGCGTGGCGCCGCGGAGGTCGATGGCCGATGCGGGGCAATCGGTGGAGCTTGCGGCCACGCCGCAGTTCAAGGACGACGCGTCGGAGGCGGTGTCCTACGAGTGGCAGCGCCTGGCGGAAGTGTCCGACGGCAACGGCGTGTGGGAGACGATCCCCGATGCCGACCAGTCCGTCTACCGCGTGGACGTAACCGAGGCTACGTATGGCGCGCGCTTCCGGTGCGTCGCAAGCGCCGGCGGCGGCGACACGGGCGTCGCGCCGGTCAGCTTCGCCAGCAACAACGCCGTCGTGTGGGAGGACGTGCGGCCCGACGACCCCGCCGGTTTGAGCGCCCAGGCGACGAGCGCCACCCAGGCGGAGCTTTCCTGGTCGGGCGACACCCAGCGGACGACGTATACCGTGGAGATCAGCGTGGCGGGCACGGACGCGTGGAGAAGCTACGAGGCGGGCAACGCAACGACGTTGTCGGTTTCGGAGCTTGCGGCCGCGTCCGCGTACGAGTGGCGCGTGACCGCGCGCGGCGGCAACGGCCTCTCCTCGGCTGCCGTTGACGGGCCTGCGTTCGTGACGCAACCGGGCAGCGCGCTGGCGCGGGTGGCCGTCGTGCCGTCGGACACGACGCTGACCGATCCGGGGGCCGCGGTCGAGCTGGCGGCCGTCACGAACGCCGTGGGCGAGGGCGAGGAGCTGTCGTACGCATGGCAGAAGCACGTGTGGTCGCAGAGGGAGGGCGAGCAAGAGGGTGTCTGGTTCTGGGAGAACATTCCGGACGCGACCGGTTCCTCGTACGCTGCTTCGGCGCCCGAGGGCTTCACGACCGACGAGTACCGCTGCGTGGTCACGTCGACGTGCAACGGCGACGAGCGGACGGTTGCCAGCGAAGCGGCGCACGTGCGGCTCGCGCCGGCCGTTCCGGCGGGCCTTGCCGCAACGGACGTGAAGAAGGACAGCGCCACCTTGCAATGGAGCGCCGTGCCGGGCGAGGGCGCGGCGTACCGCGTGGCGTACCGTCCGGCGGACGGCGGCGACGACGCTTGGGTCGAGCAGAACGTGGACGCCGGTTCCGGCGACATCGTGACCTTCCAGGTGTCGGGTCTGCAAGCCAGCACCGCCTACGAATGGCGCGTGCGCACGGTGGTTTCGCTGTCCGGCGGCGAGCTGACATCGGACTGGTCGGATACCCAGACGTTCCTCACCTTGAGCGACAGCGGGTTGACGAAGGCCGTGGTTGCGCCCGCGTTGGTGCGCTACGATACGACGTCGGGCGCCGATGTGGCGTTCCGCGTGCTCACCGACGCGTCGGATGCGACCGGGCTTGGCTACCGGTGGCAGCGGGCCGCGGCGGGCGGCGACGATTGGCAGGACGTTACCGTAGGCGACCATTTTGCCGTGGATGGTGACAAGCTGACCGTGAAGGCCGTCTTCGCCTCCACGACCGAGGCGAACGGCACGAAGTACCGCTGCGTGGTGAGCGCTGGGGGCAACGGCGCGGCTTCGGTGACCAAGGAGAGCACGGCGGGTCGCCTGTGGCATCGCGTGGCCGCCCCGACGGAGCTTGCCGTCGGCGATACGTCGCTGAACGGAGCCGAGCTTTCCTGGAAGGGCTCGCCCGATTACGAGGGCACGTTCACGTTGGACTACCGTGCGGTCGGCAAAGAGGGCGGCGACGGTTCCTGGACGACGGTGGAGGGTATCGAGCGCGACGGCGAGGGCAACGGCTCGTACGCGCTGACCGGCCTCGATGCGGCCACGTTCTACGAGTGGCGCGTGACCTTCGTCACCGCAGCGGGCGGCGTCTCGTCTGAAACCGCCGTCGGCTCCACGTTCTCCACGTTGGAAGGCAGCAGGCTGACCTCGGCAACGGTCACTCCGCGGGCGGCGGTGGCCGACGAGGGGGATGAGGTGGAGTTCGCCGTGGCCACGAATGTGGACGGGGACGTTGCTGAAACCATGGTCCGCGATTGGCAGACCGCTCCGCGCGGGAGCGACGAATGGACGAGCACGGGGAAGAGCGGGCCGACGTTGTCGCTGACGGTTGGTGCGGACGACCTGGGCACGCAGGTGCGCTGCGTCGTGAGCTCCACCAAAAACGGCGGTACGGTGGAGAAGGCCAGCAACGCCGCTTCGCTGTGGAAGCGCCTCGAGGTGGCACCGCCTGCGAGCCCCGCTGTGGATGCCGGCAGCCTCACCGTCGCCAAGGCGCGCTTGACCTGGAACTGCGATGCGAAGATCGCGGGCACGTTCACGGTTGAGTATCGCGCGAAGGACACGGCGTTCGGCGACGATTGGACGAAGGTAGAGGGTATCGAGGGTAACGAGGCGAACTTGAAAGAGCTTACGCCCGGAACCGTCTACGAGTGGCGTGTGACCCATGTGCTGTCATCCGGCTTGCAGTCGGCTGCCGTAGCAGGACCCGACTTCACCACGAAGGCGGGAAGCGCGCTTTCCGAGGCGACGATATCCCCGGCGGTCGCGGTGGTCGACAAGGGGCATGAGGCCGTGTTCGCCGTGACGACGAACGTGGACGACGATACGGCCGAGGGTCGGTCCTACACGTGGCAGACGGCTCCGCGCGGAAGCAGCGCGTGGACGACCGTGGCCGGAGCCGCCGGGTCGGAGTTGACGCTGAAGGCGGAGGAGGACGACCTGGGCACGCAGGTGCGCTGCATCGTCGATTCCGTCAAGGATGGCGGCAAGAAGCGGACGGTCAGCAACACGGCATCGCTGTGGGTGCGCATCGACGTGGCCCCTCCGACGAGCCTGGCGGTAGATGATAGCCGCATCGCGTCCACGTCGGCACGCCTGAGCTGGGAGTGCGACGCGCAGGTGAAGGGCACGTTCACGGTTGAGTACCGTGCGGCTGGCGGCGAGTGGACGGCGGTCGAGGGCATCGATCAAAACGAAGCCGTGTTGAGAGGGCTTGTTCCCAATACAGCCTACGAATGGCGCGTGACCCACGTGCTGGCCGACAAGCTGCAATCCGTCGCGGTGGACGGCCCCGGCTTCGCCACGCCGGACGGCAGCGCATTGTACGAGGCGACGGTCGCCCCTCCGGTGGCGGTGGTCGACAAGGGGCAGAAGGCCGTGTTCGGCGTCGCGACGAACGTCGATGGCGATGCGGCCGAGAAGCTGACGTACACATGGCAAACGGCTCCGCGTGGAACCGACGCATGGACCGACGTGGAGCGGGTGTCAAGCTCGCAGCTGTCGCTGACCGTGGGCGAGGACGATCTGGGCACCCAGGTTCGCTGCATCGTGGAATCCGACAAGAACGGCACGGCCGGGCGCGCGGTCAGCAACGTCGCCAAGCTGTGGGTGCGCCTCGACGTGGTGCCCCCGGCGAACCCGTCGATTGACGAAACGAAGCTCTCGGCCTCGTCGGCTCGTTTGACCTGGGAGTGCGATGCCCAGGTCAAGGGCACGTTCGCGGTAGAATACCGTGCGGCTGGCGGCGAGTGGGTCGCGATCGATGACATCGAAGGCAACGAGGCAGTGCTCAAGGACCTCGCGCCCGCCACCGCTTACGAGTGGCGTGTGACCCACGTGCTGGCGCCCGGCCTGCAGTCCGCGACGGTGGACGGCCCCGGATTCACCACGAAGGCGGGCAGCGCGCTTTCCGAGGCGAAGGTGACCCCGGAGGTCGTCGTCGCCGACGAAGGTCGGAAGGCCTCATTCGACGTTTCCACGAACGTTGATGGCGACGCGTCTGAGAAGCTCTCGTACGTATGGCAAACGGCTCCGCGCGGAAGCGACGCATGGGCCGACGTGCCCGGGGCGAACGGCTCGCACCTGGAGCTGACGGTGGGCTCGGACGACCTGGGCACGCAGGTGCGCTGCGTCGTGAGCTCTGCCAAGGATGGCGGGGAGAAGAGCACGGTCAGCAACGCGGCGGCGTTGTGGAAGCGCATCCGAGTTGCGCCGCCTGCGAACCTCGCGGTGGACGCGAACGGCCTCGCCTCGACGTCGGCGCGCGTGATCTGGGAATGCGATGCGCAGATCAAGGGCACGTTCACGGTGGAATACCGCTCGACCGGCCACGCGGGATGGGTCGCAATCGAAGGCGTGGAGGGCAACGAGGCAGTGCTGGAAGGCTTGCTGCCCGCCACCGCTTACGAGTGGCGTGTGACCCACGTGCTGGCGCCCGGCCTGCAGTCCGCGACGGTGGACGGCCCCGGCTTCACCACCCCGGACGGTCCTGCGCCCGGTCCCGGCCCCAAGCCTCTGCCGGATCCCTCCGGCGGCGGAACCGTGCCCACGGGCGACCCGCTGAGCGTCGCGCTTGGTGTCTTGGGCACGCTGGCGGCCGCATGCGCTGTCATCGCCGCTTTTGCCGCGAAGCGCCGCAGGATGCACTAGAAGAGAACTCTTCCCTGTAGAGCGCAAACGAACGCTCGGCCCGCATGAAGCAGGCCGAGCGTTCGAAACCGCATCTTCGCCCCGAAAACGCGCTCGACGCGCTGAGGCGCGTTCTCGGGGCGACGACGGTCGCGGGGGGGCCGGGGAGGGGGTCGGCTCTCCCGCGCGATCTGTTACTTCTCGGCCACCATGCGGCCGATGACGTAGCCTTCGGTGTAGCAGCGGCCCAGCGACAGGCCGAACACGGTCAGCGGGTAGTCGATGCCGCCGTAGAAACGGCACGAGCGTATTTTAATAATTTCACAAACAAATGTTCGTATCATATGCTATACTGTTCTCGAACGAAAGAACCAGTGCAAGCGCTGAACCCGACGCCTCCCGAAGGACGGGCAGCCCATAGATGACCGCGGTGTTCCACGCGATCCGTACCATGCTTGCAGGATCGAGCATCCTCCCACGCCCTGGAACACGGTAAACGAGGTGTCGTACTATGCCTGCATTCGGAAATCAAACGTCGTGCTCCTACCCTGAAACGCTCGTGCTCGTCGAGGCGCTGCCTTTGTGCCGCATCCTCGCGTCTGATTGGCCGGGAGAGGGGGTTTCGGCCGAGTTTCCCCTGTTCGACGAGGAGGTTGAAGCGGAAAGCATGCTCGCGCGCCCGTTGCGATGCGCCGTGGTCATGCCGTGCGCCGAAGCGTTCGCGCTTCTGGAAGAGGTCGGTCATGTCGGATGGTAGCGCCTGGGAACGCGAGGCGCTTTCCATCAAGCAGGTTCCTTCGCTGCAAGCCCTGCTGCGCTGCTGCGACGAGCGGCTGCTCGTCCGCGCTATCGTCGAAGAGCATGCGGTTCTGGCCGGCGATTGGGATGCGCTTCCGGCGAAGCGCAAGCGGGCGGCCGAGAAGCGGCTGGCGGCCACGTTGGCCACGATGCGGGGCCTGCCGCTCGACAAGAAGGGCGCGCGGGGCAGCCTGCTGCTGCCGCACGAGTCGTTCGTGCTGCACGCGCGCAGCGGCTTGATCGAGCGCCACGTGTCAGCGGCGCTGCTTTCGCTCGACGACGTGCCGTTCGCGCGCAGGGCCGTCCAGCGCTCCGACGCCGCGCCGTCCGGAGAAGCCGAGGGGCCGCAGCCGCGTCCCTACACGCTCGATCCGTGGGAGCGGACGCTTGCGAGCCGCGTGTGGCTGGGCGGTTCTCGGTGCTGCCGCGAGCGCTATCTCGTGCTGGCGTCGGCGTTCTGGGAGATGACGTACTTCGGGTTCGAGTACGAGCGCGTCTGCGCGCGCCGTGCAGAGGAGAAGGCGCGCCGTCTGGTGGGGAAGGACGCGACCGGCGAGCGTCCCTCGGAGCCTCCGCGCACCGTGTCCGACGAGCGGCGCCGGCAGGCGGAGGGGTTCGGACTCGTGGAGCCCGACCGCTTCGAGCTCGACTACCGCGATAGCATGATCGTGCGAGTCGCGCAGCTCAACGACGACAGCCGCAAAGCCCTTTGGCTGCTGCTGCTCGACGTGGCGCGCCGTCTGGGCAAGGCCTGAGCGGCAGGGGCTCGTCGAAGCGTTCGTCGGATAGGAGGATAACGGGGCGAGAACGGGAACAGGCGCCCGCAGGCGCCTGTTCCCGAACGAAGCCGATGCCGTCGACGTGCTAGTCGGCAACCTCGACGAGCGTGATCTCGAAGTTGAGGTCCTTGCCCGCCAGCTCGTGGTTCATGTCGAAGGTGGCGATGCCGTCTTCGATGGAGCGCACGAACACGGGGAAGGGCTGGCCGCCCGGGCCCATCATGTACACGGTCTGGCCCACGGGAAGCTGGTCGCCGTTCGGGATCTGGTCGACCGGAACCTGCTGCACCATGGCCTCGTCGCGCTCGCCGTACGCCTCGGCGGCGGGGATGTGCACGTTCTTCGTGTCGCCCTGCGCCATGTCCTTCACGGCGGAGTCGAACCCGGGGATCATCTGGCCGGCCATGCAGGTGAACTCGATGGGCTCGCCGCGATCGACGGAGGAGTCGAACTTCGAGCCGTCGTCGAGGGTGCCCGTGTAGTGGACCTTGACCTTCTTACCTTCGTTGCTCATCAAGAGCTCCTTTCGAGAGAATGCAATGCCCATCAGTCTACCCGAGGCGTTCCGGCTTTCCCGTTCGCGGCGCGAAACTTGCTCCAAGTCGCCACAAGTCCGTAACCGAGCCTTCTGCCATCCTGGAAGGAGGTTGCGAGGCCCCTGCTCCCTTCGCCGCTGCGCTCAGGATGACAACTCGCCCCAGCTCCAGTCTCCCGCGGTGCTACCGTTTCGGGAGATCGCGCACGTCGAGCAGCGTGATCTCGAAGTTCAGCGCCTTGGCGATGGCATCGTGGTTGAGGTCGAACACGGCGCGTTCCTCGTCCAGCTCCACGAGTCGTGCCGGATACGTCTGCCCGTCCGGCCGTTCGAGGCTCATCACGTCGCCCACGGCGAGCTTGATATCGGCGGGGATCTTCGCGCGCTCCACTTCGATGACGCGCTCTTCGGTGCGCTTCTCGTACGCCTCGTCGGCTCCTACGCGGACGCGTTTCGTTTCGCCCACGGCCATGTCGCGCACCGCGTCGACGAACGCGGGCGGCATCCACCCGTCCGCGCAGGGAAACTCGATGGGCTGCCTCGTCTGATCGATGAAGGTGGCGCCGTCGTCGAAGTAGCCGCGGTAGGCCACCTTCACCATGCGATCCTCGTTGCTCACGCCCGTTCGCTCCGTTCCGCGAGGCCGGCCAGCGTCACGCGGCGCGCGACGAGGTCGGCGAGCGGCTCCAGGAAGCCCTGCTCCTCGTCGGCAAGGCCGTCGCGCGCGATCTTCACGATGCGGTCGCACAGCTCGGCGACGGGCCGTCCGTACACATCGGCTTCGTAGCCGCTCTCCATGAGCGCGTCCTGCGCCGCCAGGTAGTCGTCGCGCCGCACGTCGGCGAACAGCCCGTCCATCGCGTCGAGGCTCGTCGGCGCGTAGAACAGCCCCTTGATCAGCGCCGCGTAAGCGATGACGTAGGGGATGGGCATGGCGTCGGCGGGGCGGATCTCGATGTAGGTCTTGAGGCGCACGTCGGTGAAGAACATGGACACCGCGTGCTCCACCTCGGCGCGCGTCATCGTGCGCGCGGCGTAGATATCGCCGAACGTGCGGTCGGAGTAACACCACCGCTGCTGCTGGCAGGGGATGAGGATGGCCACGGTGTCCAGGATGTACTCAGCGTAACGGCGCAGGTCGAACGAGGGGTCCAGCACGTCGGGCACGAGGCCGCATCGATCGTTGTCCACATGCTGCCAGATGTCCGTGCGCACCAGCTGATGCTCGCGCGGCTTGCCCTCGAACACGGGTGCGTTGTCGCACATAAGCGAGAGCATCGGCACCAGCGCGAACGCCAGCCGCAGCTTGCGCAGGCAGTCGGCCGTGCTGGTGTAGTCGATGGACACCTGCGTCGAGGCGCTGCCGCGCATCATGCAGGGGCCGTAGATGTCGCGCTCGCCCAGATAGAGGTTCATGAACTGGTAGCGGCGCTTCGGGATGAGCTCCAGCGAGCGCGCCGTGGCGGAGGGATGGTAGCCGATCGCCAGCGCCTTCTCTCCCGCGGGCTCCAGCACGTCGGAAAGGCGCTGCGCGAACCCTTCGAACGTGTCTCGCGCGGTCGCGAGATCGGCGAAGGGGCCGGCGGACAGCTCGATCTGCGCCGCGGGCTCGATGGTGACCGCCTCGCTCGGGCGGGCGACTCCCAAAAGGTCGCCGTGCTCGTCGGTGGTGGTGCGAGGATAGTCCGCCTCCAGCTGGCGCAGCACCCACGCCACGCCGTGCTCGCCGCTGTACGAGACGGGGCTCATGTCGTCGTGCACGATGATCTGCTCCAGCTCGATGCCCAGCTCACCCGGGCCGCCGAAGGCTTTGATGCCGCTTTCGAAGTAGCTGACGATGGCGTTGATGTTGCTTTCGCGTGCAGGCTGCCCCTGCCCGGCTGCGGCTGTTTTATTCATGTAGCAAGCTCCTGAACTTCGCGTGTCCTGTGCAATCGTGCGTTACTTTGTATACAATACCGCTTTGGTCGCCGCGCATGGCGACATGTCGGCAAATCCATATCGTTTCGCTGCCCTACTCGAAGACGAGGCCCGGTTTGGACGCTCATATCACAAAACGCACAGCGATTCTGCTGCTGCTCGATATCGTTGCGACGTACGCCGCGTACTGGCTCGCATCGCTGCTCACCGACGTTGAGGGCGAAGTGTTCGTCAACAACGAGATCTACTTCATGCTGGGCATCCTCGCGCTCATCAACGTGGCCGTGTTGGGCTTGTTCCACCTGTACAACAACCTCTGGGAATACGCCAGCGTCGACGAAGCCATCCAGATTGTGCTGGCCGTGGTGCTGTCCACCCTGGTGGGAGCTGTGTTCTTATGGATCATCGACGTGCGGCTTCCCATCCGCGTGTTCTTCGTCTCGTGCTTCATGCTCATATTCTTCATGGGCGGCATCCGTTTGATCTTCCGCGTCATGCGCCAGAAAAGACGCGCGCTCGTCTCCACGCAGCGCATGTGCGACCGTCCGCGCACGCTCGTGGTGGGCGCGGGGGAGACGGGCTCGCTGGCAATCGGACGCATGGCCTCGAAGGACCCGCTCATGCCGGGCATACCCATCGTGGCCACTGACGACGACCCCACCAAGCGCGGTTCGCGCATCCACGGCGTAAGGGTGGCCGGTTCCACGGACGACATCGTCGACTTGGTGGACAAGCACAACATCGACCAGATCGTCGTGGCCATCCCGTCCTCCACGCCCGAGGAGCGTAAGCGCATCTACGGAGAATGCACGAAGACCGACTGCAAACTGCGCACCCTGCCCAACGTGCGCGAGCTGTCGCTCGACGAGATCGGCGACGTGCGCCTGCGCGACGTGGACGTGGCCGACCTTCTGGGCCGCGAGGAGATCATCCTCAACACGCGCGCCGTGTCGGGCTACATCGCCGGCGAGACCGTGCTGGTCACGGGCGGCGGCGGCTCCATCGGCAGCGAGCTGTGCCGCCAGCTGTGCAAGGTGGCGCCCGCGCGCATCGTCATCTTCGACATGTACGAGAACGACGCCTACATGCTGCGCAACGAGCTGCTGGCCGAATACGACGACATCGACCTCGTCATAGAGATCGGCAACGTCTGCGACGAGGCGCGCCTCAACGAGGTGTTCTCGAAGTACCGACCCGGCGCCGTGTTCCACGCGGCCGCCCACAAGCACGTGCCTCTTATGGAGCAGTGCCCGCGCGAGGCGCTGCACAACAACGTGTTCGGGACGCTCAACGCGGTGCGCGCTGCCGACGCCTACGGCGCTGCGCGCTTCATCTTCATCTCCACCGACAAGGCCGTGAACCCCACCAGCGTCATGGGCGCCACGAAGCGCATGGGCGAGATGGTCATGCAGTACTACGCGCGCACGTCGAAGACCATTTTCTCCGCCGTGCGCTTCGGCAACGTGCTGGGCTCGAACGGCAGCGTCATCCCCGTGTTCCAGCGCCAGATCGCCGCGGGAGGCCCCCTCACCGTCACCCATCCCGACATCGAGCGCTTCTTCATGACCATCCCCGAGGCGTCGCGTCTGGTCATCCAAGCAGGCGGCATGGCGAAGGGCGGCGAGATCTTCATCCTCGACATGGGCGAGCCGGTGAAGATCGTCGACTTGGCGAAGGGCCTCATCCAGCTGCAGGGCCTCACGCCCGACGTGGACGTCAAAATCGTGTTCACCGGCCTGCGCGAGGGCGAGAAGATGTACGAGGAGCTGCTCATGGACGAAGAGAGCACGCTGCCCACCGACAACCACTCCATCCTCATCTCCACCGGCCAGGAGATCAGCTACACCGAAGTGGCCGAGAAACTGGACGAGCTGGAAGCCGCACTCACCCTCACCGACGAGGAAGCCGTCCACGTGCTGGAGAAAACCGTCTGCACCTATCGCCACACCCCCAACAAAGCATCCTAAAGAGGAGCGCTCCTTTCGAGACGCGTTCGAACGTGGACGCGTCGCATGCCCGGCGCATCATCGCCCGAAAAACACGGAAATCGCCCGAAAAGCGTGTTTTTCGGGCGATGATGCATGTGCAGTTGATTCTCGTTAAGAGGTGATCATGATATAATTACGATAAAATTTTATCATGAAGGAGGTGCCTATGAACATCAGGCCGATATCGGATCTTAGAAACCGCTACGCGGACGTCGAGCGGGATGTCATCGAGGGCGGTCCCGTTTTCCTGACGAAGAACGGGTACGGCTCGATGGTGGTCATGAGCGTAGAGCAATTCGAGCATATCAACGGCGGTGTCGAGTTCGCTCTCGATGCGGCCGACCGGCAAGCTGCGACGACGTCTCTGCGCTACACGCATGAAGAAGTGTTCGGTTCCATTCGGGAAGGGCTTCGCAATGGACGAGAAGCCGCGGCGCTATAGACTTGAGTACCTACCTCTTTTCTGGGACGACCTCAATGAGGCCGTCTCCTATATTGCCGATGTGCTCAAGGCTCCGGAAGCTGCCGAGCGCTTGATCGACGCAACCGAAGCGGGCATCTTGGCTCATTCCCGAAATCCCACGCTTGCGACGACGTACAAGACGGCGAAGCCCAGACCTCTTCCGTACTACTGGTTCGAGGTGGGGAACTACATGGTGTTCTACGTCGTGCTCGACGACGTGATGGAGGTGCGCCGGTTCCTGTACGGCGCGCGCGATTTGACGAAAATGCTTCTGTGAGGCACAGTTGCCGTTTCCGCGCCTCGAGCTCGCCCGCCGCATTATCGGCCGAAAAACACGGTTTTGCGCATAAATCCGTGTTTTTCGGCCGATAATGTGTATGGGGGAGCCGTCAATTTGCGCCCGAATCTTGTCAAACGCGCCGTTCTTTCATAGGATGGACAGCAGCATTCAAAACGCCTCATTTTTGTGCATATGCACAAATCGCAGGCGACGCAACGGCTTGAGCGTCGCGTCCGGGCATCGGACGACGGGTACGAAGGGGATCGACATGGCGATCACGACAGGCATCGTTGGAGCGGCCGGTTTTGCCGGCATCGAGCTGATTAGGCTCGCGCTGCGCCATCCCGATCTCGATCTGCGCGTAGTCACGTCCAACGAGCTGGCCGGCACGCCCGTCGTCGCGGAGTATCCCGGCTTCACCGGCGCCACCGATCTCGCCTTCGCCACGCACGACGACCCTGCGCTCGACGCGTGCGACCTCGTGTTCCTGGCCGTGCCGCACACCGCGGCGCTCGCCATGGCCCCGCGCCTGGTCGCGCGCGGTGCGACGGTGGTCGACCTGTCGGCCGACTTCCGCTTGAAGGACCCTGCCGTCTACGAGCGCTGGTACGCCACGCCGCATACGGCCACCGACCTGCTGCAGCGTGCTGCCTTCGGCCTGCCCGAGCTGTTCCCGGACGACCTCGCGCGTGCCGCAGGCGCCCGTGCAGCGGGCGAGGGCGTGCTCGTCGCCTGCGCGGGCTGCTATCCCACGGCCACGTCGCTTGCGGCGGCGCCCGCCGTCCGTGCCGGGCTCGTGCGGCCTGACGGCGTCGTGGTGGTCGACGCCATCTCCGGCGTCACGGGCGCGGGCAAGAAGGCCTCGACGCGCACGCACTTCTGCTTCGCCGACGAGAACCTCGAAGCGTACGGCGTGGCGACGCACCGCCACACGCCCGAGATCGAGCAGATCCTGGGCCTGGAAGGCCGCCTCGTGTTCACGCCGCATCTCGCGCCGCTCAATCGCGGCCTGCTGTCCACCGTGAACCTGCCGCTCGCGCCCGACGCGCCCGTCGACGCGGGCGAGATCGTGGAGCTGTACCGGGACTTCTACGCCGACGACCCCTTCGTGCACGTGCTGGATGCCGGCACCATGCCGAAGACCTCGTCGGTGGCGGGCACGAACTACGCGCACCTGGGAATCGCCGTCAATGCGACGGCGCGCATGCTGGTGGCCGTGGGCGCTATCGACAACCTGGGAAAGGGCGCGGCCAGCCAGGCCGTGCAGTGCGCGAACGCCGTGCTGGGCCTGCCCCAGGCTCGAGGGCTCGAACCGATCTCCGTACCCGTGTGATGCGAATCGTCCTAGTAAGCTACAGCCGCACCAGCCGCAACAGAAAGAAGCCGCTATGACCGACCAACCGATCGCTGCAACGCATCCCGCCCAAGGCGGCGTGACGGCGGCGCGCGGGTTCCGCGCGTCCGGCGTGCACGCGGGCTTCCGTAAGGATCCCGAGCGCCTCGACCTCGCGCTCGTGGTCGCCGACGAGCCCTGCGCGTGCGCGGCCGTGTTCACCAAGAACGTGTTCTGCTCGGCGCCGGTCATCGTATCGCGCGCGCAGCTGGGCGCCGACCAGCCGGGCGAGCCCGCCTACGGCACGGCGCGCGCCGTGGTGGTGAACTCGGGCAACGCGAACGCGGCCACCGGCGAGCCCGGTTTGGAAGCCGCCCGCGAGACGGCGCGCATCGCGGGCGATGCCGTGGGCTGCCCCGCATCCGAGGTGCTGGTGGCGTCCACGGGCGTCATCGGCGTGCAGCTGCCCCTGGCGCCGTTCGGGACCGGCCTGCCTGCGGCGGCGTCGCTGCTGTCTGCAGGCGGCGGCGCGGATGCGGCGCGCGCCATCATGACCACCGACACGCGTCCGAAGGAGGCCGCCGTCACGTTCTCGGGCGACGGGGTCGGCTACGACGGCTGCACGTTCACGGTGGGCGGCATGTCGAAGGGCTCGGGCATGATCATGCCGAACATGGCCACGATGATCGCCGTCCTCACCACCGACGCGCCGGTGTCCGCGCCCGCCTTGCACAGGGCGCTCGTGCACGCCGTGAATCGCAGCTTCAACAAGGTGACGGTGGATTCCGACACGTCGACGAACGATTCCTGCTTCCTCTTCGCCAGCGGCGCCGCAGCACCTGCGGGCGCAGGCGCGTTCGATCCGGACGGCCCGGCCTTCGCCCGCTTCCAGGCAGCGCTCGTCGAGGTGTGCGAGACGCTGGCCCGCATGATGGCGGCCGACGGGGAAGGGGCCACGCGCCTGGTCACCGTCAACGTGACCGGTGCTGCCAACGACGCCGACGCCGATCTGGCCGCGCGCGCCGTGGCGAACTCGCCGCTCGTGAAGACGGCCGTCTGCGGCCGCGACGCGAACTGGGGCCGCATCGCGGCGGCCATCGGCAAGTCGGGCGCGGTCTTCCGCCAGGAGGATGCGTCCATCGACATCATGGGCCTGCCGGTGTGCCGCGGCGGGCTTGCGCAAGCGTTCGACGAGGACGAGGCGCTGCGCCGTTTCGAGCAGCCCGAGATCGTCATCGACGTCGACCTCGGCGCAGGCGAGGCGAGGACCACGGTTTGGACATGCGATTTCACACACGAGTACATCACGATCAACGGAGACTATCGCTCATGAAGTACGCGAAGGACACCCGCCCGAAGGGCGTAGCGAACAAAGCGGCGGAGGTGCTGGTTGAAGCGCTTCCCTGGATCAAGAACATCACCGGCAAGACCGTCGTCATCAAGTACGGCGGCTCGGCCATGGTGGACGAGCAGCTGCGCGCCGACGTGATGAACGACATCGTGCTGCTGAAGATCGTCGGCGTGAATCCCGTCATCGTGCATGGCGGCGGCAAGGCCATCACCGAGGCCATGGATTTCCTGCAGCTTCCCGTGGAGTTCAAGGACGGTCAGCGCGTCACCACGCCCGAGGCCATGGACCTCGTGCGCACCGTGCTCATGGGCAAGGTGAACCAGGAGCTGGTGGAGGCCCTCAACGAGCACGGCAACTTCGCCGTGGGCGTCAGCGGCGCCGACGCAGGCGTCATCGTGGCCGAGCAGGCCAGCCCGGAGCTGGGACGCGTGGGCCGCATCACGCGCATCAACAGCCCGCTTCTGGACGATCTCGTTGCCGGCGACTACATCCCTGTCGTGGCGTCGGTGGCGCTGGGCGAGGACGGCGGCTTCTACAACGTGAACGCCGACATGGTGGCGGGCCATATCGCGGCCGCCATCGGCGCGCACAAGGTGGTGTTCCTCACCGACGTGGACGGCCTGTACGAGAACTTCGAGAACAAGGATTCGCTCATCTCGAACCTCACGCTGTTCGAGGCGCAGTACATGGTGGAGAACAACATCGTGTCCACCGGCATGATCCCGAAGCTGAAGTCGTGCATCCACGCGCTGGATTCGGGCGTGTTCCGCGCGCACATCATCAACGGCATCACCCCGCACTCGCTGCTGCTGGAGCTTCTGACCAGCACCGGCGTGGGCACCACGATGCACTCCACGGAGGAGTCGTGCACGTTCGACACCCATCCTTTGGGCAACTTCGCCTCCAAGTTGCTGGAGAATCGCCAGCATGCTGTCAGCGCGATGCCGAACAACAAGATCTTCTAAGCGAGCGAAAGAAGGACGACCATGGGCTTTATCGAGGAACAGCAGCTTGAATCCGCATACGTGATGGGCACGTACGCCCGCAAGCCGGTGGAGCTCGTGCGCGGGCGCGGCATGCAGGTGGAGGATTCGGAAGGCCGCACGTACCTCGACTTCGTGTCGGGCGTGGGCGCCGTGAGCCTGGGCCACTGCCATCCGGCGCTCGTGTCGGCTATCGAGGAGCAGGCGAGCACGCTCGTCCATGTGAGCAACTACTACTACATCGAGCATCGCGGCGAGGTGGCGCACCTCGTATCCGACTTGCTGAACGAGTGCGTCGACGAAGGCGAGCGCACGCCGTGGCAGAGCTTCTTCGCGAACTCGGGCGCCGAGGCGAACGAATGCGCCTTCAAGCTGGCGCGACTGCACGCCAAGAAGCGCGCGATGGCCGCGGCCGAGGCGGCCGGTGCCGACGAGGACGGCGTGCGCGCCGCCGCAGCCGCCGCGCCGCGCCTCATCGTCACGCTCGACGCCAGCTTCCACGGCCGCACGCTGGCCACGCTGGCCGCCACGGCGCAGCCCGCCAAGCAGGAGGCGTTCCAGCCCCTGCCCGACGGCTTCGTCCGCACGCCCATCAACGATATCAAGGCGCTCGAGTCGCTGTTCGCCTCCCAGGGCGACGGCATCTGCGCCGTCATGGTGGAGTGCGTGCAGGGCGAGAGCGGCGTGCATCCGTGCACGGCAGAGTTCCTGGCCGCGGTGCGCCGCCTCACCGCCGAGTGCGGCGCGCTGTTCATGTGCGACGAGATCCAATGCGGCATGTACCGCTGCGGCACGCATCCCTTCGGGTTCCAGCACTTCGGCGTCACGCCCGACGTGGTGACCATTGCCAAGGGCATCGCCTCGGGCTTCCCCATGGGCATGTGCGCTGCGCGCGCCCAGGTGGCGGCGTCGTTCGATCCGGGCGACCACGGCTCCACCTTCGGGGGCAGCTGCCTGGCCGTCGCGGCGGCTGAAGCCACCGTGCGGGCGCTTGCCGCCGAGGACGCCGCCGGCAATGCCGAGCGCACGGGCGCGTACCTGCGCGAGAAGCTGACGGCGCTGCCGCAGGTGGAAGAGGTGCGCGGCCTAGGGCTCATGGTGGCCTGCGACCTCGCCGAGGGCGTGAGCGCCCCCGACGTGGTGCTGGCCGGCCTGGACGAGGGCCTGCTGCTCAACTTCACCGGCCCGCGCACGCTGCGCTTCCTACCTCCGCTGGTGTGTTCGAAGGAGGACGTGGACGTGCTGGTGCAGAAGCTTGCGGCGCTGTTGTCCTGAAAGGGCAGCTGTCATCCTGAGCGAGGCGCCGTAGGCTGTCATCCTGGGCGAGGCGCGAAGCGCGGAGTCGAAGGATCCCGAGCGGCGACAGCAGGAAGTCTCACGGTTGGCACCTTGCGGGATCCTTCGACTCGCTTGGGATGACAGGGCCGCTGCGCTCGTTCAGGATAACGACTGCAAGGACGATCGTCGAAAATCTTTCTGCACTTTTTGAAATTCTGGGGTCGGAACGCTCACGGATAGGGTACTATTTAATGCATATTTTCGTTGGGTCTTGCGCAATTCTGCATACCCCGCGAAGGTACTTGTGATCGGAACCGTATGTGATCGTTCTTGAACGGGAACAGAGAGTATCGAGGGCATGAGAAAACGTCAACAACGGCACGACATCATTCGCGACATCATTCGCGAACATAATGTCAAGACGCAGCGCGATCTCGCCAATCAGCTGCAGGCCGCTGGCTACGAATGCACTCAAGCCACGATCTCCCGCGACATCATGGACATGGGCCTGGTGAAGTCTCGTGAGGGCTATTACGTTCTCCCTGAGGAAATGCGGCTCCAGCGCATGGTATCCGAATTGGTTGAAGAGGTGCACGTGGCAGGCAACATGGTCGTAGTGAAGACGTTCTCCGGCGGAGCAGCCGGCGTCTCTGCTGCGCTCGACAAAGCCAGCCTGCGCGGAGCACTCGGCACGGTGGCCGGCGACAACACGATCATGATCGCGGCGGAGAGCCCTGAGGCTGCCGTTGAAGTCGAGCGCGCCATCGACCGACTGCGACGACGCTAGTCGTCGACTATATTTCTTGGCGGGGACGCTTTTCTCCCTGCACTCATCCCCACGCTTAGTACAAGCAACAGCGTCCGAGCCGCCCGGCTCTGATGCCTGTCACCACGAAAAGCCGTGGTGCGCACGACGACAGCCTTGCGCGGTGAGAACCGCGATGGGCGCGCGCATACCCCTACCGCCCGGCGAGCACCGGGGGAGGCGCCTTCGCAGCCGCACCATGACCGGGCATCCCGACGACAACCGAACACGGGGGAAGGACCCTACCATGGCTCAGCAGCAGACTCAGCAAACCCAGCAGAAGGACAAAGCGGTACTGGCGTATTCCGGCGGACTGGATACGTCCGTGTGCATCAAGTGGCTCCAGGAGGAGAAGAACCTCGACGTCATCGCCGTGGTCGGCGACGTGGGGCAGGAGCATGAGGGCCTTGAGAAGATCAAGCAGAAGGCGTTGAAAACCGGCGCCGTGGAATGCCTGGTCGTGGACATGCGCGACGTGTTCGCCCAGGACTTCCTGTCCAAGGCGCTGGCCGCCAACGCCCTGTACGAGAACAAGTACCCGCTCGTGTCCGCGCTGTCCCGGCCGCTGATCTCCAAGCACCTTGTGGACGCGGCGCACAAGTTCGGCGCGAAGTACATCGCGCACGGCTGCACGGGCAAGGGCAACGACCAGGTGCGCTTCGAGGCGAGCATCCTCATGCTTGATCCGGACATCGAGATTATCGCCCCGGTGCGCGAATGGGATCTGCACACCCGCTCCGAGGAGATGGAATGGGCCCAGGCGCACGGCATCGAGGTTCCCACCACGAAGAAGTCGCCGTACTCCATCGACGATAACCTGTGGGGCCGGGCCATCGAGTGCGGCGTCCTGGAGGATCCCTGGATGGAGCCGCCGACGGACATCTACACGATGACGGTCGATCCCACTGAAGCTCCCGACGAGCCGCAGTACGTGGAGCTCGAGTTCGCGCGCGGTCTGCCGTACGTCATCGACGGGAGCCAGAAGAGCTTCCTCGGTATCATCTACGCGCTGAACGAGATCGCCGGCAAGCACGGCTACGGCCGCATCGACATGATCGAGAACCGGCTGGTGGGCGTGAAGAGCCGCGAGTGCTACGAGGCGCCGGGCGCGCTGTCGCTCATCCAGGCTCACAAGGCGCTGGAAGACCTGGTGCTGGAGCGCGAGGTGCTGCACTTCAAGCTGGGCATGGAGCAGGAGTGGGCGAAGTGCGTGTACAACGGCCAGTGGTTCTCGCCGCTCAAGGAAGCCGTCGACGCGTTCCTCGCCTCCACGCAGCGCTGTGTGGCCGGCACGGTGAAGCTCAAGTTCTACAAGGGCTCCTGCACCGTGGTGGGCCGCAAGAGCGCCTACTCGCTGTACGATTACGCGCTGGCCACCTACGACAAGGACGACTCGTTCGACCACGCGGCGGCCAAGGGCTTCATCCAGCTGCAAACGCTCTCTGCCAAGACGTGGGCCTCGAACCGTCGGCAGGAGGGCGCGCCGGCCGAGCTGTTCGACGCGCAGAAGAAGGTCGGCCCGTTGACGAAGGGTGCGTACGAGGACGTGACGCCGGTGTGGAAGCAGGTGGCCGAGGCTGAGAACGCGGCGGTCGTCGAAGAAGCGGAAGCGGCCTTGCAGGGCGCTGCCGAGAAGGCTTAAGGGGGACGCTATGGCTTTGTGGTCGGGCAGATTCACCGAGAACGTGAGCGAGTTCACCCAACGCTTCGGCGCATCGCTGCCGGTCGACAAGGCGCTGTATGCGCAGGACATAGCCGGGTCGCAGGCGCACGCGCGCATGCTGGCGTCGGCGGGCGTCATCGAGCCCGCCGATGCCGCGGCCATCGTCGAGGGGCTCGACCGCGTGAAGGCGCGCATCGAGGCGGGCGACTTCGCGTTCGACATCAACGACGAGGACATCCACATGTCGGTGGAGCGCGCGCTCATAGCCGACATCGGCGACGCGGGAGCGCGCCTGCACACCGGCCGCAGTCGCAACGACCAGGTGGCCACCGACACGCGCCTGTTCGCCAAGCAGCGCTGCGAGGACCTCATGGCGGCGAACGTGGCGCTGCGCCAGGCGCTCGTCCAGCAGGCCGAGGCGCACTTCGACGTCGTCCTGCCCGGCTACACCCATCTGCAGCACGCCCAGCCGGTGCTGTTCTCGCACCATATGCTGGCCTACGTGTGGATGCTCGCGCGCGACTTCGAGCGTTTGGCGGCTGCGCGCGCGGCGGCCGATGCGAGCCCGCTGGGTTCGGCGGCGCTCGCGGGCACCACGTACCCGCTCGATCGGCAGATGACGGCGGCCGAGCTGGGCTTCTCGCGGGTGATCCCGAACTCGCTGGACGCCGTGTCCGACCGCGACTTCCTGCTGGACCTGTCGTACGCGTGCAGCGTGTCGTGCATGCACCTGTCGCGCCTGTGCGAGGAGATCGTGCTGTGGTCCAGTTCGGAGTTCGGGTTCATCGAGCTGTCCGACGCGTTCTCCACGGGCTCGTCCATCATGCCGCAGAAGAAGAACCCCGATTTCGCCGAACTCATCCGCGGCAAGACGGGCCGCGTGGTGGGCGACCTCGTGGCGCTGCTGGTCACCATGAAGGCGCTGCCGCTGGCGTACAACAAGGACCTCCAGGAGGACAAGGAGGGCGCCATCGACGCGGCCAAGACGCTGGAGGATTGCCTCGTGTGCGCGGCCGGCATGATCGAGACGATGCGCGTGGTGCCCGAGGCCATGACGGCGCAGGCGAAGAAGGGCTACCTGGCGGCCACCGACGTGGCCGACTACCTGGCCAAGAAGGGGATGCCGTTCAGGCGCGCCCACGAGGTGGTGGGGCATCTCGTGCTGGTGTGCGAACAGCGCGGCTGCGACTTGGACGACTTGACGCTGGCCGACTTCAAAGCCGAAAGCGACCTGTTCGAGGAGGACATCACGGCCTCGCTCGATCTGGAGAGCATCGTCGCGGCACGCACCACCGAGGGCGGCACGGGCCATGCTGCGGTGCGCGCGCAGCTGGCGCTTGCGAAAGACGCCCTCGCGGCCGACGAGGCGGTGCTTGCGGGATAAGCGCAGCGCCTTTTGGCGCGGGGGCACCGCCTGAGGCCCGAGCGTCCTTCGCCGCGCCGATCGCACGCTGCGAGCGTCTCGAATCGGCGCGGCACGCGCGCAACGGACCGCAAGCGGGCTCCCGCGCCCGAGAAAAAAGCGCTGCACCCTGCTTGCATCAACCACGTTTTGAGCTCCCGACCGGGCATTTCTCCTTATGACCTTTTTCCAACAAACTTGTGTTGTTTCATGGGGGCCTAACCCCCGATGTTACAATGGGCGGAGTTTTTTGGAGGTGACACGTGGCTTCACGTTCTATAAAGAATAGGCCGGGGATCAAGAAAAAACATCCTTCCATCGGCTTCCTTGCGGTGTTCACGGTCTTTTTGGCCGTGATCGTCGCCGGCTTCTCAGGCGTCTACGCCCTCGGTTCGTCGTGGATCGGCGACCTTGAGGACTACGACGTGTCCGATGCCGGCCAGCTCAACTCGTCGCTGCCGTCGATCATGCTGGCGTCGGACGGTACGGAGCTCGCCCGCTTCCAGGTCGAGTACCGCGACCCCGTCGAGCTCGACCAGATCAGCGAGTACGTGCGCGAGGGCACCGTGGCCACCGAGGACGAGCGCTTCTACGAACACGGCGGTTTCGACCTCGCGGGCATCGCGCGCGCGGTGTACGTGAACCTCACCGGTTCCGGCAAGGAGGGCGCGTCCACCATCACGCAGCAGCTCGTGCGCAACACTATCCTGGCCGACGAGATGAACGATATCTCGTTCAAGCGCAAGGTGCGCGAGATGTACCTCTCCGTCAAGTTGGAGGAACAGTACTCCAAAGACGAGATCCTGCTCATGTACCTTAATACCATCAACTACGGTTCCGGCGCCTACGGCATTGAAGCCGCGTCGCAGCGCTACTTCTCGAAGCATGCAAGCGAGCTCACGCTGGCCGAAGCGGCCGCGCTCATCGGCATTCCGCAGTCGCCGACGTACAACAATCCCATCGACCATGAGGACAACTGCCTCGCGCGTCGCAACCTCGTGCTGGATCGCATGCTGACGAACGGCTACATCACCCAGGAAGAGCACGATGCCGCCCAAGCGGAGGGCATCGTGCTCAACCCGACCGAGACCACGGTGGATGGCCTGGAGAAGTATCCTTATTTCAGCAGCTACGTGCGCGACCTGCTCATGGATCCCGACGGCGACTACCGCTACTCCGAGGACGAGATCTTCAAGGGCGGCCTGACCATCCAGACGACGCTGGACGTCGACTCTCAGGAGGCCGCCGAGGCCGCCATCAAGGAGAAGCGGGAGAGCCTCGATCCGGCCATCAACGGCGCGCTCGTGGCCATCGAGCCCGAAACCGGCTTTATTAAGGCGATGGTGGGCGGCGACGACTGGGAGAACAACAAGCTGAACCTGGCCACGGGCGAGCGCGGCGTTCCCAATCCGGGCCGTCCGTCCGGCTCCTCGTTCAAGGTGTTCACGCTCATCGCAGCGCTCGAAGCGGGCATCAGCCCGCAGACGATGGTGGACTGCTCGTCGCCGGTCACTATTCCCAATACGGGATACACGGGAGCCAACGCCCTGCAGAACATCGACAACAACAATTACGGTACCATAAGCATCCAGCGGGCTTTCGCGAAGTCGTCGAACACGGGTTTCGTGCGCCTTGAGATGGCGCTCGGCATCGACAAGGTGATTGCGACGGCCAAGAAGATGGGAATCGGCTCGACGCTCGAGGCTAATCCGTCGCTCACGCTGGGCCAGTCGAACGTGACGATGCTCGACATGGCCAGCGCCTACGCCATCATCGCCAACGGCGGCGTGCGCGTCGATCCCACGCCCGTCCTCACCATCACGAACTCGAAGGGCGAGGTGATCGTCGACAACACCACGCCCGACGCCTCGCTTTCCAAAACGCATAGCGAGCAGGTCATCTCGCCCGAGGTCGCCCATGCGGCTGTCGAGGTCATGAAGACCGTCGTGAACAGCTCGGACGGTACGGGTACGGAAGCGGCGCTGCCGAATGGGCAGGTGGTCGCTGCGAAGACGGGCACGTCCACCGAGTACAAGGACATCACGTTCTGTGGCATCACGCCGCAGATGGCGGTGGCCGTCTGGTTGGGCGATCCCGCGAATGTCAAAACGCTGCCGGCCCGTGTGGGTGCCGGCGACGTGTTCCGCACCTTCATGAGCGCGGTGCTCGACGGCCAGCCGACCGAGCAGTTCCCGCAGGCGGCCGATCCCACGTACAAGAACTTCTCCGATCCGACCTACCATGTGGGAGGGTCCGCTAGCTCGTCGAACACCGACGACGAGAAGGATGACGAGAAGAAGAAGGACGCCGAGGACAAGGACGCCGACAAGGGCAAGGACGATCCTGCGCCGACGCCTACTCCCACGCCGACGCCCACGCCGACGCCCACGCCCACGCCCACGCCCGATCCGACTCCTACTCCAACCCCCGATCCGACGCCGAAGCCGGATCCCGATCCGACGCCCACTCCCACGCCGACGCCCGACCCCGGAGGCACGACGGACAAGCCGGCAAGCTAGGTTGCGGACCCGGAAACCGTTCCGATACGAACGCGTCGCATCCCCGGCGCGACGGCGGGCGAACCGCTACGATAGTTCAACGATGATTCGATGCAAGAGAGCAGGTAAGACATGAAACATACGAGATTCGCCAAGGTGCTGGTCGCCATGTTCGCAGGCGTCTTGATGGTGGCGGCTCTGGGCGGATGCGCGCAGCAGGATACGGCGGCCGCGCAACAGCAATCCGAGAACCGTCAGTACATGACCCAGGTCAACCAAACTATGGACGACCTGAAGAGCCGTCTGGAGAGCTTTACCGATGCGGTATCGCGCGGCGACGTGGTGGGCATGCGCACGCAGGCCGACAACGCGTTCAAGGCTATCGACGACCTGAACAACCTCAACGTCCCCGACGCCCTCAAGGATATCCAGAAGGAGTACGTCGACGGCACGGCCGATCTCAAGGACGCGCTGAACTCCTATATCGACCTGTATACGGAAATCGACAGCGCCACCGAGGAACAGCCCTTCGACTACTCCACGTACGATCAGCGCATCCAGGATATCAAGTCGAAGTACGACGAGGGCATCGGCAAGCTCCAGTCGGGCGACAACAAGGCCAGCGAGCTGCCGGAATAACCTCGACTGACACGCACACTGCCTTGAGCGGCGGCCCTTTCGGGCTGCCGCTTTCGCATTCGACCACGCTTGCGTCCGCTCAGTCGTATTGCCGGGTTTTCGGCTGCCGCCTATCGGTTTCGCTCATGTTAATTCTGCGCTTGCTGCGGGGGCGCTTGGCGGCCGAGGGTATAATGGAAAGGGAGAATACTATACATTTTCCCACATGAGGACGAGGAGCGAGCGGTGAGCGAAAAGACACAGGGAGCCAGGAACATCGCCGAAGAGGCATTCGGAAACGAACGCAAGTTCAAGCAGCTGGTGGGTGCGCTGTCGGGTCCGTCGAGGCGCGAGCGCCAGAACGCAGCAGCGGCGCTCTCCTTCTTTGCCAAGGATCATCCCGATTTGATGATCCCGTTCGGCGCTGCCGTCATCGACGCGCTGAATCGCCCCGAAGCCCAGACGCGCTGGGAGTGCCTCGATATCCTCACCACGATGGTCGACCACGATTCCCGCACGTGCGACAAAGCGGTTCCCGGAGCCGAAACCGCGTTGTTCGACGAGGAGAGCGGGCCGGTGCGTTTGGCGGCCATGCGGTTCCTCTGCAAGCTGGGCGCTACGACGGAGAACCGTTCTGAGCGTGTGTGGCCTCTCATCGACGAGGCTATCCAGTGCTACCATGGCGACCTGGAGTTCCAGGATATGCTGGTGTCGGTTATCGACTTTTCGGCGGGCAAGCTGGCACCTTCCGTGAAGAAAGAGCTGGGCGCGCGCATGGCCTTCGACGCCTCCAACGGCAAAGGGCCGCTCAAGCGCCGTGCGCAGCAAATCATCGACAACGTGCAGGACTAGCGCACGGCATTCCGACGAGCCTTCCGGGCTCGTTTCGTCGCGTCGACCTAGAAGGCGGCGCAAAGGGGTATCGTTCGAACAATTGCAGAAGGAGAGAACATGGCATCGCATACCGTGGCCCTCGTACCCGGTGACGGCATCGGCCCGGAGACGTCGGCCGCCATGCAACGGGTGGTGGAGGCCAGCGGCGCCGATATCGTTTGGGATGTGGCCGAGGCGGGGGCGCATCTCGTGGAGGAGCACGGCACGCCGCTGCCTGCTTCTACCATCGAGGCGGTCAAGCGGAACAAGGTTGCCATCAAGGGTCCCGTCGCCACGCCGGTGGGCACGGGATTCCGCAGCGTGAACGTGGCGTTGCGCCGGGAGCTCGGCCTGTACGCGTGCCTGCGTCCCGTGCTGTCCATTCCGGGGGCGGGCGGCCGCTACGACGGCGTGGATATCGTCATCGTCCGCGAGAACTCCGAAGACCTGTACGCGGGCATCGAGTTCGAAGAGGGCTCCGAGGGCGCCCGCAAGCTGATCGCGCTGTGCGAGGAAGAGGGCGCGGGCGCTATCCGTCCCGATTCCGGCATCTCCGTCAAGCCGATCTCGAAGGCGGCGTCCGAACGGATCGTGCGTTTCGCGTTCGACTACGCGCGCAGGCACGGACGCCGCAAGGTGACCGCCGTGCACAAGGCGAACATCATGAAGCATACCGACGGCTTGTTTTTGCGCGCGGCGCGCGAGGTTGCCGCAGAGCGCGCCGAAGATGCGGCGTTCGAAGAGCGCATCGTCGACGCGTTCTGCATGAACATGGTTATGGATCCTGCGCAGTTCGACGTGGTCGTGTTCCCGAACCTCTACGGAGATATCGCCAGCGACCTGGCCGCAGGTCTCGTGGGAGGCCTCGGCATCGCGCCGGGCGCGAACATCGGCGACGAGTACGCTGTGTTCGAAGCGGTGCACGGCTCGGCGCCCGACATCGCGGGGCAAGACAAGGCCAACCCCACCGCCCAGATACTGTCGGCGGCCATGATGCTCGACCATCTGGGCGAAGCGGAGGCGGCCGAGCGCATCCGCCGCGCGGTGCGCGCCGTGTACGCGGAGGGCGCGCACCTGACCGCCGACATTCGCAAGGCCACCGGCTCGTCCAAGCCGGCGGCAAGCTGCACGGAATTCACCGATGCCCTGATCGCGGCATTCTAAAACGTTGGAGTAAGGAGAACCTATGAGCCAAGAGAACAGCCGATTCGCTTCGACGCTGAACGTGAACGGCACGACGTACGCCTACTATCCGGTCTCGGCCGTCGCCGGCTCGGAGCAGCTGCCGTACTCGCTGACGGTGCTGCTGGAGAACGTGCTGCGCAACGCCGAAACGCCGGAGGCGGCCGAGGAGCTGGCCGCGCGCATCGTGGAAGCGGGGCGCGCGGGCGTCGTGGGCAGCGAGATCGAGTTCTCGCCGGCGCGCGTGCTGTTCCAGGATTTCACGGGCGTGCCCGTGTTCGTGGACTTCGCCGTGATGCGCGAGGCCTGCGCTCAGCTGGGCGGCGATCCGACGAAGATCAACCCGCAGATTCCCTGCGACCTCGTGATCGACCACTCGGTCATCGCCGACGTCGCCGGCTGCGCGGGCGCGCTCGCGCAGAACATGGAGCTGGAGTTCTCGCGCAACAAGGAACGCTACGACTTCTTGAAGTGGTCGCAGGAATCATTCGAGAACGTGCGCATCGTGCCGCCCGGAGCGGGCATCTGCCACCAGCTGAACATCGAGCAGTTCGCCCACGTGACCATGACGGCCGACGGCGCGCCCGGCGAGCCTCCCACGGCGTACTTCGACACGCTCGTGGGCACCGACAGCCACACGCCCACGGCCAACGGCATCGGCGTGCTGGGCTGGGGCGTGGGCGGCATCGAGGCCGAAGCGGCTGCGCTCGGCCAGCCCATCACCACGCTCGTGCCGAAGGTGGTGGGCGTGCGCCTGACGGGCGAGCTGGGCGAGGGCGTGGCAGCCATGGACGTGGCGCTGTCGTTCGCGCAGATGCTGCGCGCGAAGGGCGTGGTGGGCTGCTTCGTGGAGTGCTTCGGCCCGGGCCTCGACGCGCTCAGCGCCACGCAGCGCACGTGCATCTCCAACATGACGCCCGAGTACGGCAGCACCTGCACGCTGTTCCCGGTGGACGAGCAGACGCTGACGTATCTGCGTCTGACCGGCCGCAGCGAGCAGCAGGTGGCGCTCGTGGAAGCTTACGCCAAGGCGCAGGGCTTCTGGAACGACGCGGACGCGCCCGCCCGCACCTACGCCGAGGTGATCGAGTTCGACCTGGGCGCCGTGGAGCGCTCGCTGGCCGGCCCGTCGCGCCCGCACGACCGCATCCCGTTGTCGGCGGTGCAGGAGGGATTCCGTTCCGTGTGCGACGAGCGCGGCCTCGACCTGTCCAAGCGCGTGGCGGTCGATCTCGACGGCGAAGCGTACGAGCTGACCCACGGCGCGCTGGCCATCGCGGCGGTGACCAGCTGCACGACGGCTACCGACCCCTCGATGATGCTGGCCGCGGGCCTCGTTGCGAAGAAGGCTGCCGACGCCGGCCTCAAGCCCCAGCCTTGGGTGAAGTGCGTGCTGGCTCCGGGCAGCAAGGCCACCGAGCTTCTGCTGGAGCGCGCCGGGCTGCTGGACGGGCTGCGGGCGCTGGGCTTCTACACGTGCGGCTTCGGCTGCATGAGCTGCATCGGCAACTCGGGTCCCATCCTGGACGAGCTGCACGAGGTGGCCGAGGACATCGAGCTGGCCAGCGTGCTGTCGGGCAACCGCAACTTCGAGGGTCGCATCTCGCCCGATGTGTCGCAGAACTACCTGGCGGCTCCCGCCGCGGTCATCGCCTACGCGCTGGCGGGCACCATGGACGCGGACCTCGAGCACGACGCGCTGGGAACGCGCCCCGACGGCACCCCGGTGCTCTTGGCCGACATCTGGCCCAGCGACGAGGAGATCGCCGCGCTGGTGGCCCAGCATGTGGATCGCTCTCTGTACGAGGAGGGCACGCGCGGCCTGTACGACGGCGATGCGGCCTGGGCCGCGCTGGGCAGCGAACCCAGCGACACGTTCAGCTGGGACGACGCGTCCACCTACGTGCGCCGCGCCCCGTACTTCGACGGCATGGAGCGCGAGCCCTCCGCGCCGAAGCCCGTTGAGGCCGCTCGCGCGCTGGCGCTGCTGGGCGACTTCATCACCACCGACCACATCTCGCCGGCGGGCTCCATCGCCGCCGACTCGCCCGCGGCCCGCTACCTGGAGGAGCGCGGCGTGGCTCCGGCCGACTTCAACACCTACGGCGCGCGCCGCGGCAACCACGAGGTGATGATGCGCGGCACCTTCGCCAACGTGAAGCTGCAGAACAAGCTGGCCGAGGGGAAGAAGGGCGGCTGGACGCGCGACTTCGCCACCGGCGAGGTGCGCCCGCTGTTCGACGCGGCCATGGACTACGAGGCTGCGGAAACGCCGCTCGTGGTGGTGGCCGGCAAGATGTACGGCAGCGGCTCGTCGCGCGACTGGGCGGCGAAGGGCCCGGCGCTTCTGGGCATCCGCGCCGCGTTCGCCGAGAGCTTCGAGCGTATCCATCGGTCGAACCTCATCGGCATGGGCATCCTGCCGCTGCAGTTCCAAGAGGGCGAGAGCGCCGAGAGCCTGGGACTGGACGGTTCGGAGCTGTACACGGTGGCGCCCATCGACTTCTCGCAGGGGCTGCCCGAGCCGCGCGTGGTGGACGTGACCGCCGAGCGCGCGGACGGCCAGACGACGACGTTCCGGGCGACCGTCCGCGTGGACACGCCCACCGAGGGCCGCTACTACCAGCACGGCGGCATCCTGCCGTTCGTGCTGCGCAGCCTTTTGTAAAGAAGAGGTAACGTCGGCGCCCGATTGCGAAGAGCGGTCGGGCGCTTTGTCGTATACTGGATACTTTAACTATCGGTACGCTTGGGAAGGGATGCCGTGAAACAGACATCCGGATTCGATGCGCTGATCGAAGCGCTCAAACAATCAGGGGTAAACGTGGACGGTCGGTTCGATGCCGACCATGAAGCGCCGTCGGGCGGGGCAGGACGCGCCGGAGGCGGGGGAGGCGGCGCTCAGCCGCCGCACGTGAACGTGGAGATCCCGTTCGCCGACCGCATGGCCTCGTGGGGCAAGCGCGCGCTCATCGTGGCCGCCATCGTCATCATCCTCGTGGGTCTCGCGGCCTACTGGTGGTTCCATCCGCCCATCAACATCCACTCGACCGACACGTGGATGTTCGTGGCCGTGTTCATCCTGCTGCCGTTGTTCCTGCTGTTCTGGAGCAAGTCGCACAGCTACAAGAACGGCACGGGCAAGGTCGAGCCGAACGAGGGCAAGGCGAAGGCCTTCAAGTGGGCGTCGTACCTGCCGGTGCTGGTGGCCGTCGTCGGCGTGCTGGGCGCCGTGGCGTCGCTGTCGATCTTCCCGGGCAACGCGGCGAAGTACGCCAACGTGCTGCAGACGGTGGAGGAGACGTTCGCCGACGACATCAAAGAGGTGAACTACTCGGAGATCCCCGTCATCGACCGCAGCTCGGCCATTTTGCTGGGCAACCGCGAGATGGGCTCCATCCCCGAGTACGTCAGCCAGTTCGAGATCTCGCCTTTGTACAGCCAGATCAACTATCAGAGCGCGCCGGTGCGCGTGAGCCCGCTGGGCTACGCCGACCTGTTCAAGTGGTTCACAAACCGCGAGGGCGGCATCCCGGCGTACGCCCTGGTGAACATGACCACGCAGGACGCCGAGATCGTCAAGCTGGGCGACAGTCCCATCTACTACTCGGAGTCCGAGCCGCTCGTGCGCAACATCGACCGTCACGTGCAGCTGAGCTATCCGTTCTACATGTTCGACCAGAAGTCGTTCGAGATCGACGACGACGGCCATCCGTGGTGGATATGCCCGGTGCAGACGCGCACCATCGGCCTGTTCGGCGGCACCACCATCAAGCGCGTGGTCATGGTGGACGCCACCACGGGCGAGACGCAGGACCTGGCCATCGAGGACGTGCCGCAATGGGTCGACCACGCCTATCCCACCGACCTGCTGCTTGAGCAGTACAACTGGTCGGGCAAGTACAAGGACGGCTGGCTGAACTCCGTGCTGGGCCAGCGCAACGTCGTGCAGACCACGCCGGGCACCGACGGCAACCTGGGGTACAACTACATCGCCAAGGACGACGACGTGTGGGTGTACACGGGCGTCACCTCGGCCACGGCGGACAACTCCATCGTGGGCTTCGTGCTGATCAACCAGCGCACGGCCGAGTCGCACTTCTACTCGGTGTCGGGCGCGACCGAGGACTCGGCGATGCAGTCGGCCGAGGGCCAGGTGCAGAACCTGCGCTACCGCGCCACGTTCCCGCTGTTGATCAACGTGTCCGGACAGCCGACGTACTTCATGGCGCTCAAGGACGACGCGGGACTGGTGAAGCAGTTCGCCATGCTGGACATCCAACGCTACCAGAACGTGGCCGTGGGCAACACGGTGGCCGAGTGCCAGAAGGCCTACCAGGCGCTGCTGGCCACGAACGGCGTGCTGGCCGATTCGAACGTGGACACTGGCTCGCTTGAGGCGCAGGGCACGATTAGCCACATCGCGCAGGCGGTGGTGGAAGGCAACTCGCACTTCTATGTGACGCTCGAGGGCGACAAGGGCATCTACGACTTCGCGTTGCCCGGTCTCATCGAGATCGTCGGGTACAAGGAAGGCGACGCCATCGCGTTCAAGTACGTGGAAGCCGAGCCGACGAGTCCCGTCGAGGAGATCATCGGCAACACGAAGACGAACATCGGCGAGAAGGCGGCCGAGGAAACCGCGAAGCAGGCCGAGGATACGGCCGACGCCAAGGGCGACGCGGCGTAAGGAAAACGCTTGACATTCGTTTTGGGCGGGGTACAATAGACAAGTTGTTTAGTTCGTTCCGCTGCCCAAGACAGCTGGCACCGCAAGGTTTAATCGCAGAGATGCGGCCCGCCGAGGTGGTTCTGATAAGTTTCGCGCTTTGACGACCCCTGCTGTCACGAGACGGCGGGGGTCGTTTCTTGTTTTCAAGCGACGATTCCCACCCGCGAGGGGCGGAACCCGAGTTTGAAAAGAAGGAGGTGTACTACATGCCCAACGTGAAGAATCAAGAGACGCTGGTCAAGATCAAGGAAGATCTAGATGGCGTTTCCGCCATGTGGGTCGTGGACTACTGCGGTCTTACCGTGAAGGACATCCAGGCCCTGCGCACGGCTATTCGCGAATCCGGTGCGAGCCTGAAGGTGTACAAGAACACGCTCATGCACATCGCTCTGGAGGAGTCGAACCTGCCCACGCTCGACGACATGCTTGCCGGCCCGAGCGCGTTCGTGTTCGCCGGCAACGACGTCGCCGCGGCCGCCAAGGCCGTGAAGACGTTCGCCAAGGCCAACAAGAACCTTGAGATCAAGGGTGGCCTGATGGAAGGCGAGCAGGTGTCCGCCGCTCAGGTGGAGGCCATCGCGTCGCTGCCGTCCCGCGAAGAGCTGCTGGCCCAGATCGCCGGCGCCATTTCCGGTGTCGCCCGCGGCCTCGCTGTTGCCCTCAACGGCGTTCCCAGCGGTCTCGCTCAGGTCACGAAGGCCGTGGCCGACCAGAAGGAAGCTGCTTAAACGCAGTGCTGGCAGCGTGATGAACGCTGCCTAAACCGAACGTTACACATACCGGTCGGGGAGACCCGGCCACTTTGAAAGGAAACTAACATGGCTGTTACTCGCGAAGAGATCATCGAGGCCCTCAAGGAGATGTCCCTGCTCGAGGCGTCCGAACTGGTGAAGGACATCGAGGAGACGTTTGGCGTTTCCGCCGCCGCTCCCGTGGCCGTGGCCGCTGCCGCTCCGGCCGAGGGTGGCGCTGCCGCCGAGGAGAAGACCGACTTCGACGTCGTGCTCGAGGGCTTCGGCGACAACAAGATCGCCGTCATCAAGGTCGTCCGTGAGATCACGGGCCTGGGCCTGAAGGAAGCCAAGGAGGCCGTCGAGGGCGCTCCGAAGGCCATCCAGGAGGGCGTGAACAAGGAGAAGGCCGAGGAGATCAAGGCCAAGCTCGAGGAAGCCGGCGCGGCCGTCACCCTCAAGTAACTTCCGTTTCGTTGGTCTTACGACCGTCGAACATGCTTGTAGAAGAGACCCCCAGATCCTGGGGGTCTCTTAACGTCTGACGGCATTCGAGAGCGGGTTTCGTCTTACTGACGGAATGGCAACGAAACGGATTCTGGGGAATACGCGCGCTTATAGTGGTGGCAAACGCAAACGGAAAAGAAGGTCGCTAATGCAAACCGGTTACTTCAACGCTGCTTGGCAGGATATCAAGAACACGCCGGGGTGGTTCGGCAAGCTCATTCTGCTGTCGTTGCTCAGCTTCGTGCCCATCTTCGGCTGGCTGGTCGTGCTGGGCTACCTGTACGGATGGGCGCGCGACATCGCATGGGACGTGCACGGTCCCATGCCGAAGCACATCTTCGGCAACGAGGACGGCAAGCTGTACAGCCGCGGCTTCTTCGCGATGGTCATCGGCTTCGTGTTCATGCTGGCTCCGTGGGTGCTGGAAGCGGTATGGGGCGGCGTCATGGGCCTGGGTACCGCATGGTCGGGCGGCAGGCACGGCGGCGTGTTTCTGTTCGTCGGGCTGTCGACGATGGTATTCTCGCTGCTCATCATTGCGGCGGCGTTTTTCGCGACGCTGTTCTCATGGGTGGGTTCCATGCGCATGAGCATATACGGCCGCCTGGCCGCGGGGTTCCAGTTCGGTAAGATCTGGGCCATGATCCGTCACGATTTCGGCGGCTTGCTGCGCATTCTCGGCATGGCTCTCCTGCTGGCCATCGCCATCGGCATCGTCGCATCCGTCCTCATATTCGTTCTCGTGTTTATCGGACTGTTCGTCGGCTTCGCGATGACTGGCGGCAACCTGAACATCCAATCGGCGCATCCCGGTGCCGCCGTCTGGGCCATCGTGTTCGCCACGGGCGGCATCGTTCTCGTGCTCGCAGTCCTGTGCGGTGTTCTGAGCGCGGGCATGTACGTGTTCGTTGAGATGATGATCGTGCGTGCGCTGGGGTACTGGACGCGTCAGTTCGACGTGCCGGCTTGGCGCGGCCAGGACGACCCCATGCCGTTCGAGCTGGCGGGAGCGGCGGGCTGCCCGCCTTCTCAGCAGCCGCCGCACGTGCCGCCCGCCGGTCAACCGCCCATGCAGGGCTGAATCCCTCTCGTTGTTGTGCGATTTTGGGCCGTCGAAGCGTTGTGCTTCGACGGCCCGTTCGTTTAAGGTAGACTCGAATCGCATACTAAACGGGAGGGTTGGTGCCATGAAAGCGGCGTTTCTGCCGGTAACGCGCGAGGAAATGCTCGAACGCGGCTGGGATCGGGTCGATTTCGTATACGTGTCGGGCGACGCCTACGTCGATCATCCTTCGTTCGGCATGGCCATCATCACGCGTCTGCTGGAGGCGAACGGCTACAAGGTGGGCGTCATCGCGCAGCCCGATTGGAACGATCCGGAAAGCGTCGCCGTGTTCGGCGAGCCGCGGTTGGCCTTCCTCGTATCGGCCGGCAACATGGACTCGATGGTGAACCACTACACGGTGGCGAAGAAGCGTCGACGCAGCGACGCGTACTCGCCGGGCGGCGAGGCGGGCCGGCGTCCGAACCACGCTGCCGTGGTGTACGGCAACCTGATCAGGCGCACGTTCAAGAAGACTCCGCTCATTCTGGGCGGCATCGAGGCCAGCCTGCGGCGGCTTTCGCACTACGACTACTGGTCGGACAAGCTGAAGCGCTCCATCCTGCTGGACTCGGGGGCCGACCTCGTGTCGTACGGCATGGGGGAGCATTCCATCATCGAGATCGCCGACGCGTTGAACGCGGGGCTGGCCATCGAGGACCTCACGTTCATCGACGGCACGGTATACCGCGCCGCGTCGCTCGAGCACGTGTACGACGCGGTGACGTTGCCGTCGTTTCCCGCCATGCAGGATGACAAGCTGGAGTACGCGCGCAGCTTCGCCGTGCAGTACGAGAACAGTGATCCCTTCACTGGCAAGCGCCTCGTGGAGCCGTATTCCGACCACGAGTTCGTCGTGCAGAACCCTCCCGCCGCGCCGCTTACGCAAAGCGAGATGGACGCCGTGTACCGACTGCCGTACGCGCGCACGTACCACCCGATGTACGAGGCGGCCGGCGGCGTGCCCGCCATCAGCGAGGTGAAGTTCAGCCTGACCAGCAACCGCGGCTGTTTCGGGGAGTGCTCGTTCTGCGCGCTGACGTTCCACCAGGGTCGCATCGTGCAGACGCGCAGCCACGACTCGCTGGTGGACGAGGCGCGGGCCATCGTCGAGGAGCCCGACTTCAAGGGCTACATCCACGACGTGGGCGGCCCCACGGCGAACTTCCGCGCGCCCGCCTGCGCCAAGCAGCTGAAGCACGGCGCGTGCCCGGGCAAGCGCTGCCTGTACCCCGAGCCCTGCAAGCAGCTGAAGGCCGATCACTCCGACTACCTGGGCCTGCTGCGCCGTCTGCGCAAGCTGCCCGGCGTGAAGAAGGTGTTCGTGCGCTCGGGCATCCGGTTCGACTACGTGCTGGCCGACCGCGAGCACGGCGACGCGTTTCTGAACGAGCTGTGCGCCCACCACGTGAGCGGCCAGCTGAAGGTGGCGCCCGAGCACGTGTCGGATGCCGTGCTGTCGGTGATGGGCAAGCCGCGCAACCTGGTGTATCAGCGCTTCGCGCAGCGCTACGAGCAGGTCAACCGCCAGCTGGGCATGAAGCAGTTCCTGGTGCCGTACCTCATGTCGTCTCATCCGGGCTCCACGCTGGACGAGGCCGTCGAGCTGGCTGAGTACTGCCGCGATCTTGGCTACATGCCCGAGCAGGTGCAGGATTTCTACCCGACGCCCTCCACCATGTCCACGGCCATGTACTACACGGGCGTGGACCCGCGCACGATGGAGCCGGTGTACGTGCCGAAGAGCCCGCACGAGAAAGCCCTGCAGCGCGCGCTCATCCAGTACCGCGACCCGAAGAACCGCGAGCTGGTGCTGGAGGCTCTGCGCCGCGCCGGGCGCATGGACCTGGTGGGGTTCGGGCCGAAATGCCTGCTGCGGCCGCAAGGCGAGGGAGGCGGCAAGGGACGCAAGCCGGCGGTAAGCGGCAAGGGCGCCCGCACGAGAGCCGACGTGCGCGCGAAGGCGCAGTCGAAGCCGAACGACTCGGGCAAGGCACCGTCGAAAGCGCGGCCGAGCGGGCCGGGAAAGGCTCGGCCGAAGCCGAAGCCTTCGTCTGGAAAGACCTCCTCGCAAGGCGGAGGGCGGTCGGGCAAGTCGGCGGGGGAACGCCGTCCCGGGAAAAGTAAGGGGACTCGTCGGCATTGATGCCGCACGGCGGGCCGTGTTGTGGCAAAATACTACCGGTCGGTCCGCGTGCTCCAGGGGTCGGACGGGCCATCAGCCGAAGGCTCGACAGACAAGGGGTATCACGTGAGCGAGAGCAAATCGACGCCGACGATGGGGGCTCAAGACAGCCCGGAAGCGATCTACGACGCACGAAAGCTCGGCAAGCCGAAGATGGCGGTGTTCGGGCTGCAGCACATGTTCGCCATGTTCGGCGCCACCATCCTGGTGCCGACGCTAACCGGCCTGTCCGTTTCCGCGACGCTGTTGTTCGCGGGCCTGGGCACGCTGCTGTTCCATTTCGTCTCGAAGGGCAAAGTGCCCGCGTTCCTGGGCTCGTCGTTCGCGTTCATCGCGGGCTATGCGGCCATCGCGCCGAACGGCGAGGCCGATCTGCTGCCGTACGCCTGCCTGGGCGTGGCGTGCGCGGGCCTTCTGTACCTCGTGTTGTCGGCGCTGTTCAAAGTGTTCGGCGCCACGCGGGTCATGCGTTTCTTTCCGCCCGTGGTCACCGGTTCCATCGTCATCTCCATCGGGCTCATCCTGGCCAGCTCGGCCATCACGAACGCGTCCACGAACTGGCCCATCGCATTGGTGGCCATCGCCATCATCGTCATCGCCAACATCTGGGGCAAGGGCATGGTCAAGATCATTCCCATCCTCTTGGGCGTGATCGGAGCGTACCTCGTGGCTGCGGTCTCGGGACAGGTGGACTTTACGGGCGTGGCCGAGGCGGCGTGGATCGGCTTGCCGTTCGCCTGGGATCAGACGGTGTTTTCGATCTTCGGTGCGAACTTCGATGCAGGGCTGGCCATCACGGCCGTCATCACCATCATGCCGCTGGCGTTCGCCACGATGATCGAGCATATCGGCGACGTGTCGGCCATCAGCTCGACCTGCAACCGCAACTACATCGCCGAGCCCGGCCTACATCGCACGCTGCTGGGCGACGGCCTGGCCACCATCCTCGCGTCGCTGTTCGGCGCCCCTGCCAACACCACCTACGGCGAGAACACGGGCGTGCTGGCGCTGACCAGGGTGTTCGACCCGCGCGTCATCCGCATCGCTGCCTGCTTCGCCATCGCGTTCTCGTTCTGCCCGAAGTTCGCGGCCGTCATCGCGGCCATGCCGGCCTGCGTCATCGGCGGCGTGTCGCTCGTGCTGTACGGCATGATTTCGGCCGTGGGCATCCGCAATCTCGTGGAGAACCACGTCGACTTCATGAAGAGCCGCAACGTGCTGATCACCGCGCTGATCCTGGTGCTGTCGCTGGGCATCGCCTATAGCGCTGCCGGGGCCATCGTGGTGCCGGTGGGCGGCATCGTCATCTCTCTGTCGGGTCTGGCGGTGGGCTCGGTGGTTGGCATCGTGCTGAACATGATCCTGCCCGGCCACGAGGACGTTGCCGGCATGGAGGCTGCGGAAGACGAGGAGATGGACGGCCCGTTGCCGTTGGAGGGCAATCTCGAAGAGCTGAGCACGCAGAACGGCTAGAGAAAAGGAGCACGCTATGATCGACCATGTGAGCATCAAGGTGAAGGACGTCGAGCAGGCGAAGGCGTTCTACGAGGCCGCGCTCGCCCCGCTGGGGTATGCGCGCGGCATCGAGTATCCCGGCGGCATGCAGCTTCTGGTGGAGGGCGAGCCGGGCGACGTGTGGGTGGCGCCGCTGCCCGAGGGCGCTGAAGCCGTTCCGACGCATGTCGCGCTGCGCGCCGCCGATGCCGCTGCCGTGGATGCGTTCTACGAGGCGGCGCTGGCCGCCGGCGGCACGGACAACGGGGCTCCGGGTCCGCGCGACTATCATCCGGGCTACTACGCCGCGTTCGTCCTCGATCCCGAGGGCAACAACATCGAGGCCGTCATCCACGACTGGGCCGAATAGTCGCTGTCGGCGCCGCGCCGTGTCGCGCTGTGCCGCGCCGCAGGTTGCAAGTCGTCGATCCAGGTGACGACAGGGAAAGGCCGCGTCCGAGAGGGGCGCGGCCCTTTTTTGTGCGCGCCGGGCGGCCCCGTGGGGCGGGGCGGCGTTCGGCGGTGGAGGGCGCGGTCGGCTGAGATGTGAAGGAAATGTATGCCTTGGCTAACTCGTATTGCGTCGTGACAATTGTTAGCTTAATATAACTTCCATCGAAAGCGAAGCGATCGAGCGAGCGGATCCCAAGCGGATAAGCTGTGGTTCCTCGATCATTGCAAGGCTTTCGATCACGATTCTGCTTACCCGGCGGCGGAAGCTCCTCTCGTCTGGCTATCCGTCGCGCTTGCAAGCGGAGGGAACCCCCCTTTCCCTCCGCTTTTTCATTTGGCGCGAAGAAGCGCTGCGAGCGAGCCCCCCCCTCAGCCAGTCTCGGCGAGCACCGGCCCGTCCTGTCGTCCCGCCCGCAGGATGTAGGGTTCAGGTTGTCATCCTGAGCGCAGGCCGTAGGCCGGAGTCGAAGGATCCCGTGCGGCGTCAGCCGGAGGGTTTTCCTGCCGGCGCCAGCTGCGCGTCTCCGCTGCAAGGCTTCTGCCATCGAAAAGGCCCGAAAACCACCAAGTCCCCGACTTATGCGCACTTCTGCCACACCTATTCCCGCGTTTCGCGCGCTTTTGCGGGGCCGAGTTTGGCCACGCGGGATGAAGGGGTGGAGAAACGCCTGTTCAGAGGGCTGCACGGTTTTCTAAGCGTCCGCAGCGGCGAATCCAGGCTTCCTGCCATGTGCGCATAACTCGCCTACATTGTCGTTTTGCCCCCTTTTCATGGCAGAGGTGCGCATAAGTCGGGAACTTCGCCGAAGCGGTCGGGCAGTGGGGCGCCGAGACGGCTTCGACGTGCGCTCAAGATGGCGAAGAGCATGCTGCCGGTCGATCCAACGCGAATGTTCTACCTGAAATATCGCCGGGAAGCTGCACGTGCCCGGCGGTTCGGTGCGTCAATCGTTCACCATGGGAAACTTTTTCGTGCGTCACGGGTTGTTTCGCGGTACCATGTGCTTCGGACTGTAAGCGAGCAAAGCGGCAGGGCGAGGGGGTTGCCCGGCCGTTGCGAGGAGACGGGCGTTGACAACTCTGAACGATCTTCCCATCGGGAAAACCGCGACCGTGGCCGCCGTGGGCGGCGAGGGGTCGCTTCGACAGCACTTCCTGGACATGGGCATCATCCCGCTGGTCGACGTGACCATGGTGAAGCATGCCCCTATGGGCGACCCGCTGGAGGTGCGCATCCATAGCTACGAGCTAACGCTCAGGCGCGACGATGCGCGCAAGATCGAGATCGTCGACATGCGCGACGCGGCCGACGCGCAGGAGAGCCGCCCGCTCGGCAAGCCCGTCCCGCATCCCGGCCTCGGCGAGGGCGGCAAGTTCCATGACCGCTCCGAGGAGAACCCCCTGCCCGAGGGCACACCGCTCACGTTCGCGCTCGTGGGCAACCAGAACTGCGGCAAGACCACGCTGTTCAACCAGCTGACCGGGTCGAACCAGCACGTGGGCAACTTCCCCGGCGTCACGGTGGACCGCAAGGACGGCTGCATCAAGGGGCATCCTGAGGCATGCGTCACCGACTTGCCGGGCATCTACTCCATGTCGCCGTACTCCAGCGAAGAGGTGGTCACCCGCCGCTTCCTGCTGGACGAGAAGCCGCGCGGCATCATCAACATCGTGGACGCCACGAACGTGGAGCGCAACCTGTACCTGACGATGCAGCTCATGGAGCTGGGAATGCCCATGGTGCTGGCGCTCAACATGATGGACGAGGTGGAGGGCAACGGCGGCACCATCGACGTGAACGAGATGGAGAAGCTGCTGGGCATCCCCGTCGTTCCCATCTCGGCGTCCAAGAACGAGGGCATCGGAGAGCTGGTGGACCACGCGCTGCACGTGGCGCGGTTCCAGGAGCCGCCCGTGCGCCAGGACTTCTGCGCACCCGACGAGCACGACGGCGCCGTGCACCGGTGCCTGCACGGCATCATGGCGCTCATCGAGGACCATGCCGAGCGCGCGGGGATCCCGCCGCGGTTCGCCGCGAGCAAGCTGGCCGAGGGCGACCGATTGGTGCTGGAGCGGCTCGACCTCGACCAGAACGAGAAGGACGCGCTCGAGCACATCATCAGCCAGATGGAGGCCGAGCGCGGGCTCGACCGTTCGGCGGCCATCGCCGACATGCGGTTCGGCTTCATCGGGCGGGTGTGCGAGCGGACGGTGGTGAAGCCCGGCGAGAGTCGCGAGCATGCGCGCAGCACGGCCATCGACAAGCTGCTGACCGGCCCGTTCACGGCCATCCCCGCGTTCGTCGCCATCATGGCGCTGGTGTTCTGGCTCACGTTCAACGTGGTGGGGGCGTGGCTGTCCGAGCTGCTGGACGCGGCCATCTCCGCGCTCACGGACGTGGTGGCGTCGGGGCTTGCGGCGGCGCACGTGAACGAGGTGCTGCAGTCGCTCGTCATCGACGGTGTGTTCAACGGCGTGGGCAGCGTGCTCAGCTTCCTGCCCACCATCGTCACCCTGTTCTTCTTCCTGTCGCTTTTGGAGGACTCCGGCTACATGGCGCGCGTGGCGTTCGTGATGGACAAGCTGCTGCGACGCATCGGGTTGTCGGGACGCAGCATCGTTCCCATGCTGGTGGGCTTCGGCTGCACGGTGCCGGCGGTCATGGCCAGCCGCACGCTGCCGTCCGAGCGCGACCGTAAGATGACCATAATGTTGACGCCGTTCATGAGCTGCTCGGCGAAGCTTCCCATCTACGCGTTCTTCACGGCGGCGTTCTTCCCGGCCAACGGCGCGGCGGTGATGGTGGGGCTGTACTTCGGCGGCATCGCGGTAGGTGTGCTGGCGGCGCTGCTCATGCGGTCGACGATGTTCTCGGGCGAGGCGGTGCCGTTCGTCATGGAGCTGCCGAACTACCGCATGCCCAGCGCGCGCAACGTGGCGCAGATGCTGTGGGAGAAGGCGAAGGACTTCCTGGAGCGGGCGTTCACCATCATCTTCTTGGCAACGATCGTCATCTGGTTCTTGCAGACGTTCGACTTCGGGCTGAACGTGGTGGCGGACTCGCAGGACAGCATGCTGGCCGTGGTGGCCGGCTGGATCGCGCCCGTGTTCGCGCCGCTGGGCTTCGACGACTGGCGCATCTCGACGGCGCTCGTGACGGGCGTGATGGCGAAGGAGAGCGTCGTGTCCACGCTGTCGGTGCTGTTCGGCAGCACGGCCAGCCTGGTGGCGGCCATCACGCCGCTGGCGGCGCTGGGTCTGCTGGTGTTCTGCCTGCTGTACACGCCGTGCGTGGCGGCCATCGCGTCGGTGAGGCGCGAGCTGGGCGGGAGATGGGCGCTGGGCATGGTGTTCGGGCAGCTGGCCGTGGCCTGGGCGGCGGCGTTCGCGATGCGCGGCGTGGGCCTTGCGCTGGAGGACGGCGTGGCGGGCGCAGGCACGCTCGCGCTGGGCGCGGCTGTCGCGGTCCTCGTGGCGCTCGCGGTTCGGCGCATAGCGCGCAAGCGGCGCGAAGGCGGTGCGGTGTCGGGGTGCGGCGGGTCGTGCGACGGCTGCGCGGGCTGCGGCGCCATGCCGGAGGCGCCTGTCGACCGTGCCTTCGAAGGCACGCCGGAACCCGAGGAGCCTTCGAAGGCGAGCGTGCGCTAGAGGGTTGCGGCGTTGACGGCGGCGATGGCGCCGTCGGAAACGGCGGTGGCTACCTGGCGCAGCTGCTTCGCGCGGATATCGCCCGCCGCGTACACGCCCGAGATGCTCGTCTCCATGCGTTCGTTCGTGGGAATGAAACCGTTCTCGAGGCGCAGCTCTCCGGCGTAGAGGGCGGTGTTTGGCTCCGACCCGGCATAGACGAACACGCCGCAGCCGTCGTCCTCTACCGTGCGCGTTCGGCCGTCCGCCAACGACACGAGGTCGAGTGCTTCCACGCGGTCCGCGCCGTGCAGCGCTCCCACGCGCGTGGCCGGAACCACCTGGATGTTCGGCGTTGCCGCCGTCTTGCGGCGGAATTCCGCGATGCAGGCGAGTTCATCTTCCACGCAGACGATGGACACCTGTCGGGCGAACCGGGCCAGGTAGAGCGCTTCCTTCACGGCTCCGTCGGCTCCGCCGATCACGTAGACGCTTTTGCCTTCGTACGTCGTCGCATCGCGTGCCGCGTTCAGTCCGCAGCCCTTGCCCTGCAGCTCGGCCTCGCCGGGCACGCCCAGCTTGCGCGGCGTGCTGCCGTTCGCGAGGACGACGCGTGGAGCTCGGTAAGATTCCGTGCCGGTGAACACCGTCTTAGTCTCTCCGGCAAGGGCGGCGCGCTCCACCTGGTCGTAGACGATCTCGATGCCGGCTTCCAACGCCTGGGCTTCGAGGCGGCGGGCGAAGGTGGCGCCCGTCTCGTCGTCGAGGATGCCGGCGTAGTGGGTGACGGTGGACACGCCGCCGATGATGCCGCCCACGGCCTTTTGCTCCAGGATGAGGGTTTCGAGCCCGCGGCTTGCGGCGTAGATGCCTGCGCTCACGCCGGCAGGGCCGGCGCCTACGATGACGATGTCGTACTCTTTCATGGCGTTCCTTTCGAAGATCGTCTTTCGCCGCTATTGTAGTCCTGCTCGCGGGGCGCGGTAACCGTCCGCTTGCTTATGCCCGGATAAGCAAGCGTTATGGCTGCCTTCGGGAAGCACCCTCTTTGGCGAAGCGGCCGATCGGCATCATCGGGTCGAAGGGCGGTAGCGGCGTTCGAATCTGGTGAAGAACACGGCAAGCAACACGACGGCGGCGAGCGAGCAGGGGACGCCCGCCAGGCTCGGCCAGGCATAGGACGCGCCCGCGTTGAGCACGGTTTGGCCGATCATGGCGCCGAACGCATTGCCCAGATTGAAGGCCACCTGCACGCAGGCCGAGCCGATCATCTCGCCTCCGCCGCGGCCCACCTTCACCATGAGCAGCTGCTGGGGGCTGGACACGAAGAACATGCCGAACGCGCACAGGAACATGAGCGCCGCCGCGGTGGCCGGCGTGCCCGAGAACAGGAAGATGAGCAGCAGCGCAGCGCAGCCGATGGCCTGACCGGCCGCAGCCATCTTTCCGGGCGACGTGCGGTCGGTGAGGCGTCCGCCCACGAGCGACCCGGCCACCATGCCGAACCCAGCCAGCACGAGCAGTGCGGGCAGCGCGTCGGCCGGGAAGCCGCCTATGTCGGTCAGCCACGGCGAGACGTAGCTCCACCAGCAGAAGATGCCGGTGTTGCCCAATAACACCGCGCCGATGACCAGCCACGGACCCGGCTTCTTTAGGAAGCGGAACTGGCCGGCCAACCCCGCGTCGGGGATGGGGCGTACGGCGGGCACGAAGCGCGCGATCAGCAAAAGCGAGCCGACGGCCCATACGGCGACGAACAAAAACGTCGCGCGCCACGACAAAAGGGCTGCCAGCAGCGTGCCGCCGGGCACGCCGACCATGTTCGCCACGGTCTGTCCCAGCACCATGATGGACACGGCTTGGCCTTCGCGGCCGGGGTCGGCCAGCTCGCGCGCCACGATGGTGGCGGTGCCGAAGAACGCGCCGTGCGGCAGTCCCGACACGAAGCGCGCCGCAACCAGCGCTTCGGCGCTCGGCGCGCAGGCGGCCGCGGCGTTGCCGACGGCCACGAGCGCGACGAACCCCAGCAGCAGCCGTTTCGGCGGCACGCGCCGTCCGAACACGAGGAACAGAGTGCCCGCACACACGCCCAACGCGTAGGCGGAGATGAAATCGCCGGCATCGGGCACGCTGACGCGCAACCCCGTAGCCGTCGCGGGCAGGATGCCCATCATCACGAATTCGGCGAACCCGAGCGCGAACGATCCGGTGGCAAGGGCGAGCAGGCTTTTCTTCATAGGATGGATGGTTCCTTCGGGACGGGGAGTATCGGATTGCGGCGAGAGGAGCGCTCTTTGCCGCGCGGGTTTCTCGCGAAGCCGGCTTAGTATGCCATCGCCGCGCTTCGGGCGGGCGAAACTTGTCGAGAATATGACAAACCTTCCATCGGACGGCCTCGGAGAGCCGGCGTGCTTTTGGAGATTGTCCGGAGACGTTAGAATACGATAGCTTGTGAGTAGCAATTATGAGAAAGTTCGCTTTGGATAACAACTTGGCGAAGACGGATCCCGCCGGAAGCGTCTTCAAGAGATAGGAGCAGCAACCATGTCCATGATCAACAAGGAAATCGACGACTTCACCGTCCAGGCGTTCCATAACGACGACTTCGAAACGGTGACGAAGGACGACGTGCTGGGGAAGTGGAGCGTGTTCTTCTTCTACCCGGCCGACTTCACGTTCGTGTGCCCGACGGAGCTGGAAGACCTCGGCGCGCTGTACGACAAGTTCCAGGAGGCGAACTGCGAGATCTACGCGGTGTCGTGCGATACGCATTTCGCGCACAAGGCCTGGCACGACGCGTCCGAGAACATCAAAAACCTGCCGTATCCGATGCTGGCCGACCCCACGCACAAGCTGGCCGACATCTTCGACGTGTACATCGAGGAGGAGGGTGTGGCCGAGCGCGGCAGCTTCATCGTGAATCCCGAGGGCAAGATCGTGTGCTACGAGGTGAACGCCGGCAACATCGGCCGTAACGCCGCCGAGTTGCTGCGCCGCGTGCAGGCCAGCCAGTTCGTGGCCGAGCACGGCGACTCCGTGTGCCCCGCGCGCTGGGTGCCGGGCTCCGAGGTGCTCCATCCGGGCATCGACCTGGTGGGCAAGCTGTAAGCCTGCATCGGCCGCGCATCATTGCTCGAGCGGAACCGATCGGCGCCCGATCCCCTGCGGGGTCGGGCGTTTTCGCGCTTACGTTCCTACGCCGAGAACAGCTTGCGGATTTCGGCTGTCAGCTGCTTGCGCGCGAATACCACGAGCCCAAGCAGGAACACGCTGGCGGTGAGCGCGCTCACGAGCGAGGGGACGTCCCACGTAGTGAGCCCCAGCGCCTGCAGCGCCAGCGGGATGAGGCCCAGCCCCACGTCGAACAGCAGGTACTTCGCGTAGCCCGAGACGAACGTGCCGCGGAACACCGCCAGCAGCACGCCGTCGAACACGAGCGCCACCAGGCAGATGCCGGGTATGACGAAGGTGGTGACCACCGGGTTGCGCGAAACGAGGAACCAGATGGCGGCGATGGCCAGCAGCACGAGGAAGTAGCGCGCCACGACGCGCAGGAAGTCGGGCGTGTGCGTGAGGATGTTGCGCACGAACAGGTAGTTCACCACGAGGCCGACGCAGACTGTGACCACGATGTCGCCCGGAAGCTGGAGCAGATGACCCAAGAACAGCATCACCAGCAAGCACGCCCCCGTGGCGAACGCCAGCACCGCCAGCGCGATGGCGCCCGACTTGCGCACCTCGTTGCGCGGGAACACCGCGGGCGACGCGTCGCCCGAAAGCTCGGCTTGGCACAACGGGCACCGGTCGAGGTCGCCCGAGAACTGCACGCCGCATTTCTCGCATCGTTTCATCGGCCGTCGTCCTCCCTCGCGTCCGTCTCGTTGTGCGCCGGCGCCTCGCTCTTCGCGCTCGCGCCTTCGCGTGCGGGGGTTTGCCCTCCCCAGCGCTTCACCGAGGCCTCGATCTTGGCTTCAAGACGGTCTTCCGCCACCTCTTCTTTTGTCTTGTTGATGTTGATGCGCCCCTCGATGCCTTGGCCGGAGAAGAACCTGCAGATGTTCTTGATGACGTCCGGGTTCGAGTACACCGTGGAGATGCCGATGCTCAGATCGTCGCCGAACGCGCACATCAGGAAGTTCAGGCCGGTGGTGGAGGTCAGGATGTTGACGTCGCGGATGTAGGGGGCCAGGCGTTCGTCGATGCGGATGGGGCCGAGGTTCGACATGGTGGTGGTCACGTCGCGCGCGGCAAGGCGGTTCGCCAGCCCTAGGATGAAGTCCTTCGCGAACAGCGGCGCCAGGCGCAGAAGCGGGTTCTTCTCCAGCGCGATCATGCGGTTCATGCGGCTCTTGAGCTCTTCGGCCTGCGTGGCGGTTTTCAGCTGATCCTGCACGATGCGGGCGATCGTCTCCACCGGCTCGTCCTCGTCGCCGGGCACGTAGGATACGAACGCCAGCCCGAAGAAGTTCTTGACGGTGGTGGATTTGAAGAACTGGCGCAGGTCGACCGGCACGTCCATGCGGATGGCGCGGCTGCGGTCGCGGCGCGGCATTTCGGCGCGGATGGCGCACATGATGACGGCGATCACGAGCGCGGTCACGCCTACGTCCCAGCTGCGCGCCAGGGCGAGCACGCGCTTCGCGGGGAGGTGGTACTCGAAGAACGTGGGATCGGCCTCGTCGCGCCAGCCTTTCAGCCGGTATACCTTCGGTGCCCGCGTTGCGGCGGCTTTGTCGCGTTCGAAGTATTTGTCGAAGCTGTTCTCGGACTTCTGGTGGTCTGAGCCGTCGTATTCTGCGGGCACGCCCTTCACGCCGTAGCGCTCCTCGATGTAGGCGTGCAGCAGGGCCTTGAAGAAGCTGAGCGAGCCCCGCCCGTCGGACACGATGTGCGACACCTCGAGGTTGATGCGCGCGGCGTGGTAGCTGACGCGGAACAGCACGCTTTTCGCGTGGACGTGCAGTCCGTAGCAGATGGGGAGGTTCTCCTGCTGCACGACGGGGACCTGGGCGGACTGTTCAAGGTAGTGCCAGAACATGCCGCTGCGCAGGCAGACGTTGAAGTTGGGGAAGACGCCTGCCGTCTTCTCGAGGGCATGCTGCAGCGCAGCGGGATCCACATCGTCTTGCATGGTGGCTGCGTAGCGGAACACCGTCTGGGCCGAGCTGCCCGCCTGGGACGAGTAGAACTTGCCGACGTTGTCTAGTCGGTACCAAGTATCCCGAGCCATGCGGGTTCGCCCTCCTGCGTGAGATCGTCGCCGTCCAAGAAATGCTTGATGATGCGGTACGTGTCCTTGACCAGGCTGAGCACCGACGGATACAGAAGGTAGCCGTGCACGGCGTCGAGCATGCGGTAGCACTGCACCTCCTGGTCGCCTTCCAGCTCCAACCGCGCCGCGTACGCTTCTCCCTCGTCGCGCAACGGGCAGTACTCGGCGCTGATGACCAGCGTGCGCGGTTGCCGCGACAGGTCGGGGTCGAGCAGCGGCGCGAAGTAGGGGTCGTCGAAATCGGCGGGCGCCGAGCGGTACAGGTCCATGTAGCCCTCGATGTCGCGCCAGGTGAGCAGGTAGTCCTCGCCGTTCTCGCGCACCGAGTCGAACCACGACGTGAACGGGTCGTGGTCGTTATACGTGACGGGGTACAGCAGCATCTGCGTGCGCGGCTGGAAGTCGCCGCGGTCGCGCGCCATGAGCGACAGCACTGCCGCCAGGTTGCCGCCCGCGCTGTCGCCGAACAGCACCACGTTCTCGGGGTCGACATCCTCCAGCAGCGTGCCCGCGTACAGCTGGCGCGCCACCTCGTAGCAGTCCTCGGCCGCCTGGGGGAAGCGGTGTTCGGGTGCACGCCGGTAGTCGACCGACACCACGCGCCGCTCCAGTTGTATGGCCATGGTGGTGCACGCGTCGATGTAGAAGTCAACCGTGCCGTTCACCCAGCCGCCGCCGTGGAAGAACAGGACGGTGCCGCGCGAGTCCTCGGATACCTTCAGCCCCTCGGCCAGCGAGAAATCGAAGTCGAGCGGCGTGAACACGCGCAGCGGCACCTCGAAGCCGTCGGGCATCGTGGCGAAAGCCTCGTCGATGCGGCAGCGGGGGTTGGGCAGCACGAGCTTGGCGCTGACGTCCTCGGCGAGGCGCTGCGTTTTGTAGAACTCCCTGATGTCGGGCCGAAGCCGTGTTGCCGCCTTGAACGCGGCAAGAACCGCCTTGTTGATGGGCATGCATGCCGTCCTTTCTCTGAACCTCATCGTAGCATAAGCGAACCCTGCCGAGCAGGGCGTTACGCAAGGCTCATCCAGGTATCGGGCAGATGTTTTTATCTTGTCGAGAGGAGATTTACCCCAGGTCGATCACCGTGGTGACGCTGACGGGGGCTTCCGGGGATTCCGTCTCGGCGCTCCAGACGCTCACGGCGGGGGCTGGATCCTCGCCAGCGTCGACGGCCTTCATGACGGCTTTCCATTCCTCGCGGCTTTCGGGCACGAGCCATAGGCCGCCGGCTTCCTCCAGGAAATCGCCGTAGTAGGGGCCGGTGGTGCTGTGCACGGTGATCTCGTCGCCGCTTGCCAGCTCGTCCGCCCAGGCCAGCTGGTCATCGAGCGGCACGTTCGTTTCCACGAAGCCCTGCAGAAGCGTCAACAGGGCGCCGGTCTGCGCAGGGTCGTCGTACGCCAGCTCGATGAACCGCGTCATCATCTGGCGATCCACCACCTGCCGGATCATCTCCTGCTGGTAGCCGGTGTCGCCGTAGCCGGTGCGCGCACGTGACAGCGCCATGGCGCGCCACGGCGTGAGCGTCTGCGGCCCGGCTTCGTACGCCTCGTCGGGATGGTCCTTCGTGTAGAAGTTGTACGTCAGCCCGTAGGGCAGGTCCACGTCGAGGCCGCCGAAATGCTCCACGATGCTCTGCAGCCCGTCGAAGCCGACCACCACGTACTGCGAGACGTCCACGCCGACGACGTCGGACACGGCTTGGCACTGCGCTTCGGGACCGGCGTTGGTCAGCATCTGGTTGAGCTTCGCGGTGTTGCCGTCAGGGAAAACGTAGGCGGTATCGCGAGGCACGCTGACGAGCGTGATCAGATGCTTCTCGAAATCGAGGCGCATGAGCATCATGAGGTCGGCGTGGCCCGGCGTGTACTCTTCCCAGGAGTCGTCGCCGATGACGAGGATATACTCGGGGTCGGGCACCGGGGGCGCCGGCGTGTCGTTCACGACGAGCGGCTCCGGCTGCGCTTGCTGCGCCTTTTCTTGCGCGGGCGGAGCAGAGCAGGCGCCGAGGGCGGCTGCGAGCGCGATGGCGGCGAGGAGCGCGACCGTCCGGAGGGTCTTAGTCAACTTGACGTTGGAAGCGATGGGGGACATGTGGACCGCCTTCTTTCCGCGTGCGTTTCGTTTCGATCTCCTCCATGATACCGGATGGCCCGTTCGCCGAGCGCGCCGTTTCGTCGGACGACGCGAACCGCGTGCATCGTCCGGCTACGCGTCGAGCGGTTTGTCGGCGGGGAGGCCGGCCAGGGCGTCCGCAGCCAGCTGGAGCGCGTCGACGATGCAGCCGTCGCAGCTGCGCAGGGGCTGCTTGGTCTTGATCCCCTTGAGCTCGGGGCACAGGGTGGAGCCGTTTTGCTCGCGGAAATCGCTCACGAGCTTCCGCACGATGCGGTACGTCGCCTGTTTGCTGGTGCGGTCGTCTCGTCCGTTGCTGTTCGCCAGGCCGATGGCCATGGCGGCGCCCGATACGGCTCCGCAGGTTTCGGTGAGGCCGCCCATGCCGCCGCCCAGTCCCTCGGCAGCGCGGAAGCACAGCTCCTCGTCGGCGCCGATCAGCGGGGCGAGCGTGCAGGCGACCGCCTGGGCGCAGTTGTACTTCATGCCGTGCAGCTCCAGCGCGCGGCGACCGAGCGCTTCGCGGTCGAAGGGGCGTTGCGTGCAGGCGTTATCGGTGGTCATGAGTCGTTCCTTTCGTTCAGTCGCAGCTATGATAGCGCGTCGCGGGCTCTCCGTGGCCGTGCGGTTCCCTTTCGGGTATCCTGAAACGGTTACGGAAGGACGGCGCCGGAAGGGGCAGGCTGTGGGCGAGCGCACCATTCTCGTCGTAGAGGACGACGCGGATATCAACGCGCTGCTGGCGAAGATCGCGGCGCGCGAGGGATTCGGCTGCGTGCAGGCGTATTCGGGCACCGAAGCGCTGCTGCAGATGGAACGCGCGGCGTTCGATCTGATCTTGCTCGATATGATGCTGCCGGGCATGGATGGGCCGACGTTGATGGCGTGCATGCGCGACGAGCTGGAATCGCGCGTGCCGGTGATCGTGGTGTCGGCGAAGGCGGGCTCGGCCGACAAGGTGGGCATGCTCGCGGCCGGCGCGGACGACTACGTGACGAAGCCCTTCGACCCCGACGAGGTGGCCGCGCGCATTCATGCGGTGCTGCGCCGCGCTGCGGGGGCGACGACGGCTGCGGGCTCGGGCGGCGTCTGCCCCGACGACGAGGTGCACGTCCATCGCGATCTGCGGCTTGACGTCGCGCGCCGCCGCGTGACGCTCGGGGATGCCGAGGTGGCGCTGACCGCGCACGAGTTCGACATCCTGCACGTGCTCATGCGTTCGCCCGACAAGGTGTTCTCGCGCGAGCTGCTGTACGAGCTGGTGTGGAAAAACGGCTATTACGGCGAGCAGAACGCCGTCAACGTGCATGTCAGCAACATCCGCAAGAAGCTGGCGGCGGCCGGAGGGGCGGGCGACTACATCAAAACCGTGTGGGGCATCGGCTTCAAGCTGGCATGATGCGGGCCTTTACGCTTTCCTTAACCTTTCTTGAGGACTTATTTCCAGGCTGCATCGTATCGTTTCCCCAAGACGACAAGGCAAGCGGAAGAAAGGGAGAAACGATTCCATGGACACGGTGATCGAGACGAGGGGGCTGACGAAACGCTACGGCGGGGACGTCTGCGCGCTGTACGACGCGGACGTGAGCGTCCGCCGCGGCGACATATTCGGCGTGGTGGGCGACAACGGCGCGGGCAAGACGACGCTGTTCAAGCTGCTGTGCGGGCTGGCGTTTCCCACGGAGGGCGAGGTGCGCCTGTTCGGCGCGCACGAGCCGCGCGAGTTGGAGCGCCAGCGCACGCGCATCGGCTCCATCATCGAGAGCCCCGGCTTCTACCCGGGTTTGAGCGTGGAGAAGAACCTGGAATGCTGCCGCATACGCAAGGGCGTGCCGGGCAAGGACGCGGTGGCGCGCGTGCTGGACACCGTGGGGCTGGCGTATGCGAAGGATCGGCGCTGCCGCACGCTGTCCCTGGGCATGAAGCAGCGTCTTGGTTTGGCGATGGCTCTTTTGGGCGAGCCGGAGGTGCTGATCCTCGACGAGCCCACGAACGGCCTCGACCCCAGCGGCATCGTGGAGATGCGCGCGTTCCTCCAAGGGCTCAACCGCGACAAGGGCATTACCATCGTGATATCGAGCCACCACTTGGCGGAGCTCGAGCAGATGGCCACGACCTACGCGTTCCTGAAACGGGGTTGCGTGGTGGAGCAGGTGAGCGCGCGCACGCTGCAAGAGCGGTGCGCCGACTACGTGGACATCGCCGTGTCGGATGCCGCGCGCTTCACCGCGCTGCTGGAGAAGGAGCTGCGTCATGAGCGCTACCTGGTGCTGCTGGACGGCACCGTGCGCATCTTCGACCCGGCGGCGGGCATCGAGGCGTACAGCGGCCTGGCAGCCCGAGCGGGCATGGACGTGTCCAAGCTGGAGCGCAGGAAGATGTCGCTCGAGCAGTACTATCTCGAGCTGAAGGAGAAGGGGGTCGCATGATGCTGAACTACATGAAGAGCGAACTCTACCGCATCGTGCACGGCCGGGAGCTGTACCTGTTCACCGGCGTGCCGTGCGCCATCGTGCTGGCATCGAGCGTATTGCTGTGGGCGATGGCGAGCACGCCCGACTTCCCCTACGCCACCGTGCGGTTCTCGCTCAGCAATCTGATCTCGATGCTGCCCTCGCTGTTTCTGCTGGCGGGGCTGCTCGTCTGGGTGCTGTTCGCCGACGATAGGAAGGACGGCACGTTCAAGAACGCCGTCGCGGACGGCTGCTCGCGACGCGATCTGTTCGTGGGCAAGTGCCTTGTGTCCACGGGGCTGGGGCTGGCCAGCATGACGGTGATCCTGGCGGTGTACGTGGGCAGCGCCGTGCTGCTGCTGGAGGGGCCCGCGGACGCGGTGTCCATCCTGCTCAAGGGCGTGGCGGCGGCGCTGCCGTTCACCGTCGCCTGCGTTGTGCTGGGCGTTGCGGTGTGCTCCGTGCTGCCGAAGACGAGCGCTGCGTTTCTGGTGTGGTTGGCCATCGTGGCCATCGTGCCTTCGGCGCTGCACGCGGTGGGAATGGTCGTGGAGCCGGTTGGCGCGCTGGCCAGCTGGTTGCCGTACAACTTCTTCTCCAACGAGGTGGCCATCAACCAGAGCGGCCTGGCCGAGTTTCTGTGGGACACGCCGGCGGGTTTGGCGAAGTGCCTGATCGCGGGGTTCGCAGGCGTAGCGGTGTTCGGCATCGCGGGTCTGTGGCGCGCAAGCAAGACGGAGCTGTAGGGGCGCGACGGGAAAGGATGCGGCAATGACGGCAGTCCTCGGGGCGGTGGCGGTTCTGGCGCTGGGATCGGCGGTGTTCTTCGCTGTGCGCTGTGCGCTGCTCAAGCGCTCGCTTCGGCGGGCGAACGGCGAGCTGGCCGAAATCGTGCGCGGCCTCGAGGACAACCGCATCGTGAAGCTGCCGCAGCCCGACAAGGACTTGGAGGCGCTGCTGGGCACCGTGAACCAGGCGCTTGCGGCCGTGCGCGAGCAGGGGGTTGCGTACGCGCGCCACGAGGCCGAGCTGAAGGCCCAGGTGGAATCCATCAGCCACGACCTCCGCACGCCGCTGACGGCTATCGTGGGGTACTTGGCGCTTCTGGATGAAGAGGGCATGGACGCCGATACGCGCGCGTCGCTTGCCACGGTGCGCCGCAAAGCCGACGCGCTGCAGCGGCTGATCGCGCAGTTCTACGAGCTGTCACAGGCACGCAACGAGGATGCGCCGCTGGCGTGCGAGCCGGTGGAGGCGGGCCGTTTGGTGCGCGAGTCGGTGGCGGGGCGCTACCGGCTGTTCGAGGAGCGCGGTTTGGAAGTGCGCCTGCGCGTGCCCGACCGGCCGGTTCGCGTGCGGGGCGACGAGGGCGCGCTGGAGCGGGTGGTGGAGAACCTCGTGCACAACGCCGGCAAGTACGCGCGCTCGACCTTCGACGTGGAGGTGGGGGAGTCGGTCGGCGGTCGCGTGACGGTGACGTTCGCGAACGATGTCGACGCGGCGTTCTCCTGCGAGGTCGATCGGCTGTTCGAGCCCTTCTACACCGCCGACGCGGCGCGCTCGGGCGAGCGGTCGGGCCTGGGGCTGGCCATCGCGCGCTCGCTGGTCGGGCAGATGGGCGGTACGCTGGACGCGTGCCTGGAACAGCGCGGAGGCGAGCGCTGGCTGTGCTTGCGGCTGGAGCTGGCGGCGATCGGCTGACAAGAGCCTCCGGTATCGGCGGGAACCCTGTGGGTCGCGAAACGACCGCGGCCGCCCCGGAGGACGGCCGCATCGAGAAGAAGGCGGAAGAGGGAGGGGTCCCGCCTTCGTGGGTCGGTCGCTCGCGCTTAGGCGAAGTCGAGCTCGCCGATGGTCGTGTCCTTGGCGCACGCTTCGCCGACCAGCTGGCCGAACGTCACGCAGCGGCCGTGGCTGACGCCGGGGCAGTGCACCGGGTAGTCCTTGCCGAAGAAGTCGCCCTGCACGTTGCCGATGGCGAACAGGCCGGGAATCGGCTCGTCCTCGGCGGTGAGCACCTGGGAGTCGGCGTTCACGTGGAGGCCGAAGGGGATGGTCAGCGTGGAGCACACGTTCTTCGTGGCGTAGAACGGCGCGGTCTTCACGGGCGCGAGCCACTGCGCGGGCACGTCGAAGTCGACGTCCTCGCCGGCCTCGGCCATGCTGTTGTAGCGCTCGACGGTGGCCTTGAACGTGTCGGCCGGGATGTCCAGCTGCTTGGCCAGGTCATCCAGCGTGTCGGCCTTGATCAGCTTGCCGTTGCCCAGCCACTTCTCCATGACGGCGTCCAGCCCGTCGGTGAAGCGATCGTAGCGCTCGGGCTGCTGCTGCATGATGTAGGTCTCGTAGTCCGAGTCGAAGATGGACCAGGCCACGTTGCCCGGGGTGTTCATGCGGGCGTTCGTCAGCATGGGCTCGAAGGGCATCTCGGCGCCGTAGCGCTCGCCGTTGGCGTTCACGGCAAGCCAGCTCATGATGAACGAGGTCAGGTTGAACTCGAGCGTGTCCAGCGTGAACTGGTGGATCATCGGGGCGGCTTCGCTCTTCGACATGGCCGCGCCGGCCCACATGCCCATGAGCAGGCCGTCGCCGTTGTTGAACCCGGCCGGCGCGTAGCAGTTGGAGTCCGAGCGGTTCGAGATGGGGCAGAACGCGTCGACCATCTCCTGGTTGCCGCCGATGTCGCCCGTGGCCAGGATCACGCCCTTCTTGGCGTTGTACTGCACGTGCTTGCCGTCCTTCGTGGTGGCGACGACGCCGGTGATGCCGCTTGCCGCGTCGCCCACCAGCTGCTCGGCGCGCGCCTCGAACACGAACTCGGCGCCGTTGTCCACGGCGGAGTTGTACACGAGCTCGCCCAGCGTCACGTTGACCGGCTGGCCGTCATCGCGCATGTCGTACGTCTCGCCGCCGCGCACGAAGGAGACGGCATCGGGATAGACGCGCCAACGGTCGGACAACGTGGACCAGTTGCCGTACTTCGCGGTGCCGGACAGCGCGGGCACCATGCTCACGCCGTTCTTGGATCCCAGATCCTCGATGTAGTCGAACACCTCGCCGGAGCGCGACGCCCACACGTAGATGAGGTCGTAGTTCGTGGTCTGGTGCGACGCCTGGTGCAGGAATCGCGCAGCCACGCGCGGGTCGAGGTCGAAACCGTTCGATTTGTGGTACTTGCTGCCGATGTGCCCCACGTCCACGCCGCGCACGGAGAACGTGGTGTTGCGCTCGATGACCACCGTCTTCGCGCCGTTGCGGGCGGCGGCTTCGGCGGCGTTGATGCCCGCCAGACCCGCGCCTACGACCACCACGTCGAAGTCCTGCGTCTCGGCGATGTCGGCGATGGGCTCGGGCGCGACTTCCCACGTGTGCTTCGCGCCGGTCGTCTCGCCGCCCTTCGACGAGCTCTTGGCGTCGGATGCGTCGGACGGCGCGGCCGGGCTGCATGCCGGAAGCGCGACGGCGGCGGCTGCGGCGGCGCCGGTGACGAGCGCGCCCTTCAAGAAATTCCTGCGGTTGATATCCATCCAGATACCCCTTCCCTCGGGACCCTTCGCGGGCCCTCTCCCTTTGCGCCCGCGGGGCGGGCTGCGCAACGGTGCGTTGCGCTGAAAGCAGGGTGCGGGAAGACGCGCGGCCGCACAACGCGCAAATGACCTTATTTGCGAATATCAGGCAGGTCCCGTGATCTAGCGGGCTTGATCACGTGGTTCGGGTGATGCCGTCTGATCAGGTGAAAGAACCGAATCTATGAATTGCTGGCGATCGTGCACGTCCGCCTTCTGGTAGATGTGGCGCACGTGGGTGCCCACAGTGTTCTCCGATATGCTGAGGCGCTCGGCGATCCAGGGCTGCGTGCGGCCGTACGCCAGCAGCAGGCCGATCTCGCGCTCGCGCGCAGTGAGGCCGATGCTGTCGAACCAGGCGTCGATGCGCTCTTCCTGGGTGGCGCGGTCGTCGCCGGAAAGGCTCGGCTGCTGGCGCCCCGTCAGCATCCACATGTCCTCGCTGCTGAGCAGCAGCACGGTGGCGATGACCACGAGGTAGCCAACCACGGTGGTCTCGGCCGCCACGTTGCCGTGCATCGTCTCGCCGTTGCCTACCAACATGATGCCCGCGACGGCGCCCACCGGGTAACACAGCACGGCCAGCAGCCGCATGAGCGCGATGGTTTTCAGCGGGTCGCGCGACTGCGCGTAGGCGATTTGCGAGAAGGCGACCCAGATGAGCAGGTCGAGGATCGTGTAGCCGCTGATGATGATGGCGCCCGACACCCAGAACAGGTTCGTGCCGAACAGAAACGCCATCAGCATGAAGCCGGCGATCATGGCCAGGAGCCCCACGCGGTACACCGCGCTTGCCCGGCGCCGTCCCAGCACGACGATGGCGAACACGAGCACCGCCGTGACGCCGCGCGCGACTTGCACGAGGATGCCGTTGGGATAGCCGTCGCTGGCGATAGGCGAGAACGAAACGAGGTGCTGCAGGTAGCCGAACCCGGTCATGACGAGGGCCACGGCGCACAACAGCATCATCGAGGTTCCGAGGTGCGCTTTCAGGCGCGAGCGGACGCTCCGCTTCGGCAGCGGGTCGACGGGGGCGGTGCGGCGGTACGTGCGCAACTGGGGGTCGATGCTCGCGAACAACGCGCCCGAGACGAGGGGCAGCAGCGCCGAGAACACGGCGGCGGCCTCGGGTATCATGAACAGAAGCGGCGCGTCGACGACGATGGCGCAGGCGAAGCCGCCGGCCACGTAGGGCGTCGCGCTCCGCTCGCCGTCGTGGCAGTACGCAGCGCCCCATGCCAGCTGGTAGGCTGCCATGAACGCGCCGGCGCAGGTTCCGCCGGCGACGAGCGCGATCCAGTTGAGGTTGATGCCGGCAAGCAGGAGCAGCAGCGAGCCCGCCGTGCCCAGCGCGGCGAACGCGAGCGGCACGCGCTTCTTCGCCAGCAGGCCGTTGCATGCGGCCGGCTTGGCCAGCGACAGCGCGAGCCACGGCAGGCTCAGACCGAACACGGCTATAGTGGCCATCTCGGCCATGAAGCCCTCGGCCTCCGGCCGGACGAAAAACATGCTCATGAACAACGCGTCGAGCCAAGCCCAGAAAAAAGCCGAGCCGATGATGATTTTGATGCCGGTCGTCCCGTGCACCCGTTCCAGCGATTTCATGCATCCCCTTCCCACGTATGCAGGATTATACCCCAGCAGCCGAACCGCACCTTCGCGCTTGGCAAGGCGTGCACTGCTCGTGACGGTTCTCGGAGCGAGGAGGCAATCGCCCGCAGGCGCAGGAGGTGGCCGACGAGTTGGGCATCGAAACCGTCGAGCCCCTCGTGGAGGGGATGTCGTGGGGGACGGGAGCTCCGTGGAAGTGGTCGTCGGCGCCGACTAGTACGATCGCGCGAAGAAGTAGGCGACCGCCCTGCTCGGTCGGGTTGGTTTCGTGACGGGTGCGACGGTTCCGCTCGCTTGATGTGCGGCGAAATCGGGTTTTTGGCAGTCATCGGGTTTTTATCCGGAATGCCGCGAGGAAAAACCCCAGGTCGCGTTTTCCTGCGGTTTCGAAACGGCGAAAGAAACCGGGCTCAGACTGCCAAAAGCTCGATTTCGCCGCACGTCGATCCTCCGGCTCGTCGCCCGGGGTCGCGTTCCCGTCGGCTGCGCGCTGCTTTCGGCCGTGAAGCTGCAGGTTGGCGGGCGACCGTTCTGCGTCGCCTGCCGTTTTTTGCGCGCTCGGCGGGTCAGTCGCCTTCGTCGATGTGGTGGGCGTTGCCTATCCGTTCCCCAATATGTTGCGATTTTTGTAACATATTATGATACGATGGTCGCTCTCAAAACGCACCGCAATCGGAGAACGAAGGGCGAGACGACATCATGCAGATTTCCAAGCGCAACGGCACCGTGGAAGCCTACGAGGCCGGCAAGATCAAGCGCGCCATGGGCGCGGCCTTCGCCAGCGTGGGCACGGTGCTAGATGATGACGAGGCCGACCGCCTCATCGCGCGCATCGAGCGCGCGATGGCGAGCGCGGAGCAGGGCGAAGGCGGCTCCGTCTCGGTGGAGGACGTGCAGGATCTCGTGGAGCGCGCCCTCATGGAAGCGAACCATTACGAGGAGCTGAAAAGCTACATCCTGTACCGCGAGGACCGCGCCCGCAAGCGCGCCGCGCGCGAGCGTTTGTGCGCCCAGCTGCCGAGCGTGCCCGCGCTGCCGGGCGTGCTGGCGTCGGTGCAGAAGGAGTTCCCCGGCGAGGAGTACGAGCTTGCCCACCTCAGCGCCAAGTTCCAGTCGTTCGCCAAGCCCGACGCTGCCGACGGCCAGTTGCTGGCCATGCTGGTGAAGGCGGCGGTGGAGCTGACCACGCAGGAGGCGCCGCGCTGGGAGATCATCGCCGCGCGCCTGCTGATGGTGCAGTTCGATCGCGCGTTGGCCGAGCGCCTGGCCGCCCGGCACATCGAGACGTTCGCGCAGAAGGTGGCCTTCCTCGCCGAGGAGGGCCTGTACGGCGACTACATCCTGCAGCATTACACGCCCGCCGAGCTGGACGAGGCGGCCGGCTTCATCGACCTTAGCCGCAACGACCTGTTCACCTACGCCGGCCTGCAGCTTTTGCTCGACCGCTACGTCATCCGCACGCATCAGGGCGCGCCGCTGGAGTCGCCGCAGGAGATGTTCCTCGGCATCGCGCTGCACCTTGCCATGGAGGAGCGCCCCGACGAGCGCATGGGGTGGGTGCGCCGCTTTTACGACATGCTGTCCACGCTGAAAGTGACCATGGCCACGCCCACGCTGTCGAACGCGCGCAAGCCGTTCCATCAGCTGTCGTCGTGCTTCATCGACACGGTGCCCGACAGTCTGGACGGCATCTACCGCAGCATCGACAACTTCGCGAAGGTGAGCAAGTACGGCGGCGGCATGGGCCTGTACTTCGGCAAGGTGCGCGCGTCGGGCAGCGCCATTCGCGGCTTCGACGGGGCGGCCGGCGGCGTCATCCGATGGATCCGCCTGGCGAACGACACGGCCGTGGCGGTGGACCAGCTGGGCATGCGCCAGGGCGCCGTGGCGGTGTACCTCGACGCGTGGCACCGCGACCTGCCCGAGTTTTTGGCCCTGCGCACGAACAACGGCGACGACCGCATGAAGGCGCATGACGTGTTCCCGGCCGTGTGCTATCCGGACTACTTCTGGCAGCAGGCGCGCGACAACATCGAGGGCGACTGGTACCTCATGTGCCCGCACGAGATCCTCACGGTGAAAGGCTACGCGCTGGAGGACTGCTACGGCGAGGAATGGACGCGCAAGTACCTGGAGTGCGTGGCCGACGCGCGCATCAAGAAGCGCGCGATCCCCATCAAGGACGTCATCCGCCTCATCATCAAGAGCGCCGTGGAAACGGGCACGCCGTTCACCTTCAACCGCGACGCGGTGAACCGGGCGAACCCGAACAAGCACCGAGGCATGATCTACTGCAGCAACCTGTGTACCGAGATCGCGCAGAACATGGGCGCCATCGAGCAGCTCGAGCAGCGCATCGAGGACGTGGACGGCGAGCAGGTGGTGGTTACCGTGACGAAGCCGGGCGCGTTCGTGGTGTGCAACCTGGCCAGTCTGTCGCTGGGCCATATCGACATGGGCGATCCGCACGAGCTTGCGCACGTCACCGAAAGCGCGGTGCGTGCGCTGGACAACGTCATCGACCTCAACTTCTTCCCGGTTCCCTACGCCCAGATCAACAATCGGCAGTACCGTCCCATCGGCCTGGGTGTGAGCGGCTACCACCACTTGCTGGCGAAAAGCGGCATCCGGTGGGAGAGCGAAGAGCATCTGGCCTTCGCCGAGCGCGTGTTCGGCGACGTGCATTACGCGGCGGTGCGCGCGAGTTGCGCCATCGCGCGGGAGAAAGGCGCGTACGGTTTCTTCGAGGGAAGCGGCTGGCAGACGGGCGAGTACTTCCGCGACCGCGGCCTTACGGACGGGCGCTGGGCCGAGCTCGCGCGCGACGTGGCCGAGCACGGCCTGCGCAACGGCTACCTGCTGGCCGTGGCGCCCACCAGCTCCACCAGCATCATCGCCGGCACTACCGCGGGCCTCGATCCTGTTATGAACCGCTACTTCCTCGAGGAGAAGAAGAACGGCCTCATGCCGCGCGTGGCGCCCGAGCTGTCAATGGACACGTTCTGGTACTACAAGAACGCCCACCTCATCGACCAGGCGTGGTCGGTGCGCGCCTGCGGCGTGCGCCAGCGGCACATCGATCAGGCGCAGAGCATGAACCTGTACATCACGAACGAGTACACGTTCAGACGGGTGCTGGATCTGTACCTGCTGGCCTGGGAGGAAGGCGTGAAAACCATCTACTACGTGCGGTCGAAGAGCCTGGAAGTGGAAGAGTGCGAAGTGTGTTCATCGTAGGTTGAACCTGGGGGGGGGGCGGGAGGGGGTCCGGCATGTTCAGTCGCTGAGCTCCACCTGCGCGACGGCAGCCGGGGTGCGGTGCCCAGTCGCCGGGTTCCACCTGTGAGATGGGGCTGGGGGCAATGCCCAGTCGCTCAGACAGTCCTCGCTTCGCTGCGGAACTCGCTTGGTGGGCACCGCCCCCAGCCCCGACGTGATGGAACTCGCTTGGTGGGCACCGCGCCCCGGCTGCCTGCAAGCAGGTCGCTTGGTGAACACGCCGGACCCCCTCCCTGATCGTGGTTCAACCTGACGGGCGTCGCTTCGCTCGCCCTTTGCGCCATTGTTCGTCCGTAGCTGATTTTCTGGAAGGAAGAGTTTTATGAGCCAGTTGAAGAAGAAGCCGCTGTTCAATCCTTTGGGGGATACCGATGTGCTGGATCGGCGGATGATCGGGGGGAATACGACGAACCTGAACGACTTCAACAATATGAAGTACGAGTGGGTGAGCGACTGGTATCGCCAGGCTATGAACAACTTCTGGATACCCGAGGAGATCAACCTCGGGGTGGACATCAAGGACTACCGCAAGCTGCCCGCGCCCGAGCGGCGCGCTTACGACAAGATCCTGTCGTTCCTCATCTTCCTCGACAGCTTGCAATCGGCGAACCTGCCTGCCGTGGGCGAGTACATCACGGCCAACGAGGTGAACCTCTGCCTGGCCATCCAGACGTTCCAGGAGACGGTGCACAGCCAGAGCTATAGCTACATGCTGGACACCATCTGCGAGCCGCAGGAGCGCAACGACGTGCTGTACCAGTGGAAGGAGGACGAGCACCTGCTGGCGCGCAACGAGTTCATCGGCAACCTGTACAACCAGTTTCAGGACGACAAGAGCCCCGAGGCGCTCGCGCGCGTGCTGGTGGCGAACTACATCCTGGAGGGCGTGTACTTCTACAGCGGCTTCATGTTCTTCTACAACCTGGGGCGCAACAACCTCATGCCGGGGTCGGTGCAGGAGATCCGCTATATCAACCGCGATGAGAACACGCACCTGTGGCTGTTCCGCAACATCCTGCTGGAACTGAAGGAGGAGGAGCCGGAGCTGTTCGCGCCCGAGCTGGTGGAGGAGTATCGCGCCATGATCAAGGAAGGCTGCGAGCAGGAGATACGTTGGGGCCATTACGCCATCGGCGACGACGTGGCCGGCCTCAACAAGCAGATGGTCACCGACTACATCCAGTACCTTGGCAACCTGCGCTGCGCCCAGCTGGGTTTCGAGCCGCTGTACGAGGGACACGAGCGCGAGCCGGAGAGCATGTCGTGGGTGAGCCAGTTCTCGAACGCGAACATGATTAAGACCGACTTCTTCGAAGCCCGCAGCACCGCCTACGCCAAGTCGAGCGCCCTGGTGGACGACCTGTAGGGTGCGAGTCGCTCCCGCTTGCGCACCCTCGTTGGCGGGAGTTTGGGCTTGCTCTCGGGTTGCCCGTCTCGGTCTGCCGTGCACGAAAAACGCTGCGCGCTGCACAAAAAACGCCGACGTATGGCTTTGGAAGGTCTTCGCGTCTATCTCCCGCATTGCGGCTGCGAGAGCCTGCGATCCTGATCGGGCATTTTGGGGACGCGCTGTCGACGGCTCTCAGCGTTCGGCCCCTTCGATATCAAACGTCGCGGGTTTTTGTGCAGAAACGCCCGGGTTTCTTGCAGCGGTCCCGTCTGCGTCTGGCGCTACCCGCTCATCGCTTTGGGTGATGCGGTGAGGATGGTGGCGGGGGAGCGGTGCGCGTGCTTCGTCGGGCTATACTGTCACCCTATGGAAACCGACGAATCGAAACGGGGCATACGGAAGTTCTTGCTCAAGCGGATGCTGTTCGTACCGCTCGGCATCGTCGCGCTTGCGGCGACCTCGTACGCGAGGCAGCATCCCGATTGGGCGGAGCACGTGTACGCCCAGGGCGTGTACCCGGCGCTGTCCAACGTCGTGGGATTTCTGCCGTCGCTTGTGAGCTTCTCGGTGGCCGAGTGGGTTGCGGCGTTGTTCCTGCTGTTCTGCGTGGGATACGTCGTGTACTGCGTCCGCAAGCTCGTCGTGAGCAAGGGCGAGCGCCTCGTGGTCGCCTACCGTGCCGTCATGGGGGCGGCGGCCATCTGCTGCACGGTGTATTTCCTGTTCACCGCTTTGTGCGGGCTGAACTACTACCGCTACACCTTCACCCAGCACACCGGCTACGATGTGGAGGAAGCCGACGTTGATGCGGCGCAGCGCCAGGAGGAGCTCGTAGCGCTCACTGCAACGCTCGCCGACGAGCTGGGCCAGGCGCGGGCGCAGCTGGGCGACGACGCGAACCTGTTCGACGCCGAACCCGGCCAGTTCGAGCAGTACGCGCAGGAGTCGGTGGAGGCCATGCGGAAGCTGGCCGAGCAGTACCCGGTGCTGGATCGGCCGCTGTACTCGCCGCCGAAGCCGGTGCTCGCCTCCGAGCTGATGTCGTACGCGAACATCGGCGGCATGTTCTTCCCCTTCACGATGGAGTCGAACATCAACGTGGACAACCCGTTCTTCGTCGTTCCGTGGACCATGACCCACGAGCTGGCGCATCAGTGCGGCTTCATGCGCGAGGACGAGGCGAACTTCATCGCGTATTTGGCCTGCAAGCAGTCGGACGACGCGCTGATGCGTTACAGCGGCTACTTGCTGGCGTACGACAACGCCGTATCGGCGCTGAGGAAGGTGGATCCGGAGGCGGCGAAGGCGATCGGCTCGGGGCTGTCGGCGGCGGTGCGGCGCGACCTCGCCCAGCGCGCGGAGCACTGGGCGCAGTACGAGGGCCCGGTCCAAGACGTCTCCAACGCGGCCAACGACACCTACCTCAAGGCGAACAACCAGGCCGACGGCATGCGCAGCTACGGCCGCATGGTGGATCTGCTGCTGGCCGAGCAGCGAGCCGAAGGGGAGGGCGCCTAGCCCCAGAACCCCGCCGCCTCCGCTTCTTGCAGGATGACCTCGGAGGCCAGCAGCGTGGCGTCGGCATCTCCTTGCATCCGGGAAGCTCGTTCTGCGCTCTCGCGTTGCGAGGGCTCGATCTCCTGTTCTTCCCGACGGGCTCCATCGAATGGAAGAGCTATAATGACCGCGGATCGGTGGAAAGCCTCGGTTGGATGCGGAAGGCTTCGAGATCGATGCTGTCGACAGCTGCTTGACTAATACATAGTGATACAGTAGGATTTAGTGCGACACATAGGGAGCCCGCCGCGCGCGGGCATCGGTCGGCGCCCGCGCGGCGCGCGATCGGAAGACGGGAAAGCAGGCGCATCATGACCGTGTGCAAAAGCGTATCGGAGCTGATCGGCGGCACGCCGCTCGTGGAGCTGACGAACTACGAGAAGAACAACAACCTGGAAGCCGTCATCGTGGGCAAGGTGGAGTCGTTCAATCCGGCCGGCTCCGTCAAAGACCGCGTCGCGAAGGCGATGATCGACGACGCGCTGGCGTCCGGCAAGATAGACGCCGACACCGTGCTCATCGAGCCCACGTCGGGCAACACCGGCATCGGCTTGGCCGCCATCGCCGCTGCACGCGGCATGCGCCTGATCATCGCCATGCCCGAGACGATGTCCGTCGAGCGCCGCAACCTCATGAAGGCCTACGGCGCCGAGCTGGTGCTCACCGACGGCGCGCTGGGCATGAAGGGCGCCATCGCGCGCGCCGAAGAGCTGGCGGCCGAGATTCCCAACTCGTTCATCGTGGGGCAGTTCACGAACCCGGCGAACCCGGCTGTCCACGAAGCCACTACGGGCCCCGAGATCTGGGAGGCTACGGGCGGCGACGTGGACATCTTCGTGGCGGGCGTGGGCACGGGCGGCACGGTGAGCGGCGCCGGCGCGTACCTCAAGCGCATGAACCCCGACGTGCAGGTGGTGGCCGTGGAGCCGGCCGCGTCGCCGGTGCTGTCCGAGGGGCGCGCGGGCGCGCACAAGATCCAGGGCATCGGCGCAGGCTTCGTGCCCGACACGCTGGACACCGCAGTGTACGACGAGGTGATCGCCGTCGCCGACGAGGACGCGTTCGCGGTCGGTCGCGAGCTGGCGGCGAAAGAGGGTCTGCTCGTGGGCATCTCGTCGGGCGCGGCCGTGGCCGCCGCCACCCAGCTGGCGCGCCGTCCCGAGAACAAGGGCAAGACCATCGTCGTCATCCTCCCCGACACGGGCGAGCGCTACCTGACGACGGCGATGTTCGGATTCTAGGGAGCCGCGACGCGAAGGGGCCTGCCGCGCGGCAGGCCCCGTCGTCGTGAGAGCCCGCTGTCGCCCGAAACGGACGGTTTTTCGCGAAAAACCGTCCGTTTCGGGCGACAGCGTTTTGAGGAGGCGGTTCTGCTGCGCGACGCGCCTAGAGACTACTCGCCTTCGATAGCGTCGATGGCGTCGATCACGCATCCGCGGAAGCCGTCCTTCTCGAGCGCGGCCACGCCCTTGATGGTGGTGCCGCCCGGCGAGCACACGGCGTCCTTCATCGCGCCGGGATGCGTGCCGGTTTCCAGATGAAGCTTGGCGGTGCCCATCATCATCTGCGCCGCGAGGCGGTAGGCGGTGGCGCGCGGCAGGCCGTGCTTCACGCCGGCGTCGCCGAGCGATTCCAGGAACATCGCGGCGAACGCGGGGCCGCAGCCGGCGATGGAGCTGGCCGTGGAAAGCAGCTTGCCGTCGACCCACTCGATGAGCGCGATCCGGCCGAACAGGTTCTCGAACGTCTGCAGCTGCTCGTCGGTGAGCGAGTGGCGCTGCTCGCAGGCGATCACGCCCGTGCCCACGGCGATGGGCGTGTTGGGGATGGTGCTGAGGTGGCGGCTGTTCGGGGCGAGGACGCCCTCGTAGAACGCGAAGTCGCGCCCGGCGGCTACTGAGATCACGGCTTTGTCGGCAAGCAGTTCGCGCACCGGCTCCACCACCTGCTCGATGAGGTAGGGCTTCACCGCCAGGACGACGAAGTCGCTGGCCTCCACCACCTCGGCCGCCTCGCGGTAGGCGTTCACGCCGAGCTTCTCGGCCGTGGCTTGCAGTTTGTCGAAGCGTCCCGCGCACGCGTGGATGTGCTCGCCCGAGAGCGCGCCCGAGTCCACGAGGCCCTGCGCCATCGCCTGGGCCATGTTGCCGAACCCGATGAAGCCGAGCTCGATGCTGCTTGTGGTGTCCGCCATTATGTCCTCTTTCCGTCGGGCGTGCGTTCGCCGCGCGATGCTTTTCATGTTGGATTCGATTGTACGCCAGCGGCGCCCCGGCACCAAACGCCGATTTCGTGACGCAGGATTCGGATCACGGGGAGGAGGCGGACGGGCTGCTATCGAGCTCGTTTTGCTTGAGCCAGCAGGTCTTCGGTCATGGAATTGATGCTGTCGAAGGTTGCGAAGACGTTTTGAAACCCTGCGGCGAGCGGTCTAAGCCGGGGCATCAGCGCCTGGATCATCTGCAATTGACCTACGAGCTCCTTTACGTCCGGCGGCATCTTGGATGATTGTTTTACTCCCTCCAGAGTGTTTTCGATGCCCGTGAGGAAATCCGACTTGCTGGATCCTGTTGGCAAATGGGAGGCGGTTTCGATGGCTTCTCTCATGAAGCTGTGAAGCTCGAGCCATACTTCGTTGATCTCGGCAAGATTCTCGCGCATCGATTCGAGGTCCACGCTCGTGTCGCGGGCTATATCCGCGCTCCATTTCACGAACGCGGCAGGCTGGTTCGCTGTCGGCGCAGGGTTCGCACCCATGGTCTTTGACACGCTGTTCATGCTGCCGACCAGGTTGGTGCACGCCACTTCGAAAGAAGGTATCTCTTGGGCGACCTCGTCCATCCTCTCTATAAGGCCTTTTTCGTCGACCGACTTCCCCAAGGCGTTGTTCGGAAGGGGGTGATTGCCGACGGCTGCGTTCAGATTGTGCTCGATCACCTCTCTCAGCTTTCCGACGATCCTTCTGACGTGCTGCCTGTACGCCTGGTCGCGAGGTTCCAGATCCTGAAGATCCGCGACGTCCTCGTATTGGTGCTTCTTCACGATGTTGTAGGCGATGTCGTTTTCCACGGAGAAGCCCGCTTTGTCGACATCTTGCCAGACAAGCGAGAGGATCATGCTGTTCTGCGAGTTCTCGGTCTGCCGATAGAATTTCGTCAGCTCGTCACGACAGGGACCGCTTTTCAGGTAACGCGGGGTTACGGCGGGCATGATGAAGTTGGTCGCTTCGATGTTTTGATCGAGTGCACGCTGCCAATCGGATCCCCATTCGATGGAATCGACATCGGTGAAGAGACTGATGGAGCTTCCGAATTGAAATGTGTATTCGGCTACGATGCTCTGGGCAAGTTGAATGATCGCCCCGTTCAAGTGCTCATTGTCCGCGTGGCAATAGCTCAGGAATATGCTGGCGTCAATTGCAGCCTCCTCGTTACGTGGGAGTGCGATACCTGTAGAGATCTGCTCGTCCGTTTTTTCTTCCGTCATAAATGCTCCTTCCTGCCACAGCGCGGTGATGGGGATGGCCCATAAATTGTCCGCTTCTCTGATGAATCGGTCGCCCGTGTAAACGACGAAACCGCGGACAAACCTATCGTCTTCCGACAGCTTTCTTAACCCGTTGAAGTCTTCCGATCTGATAGCGGCTGCGGATTTGACTTCAATCCCTATGAGTTCGCGGTCGCGAAGAAGGACTAGATCGACTTCTTTCGGATTCTTTCCCGGTTCGCGCCAATAGAAGCAGTCAGGTTGCTTGTCCGACCACTGCGTCTCTGGAATTATCTGATTGATCACGAACGATTCGAGAGCGCCACCAAGCAAAGAGGGATTTTCCGCAAGATCTTTGCCAGCTCGACGAAGCGCGTTCGTGGTGAACGAGCTGTCGCAAGGATGGATTTTCGAGCGTGCGATAGTCTGCCGGTGCGCTGCCGATCGGAGGTTTGGAAGCGCAGTGATGAGAAAGCGTCTCGTAAATATGCTGACGTATCGCTCTATCGTCCGGTTGTCGTAATGCAGCTCGGCTGCAAGTCGGCTGACGTTCAAGATGCCGCCTGGCAATGCGAGCAGTTCCTGTAAAACGGCATGCGCTATCGTCTTGTCAAGGTATTCGTCTGGCAGGATCGTCTCCCCAAGAACGTTGTCGATGTCGGAGGCGATTTGCAAGCTTCTCTCGTTCTCGCTCATCCGAAGTATGGTGGCAGCATAGCTGGGAAACCCTCCGATAGAGATCCTCCGTCGAAGTTCATCTTTGGAGATGGCTCCTCGATACAGTTCGTTCGGCTTGCCCTTCCAGAGATCGTCGACGATGCTTCGGCTGATGCCGGCAAGCTCTCTTTGGGTGAAGGGGTGCAAAGTGAGTTGCCTGGATCGCCGCGTAAGGGGATTCTGGCCGTCGAGGCCGTATTTGTTGATCGAGGCCGAACCGGTTAAGATGAAAAGAGGAGAATCGCTGGCGATACCGTCCACGCGCTCCTTTACCGCAAGCGGCAGTCCGGGAATCCTTTGCGCCTCATCGACGATGGCGGGTATGGGCAGATCGGAAATCCACGACTCAAGATCTTTGGAAGCGAGGCGAAATGTGTTCCCGTCTGCAAGCGTGAAATACTGATATCCGAGACTCGTGAATTCGCGGCGCATCATCATCGTTTTGCCTACGGCACGCGCTCCCTCGAGGATAATTACCTTGCTTTTCGCGGATCTTATCGTTTTGGCTAGCGGTCTGGCGATGTACTTTCCATCCATAAAGCCTCGTTTCGATTGAGTAAATTTTATATCATTCAATGAGAAAATTTTTATACATCATATCATAGTAAATTGCGCAGAGTACAGATTGTTTTCAAGAAAAAGGCCGGAGCTCCGAGGGGCTTCGGCCTTCGCGAACCGGTTGCGCTGCCGCGTCGTGTGCTCGTTACGCAGCGGCCTGTTCAACCTCGTCCGTCTCGACGGCATCTTTGCCGGCCGAGCGGGCGAGAATGTTCGCGTACACTGCGCCGGAGATGTTGTGCCACACGCTGAACACGGCACCGGGCACCGCGGCCAGCGGCATGGCTGCGAAGTGCACCGTGGCGAGCGAGGTGGCCAGGCCGGAGTTCTGCATGCCCACCTCGATGGACAGCGTGCGCATCTGGGCCTTCGACAGGCGCAGCGCCCGCCCGGTCAGGTACCCCAGCGCGTAGCCCAACAGGTTGTGCAGCACGACCACCGCAATGATGAGCGGTCCCACCGTCAGCAGCTTCGCCTGGTTGGCGGCCACGACCGCCATAATGATGAGCGAGATGCCGATAACCGACACGAGCGGCAGGACGGCCGACGCGGCCTGAGCCGCCTTCTCGAAGAAGTAGTTGATGAGGAAGCCCAGCGCGATGGGCACGAGCACCACCTGCACGATGGACAGGAACATGTCCACAACGTTCACGTCCACGGTCTGCCCCGCGAACAGAAGCACCAAAAGCGGCGTGACGATGGGCGCCATGACGGTGGTGCACGCGGTCATGCCCACCGACAGCGCCACGTCGCCCTTCGCCAGGTACGTCATGACGTTGGAGCTGGTGCCGCCGGGGCACGAGCCCACGAGGATCACGCCTACGGCCAGCTCGGGCGGCAGCTGGAACACCATCGTCAGCAGAAACGCCAGCACCGGCATGATGACGAACTGAGCCAGGATGCCCACGACGACGGCCTTCGGCTTCGTGAACACCACCTTGAAGTCGGCCAGCTTGAGGGTCATGCCCATGCCGAACATCACGATGCCCAAAAGGATGTTCACGTAGCTGGTCTTCACGACTGCGGACACGGGAGCGGGAAAGACCAAGGCGATAATCGCGACGGCAAGCGCGATGATCGCCATGTACTTTCCCGCGAAGTCGCTGATCTTGGCAAGCGTCTTCACGGGGAATTCCTTTCTCGAAGGTGATAGGGTTGGGAAAGTATACCGCTTCGCTGGGCAAAGCACGAGGGGCATCCGAACGAATGCGTCCGGATTTTTCAGCCGAACCCGCACCAAACGATCGTAGGATTCGTTATAGAAGATAGAGGAGGTGAAGCGGGGCTTGAAGAACGGGCTGCGAGACGGCGAGGCGTTCGATCGCTTGGTCGAAGAGCATTACGACGACGTGCTGGCGTACTGCCGACGGCATGCGCCGTCCTACGACGACGCGCCGGACGTGGCGCAGGAGGCGTTCCTGCGCTTCGTGCGCAGCGGGCGTTCGCCGCGCGAGGGCAAGCCGCTCGCGTACCTGTTCACCATCGCGCGCAACCTTTGCATCGACGCCGCGCGGGTGCGGCGGCTTCCCGTCGGGCCGCTCGACGTGGACGTGCCCGACGGCTCGCCCGACGCCGACCCGGCGATGGCGATCGGGGGCGGCGAGGTGGGCGCGCTGGTGGACGCGCTCTCCCCTGAGCTGCGCGACGTGGTGGAGCTGCGCTTCGACCAGGGGTTCAAGGTGGGCGAGATCGCGGACGTGCTGGGGGTGTCGCGGTTCGCGGTGAACCGGCGGCTCAACCGGGCGCTCGCGGAGCTGCGGCGAGGGCTGGAAGGAAAGGACGAAGCATGAGCGACGTGGGAAAGCGGGACATGGAGCGGCTGCTGCGAGCGCACTACCGCGCCGAGCGCGGCGCGCCGGACGAGGCGTCGAAGGCGGCGGCCCTCGCCGCCGTGCGCGCGGCGGTGGCGTCGGAGCAGCGGTCGAGCGCGAGCGCGGAGGCCGCAGCGGGCGCAACCGTGGGCGAGCGGAGCCGTGAGGCGGCGTTCGCCGGGTTCGTCGCCGCTCAGGCGCGCTTCATTCACCCGCGCGTATGGGTGGCCCAGCTCGCGCTCATGGCCGTCATGGCGGTCCTCTGCCTCCCGTCGAGCGGCATGGCGCACGGCATCCCGGTCGTCTCGGGCATGCTGGCGGCGGCGACGGTGCTCGTGGGCCTGCCCGAGCTGCTGGCCAGCGCTGCGCACCGCGTGGCCGAACTCGAGTACGCCTGCCGCTTCGACTGCTGCGCGGTCGCGCTGGCGCGGCTCATCGTGCTGGGGTGTTCGGACGTGGTGACGGTCACCGCCATCGCGCTCGCGGCGCCTGTCATGCTCGGCGCCGATCCCTTCGCGTCGCTCGTGCACGCGTGCGTTCCCTACTTCCTCTCGTGCGCGGGCGCGCTGCTCGTGGCGCGCCGGTGCCCTTCGTCGCAGGCGCTGGCGCTGTCGTGCGCGTGGGCGCTGCTGGTGATCGTGGGCACGTATGCGGCGTTCTCCCTCGTCCCCGATGCGTACGCCCAGGCGTCGACATGGGCATGGGCGCTTGTGGCGGCGGGCTCGCTCGGCTGGGCCGCGCACGAGGTGCGCACGTGGATTCGCGGCATCGAGGGCGGCCTTGACGTGTTCGCCCCCGCGTCGGCTGCCCGATGAGCCCGGCGATGCCGGCGAATCCCGGAATTCGACGACTCTATGATGACAAGGAGCATGGCATGGACCTGACGATAGACCGCCTGACCAAGCAGTTCGGATCGAAGATCGCGGTCGACCGCGTGTCGACCCGGTTGACGCCCGGCGTGTACGGCCTTCTGGGAGCGAACGGCGCAGGCAAGACCACCCTCATGCGCATGGTGTGCGACGTGCTGCGCCCCACGTCCGGCGAGATACGCTTCGACGGCCGCGACGTGCGCCTGCTCGGCGACGAGTACCGCGCCCGGCTGGGCTACCTTCCGCAGGACTTTGGCTACTACCCCGACTTCTCGGCGCTCGACTTCATGTGCTACCTGGCGGCGCTCAAGGGGCTCGATCGCCGCGCGGCGCGCCGCCGCTCGCTCGAGCTGCTGGAAACGGTGGGCCTCGCCGACGTGGCGCGGCAGAAGGTGCGCACGTTCTCAGGCGGCATGAAGCAGCGGCTGGGCATAGCGCAGGCCGTGCTGAACGACCCGGCGGTGCTGGTGCTCGACGAGCCCACGGCCGGGCTCGACCCGAAAGAGCGCGTGCGGTTCCGCAACCTCATCGCCAGCTTCGCGCAAGACAAGATCGTCATCCTGTCCACGCACATCGTGTCGGACGTCGAGTACGTCGCCGACGAAATCCTCGTCATGCGCGCGGGCGCGTTCATCATGCAGGGCGCACCGACGGACATCGTCGCGACGGTGACGGGCAAGGTGTGGGAGTGCCATGTGGACGCGCGCCGCGCCGACGAGCTGGCGGCTGCGAGCTGCGTGAGCAACGTCCACTACGCTGCCGACGGGCACGCGGTGGTGCGCGTCGTGGCCGACGAGGCTCCGGTGGCCGGCGCGCGGGCGCTCGATCCCACGCTGGAAGATGTGTACCTGTACGTGTTCCGCGACGAGGTGGTTCCGCTGTCCTGACGGACAGCGGAACGTGCCGACGCTGCGAAGCGTCGATGCACTTGATCTCGCCTCTTTTTCGCTTGCCCTCACGTGCGAAGCACGCTCGGCCGCGAAACGGGGCGATCTCGAGCACCTCGACGCTTCTCGCTGACTTTTATTCAACTGGTGAGAGAAGGAATATACCATGCTTGATCTGGTGAGATTCGAACTCAAGAAGCTGCTCGTGCGCCGCACGTCGCTCATTGCCTGCGCAGGCATCCTCGTGATGCTGTGCGGCATCATGGCGCTCAACGTCGCGCAGACGAGGACGACATCGAACGCCGACGAGGTGCTGACCGGCACCGCCGCCATCGCGCATCAGAAGGAGAAGGCCGTCGCGCACGAGGGCGTGCTGGACGCCGATCGCGTGCGGGAAGAGGTGGCCGCCTACCGGGCGCTCGCGTTCTCGAAGGTGGATCCCGCCGACGTGGCCGGCCTGAGCGACGACGCGGCGTACGCGCTCATGAAGCAGGCGTACGGCGAAGACGAGTTCCGCATGCTGTACGACCCGTATTACGTCTACCTGTTCTCGCCGTGGAAGGCAGGCGCCCTCGAGCCGTACCAGGTGGCGGCGCAGCTCGACGACGGCGCCGCCGACGGGTTCTACGAAGCCATCGCGGGCAAGCTACAGCGCACGCTCGACAACGGCATGGGCGGTACGTGGACGTATTCCGATGCCGAGCGCGCGTACTGGACGGAGAAGCAGGGCGGGGTGGGCGAGCCTTTGGCCTACGGGTACGCGGGCGGATGGAGCGACGTGCTGGCATGCCTCGGGTTCTTCGCCTTCGCGATGGTGGCCGTCTGCATCGCGCTCACGCCCGTGTTCTCGGGGGAGTACCAAGACCGCACCGACGCCGTGCTGCTCTCGTCGCGTTACGGCCGTTCGAAGCTGGTGGCGGCGAAGATCGTCGCCGCGCTCGCCTTCGCCACGGCCTACTTCGCGCTGGCGACGCTCATCATCATGGGCATCGCGCTCGCGTTCTTCGGCGCCGAGGGCGGGGACTTGCCGGTGCAGGTGCTGTCGCTGTCCATCCCGTACGACCTCACGATGGCCGAGGCGACCTGGACGGCGGTGGGGATAGCCTACCTCATGACGCTGGGGTTGGCGGGTCTCACGCTGCTGTTGTCGTCGAAGCTGCGCTCCCAGCTGGCCATCTTCGCCGCCTGTGCGGCGCTCATCTTCCTTACGGGCATGATCCCCTCCGGCGGCAACGCCGTGCTGCTGCACGCGCTGTACCTGTTCCCGATCAACGGCTTGAACGATCAGGTGCTGTTCAACTCGCTCGTATCGTATCCGGTCGGGTCGTTCGTAATCGACCTCATAGGTCTGCTCGCGTGCGTCTACGCCCTCGTGCTGGCGGCGTGCGTGCCCCTGGCCGCCTGCGCGTTCAGGCGGCACAAGGTGGTGTGAGAGATACGCGTCTGGTGATGCCTGTATAATGAAAGCGGCGGCAGAGATGGAGGCGGCGTGGGGCGGAGGCGGATATGATGTTCGATCGAGGGTTCATGGCGTTGCCGACGTGCGTGGCGCTTGTAGCGGTGCTCGTCGTATGCTTGGCGCAGCGAGTCGGAATGCGGCGCACGTGCCTCTACCTGGTGCTTACGGTCTACGTCGGCGCCGTGGCGGCGGTCACCCTCTTTCCGCTTCCGGTGGGTCTCCAGCTGGGCTCGCCTCAGGATCAGGTTGTCGTATGGGGCGCGACGATCAATCTCGTGCCTTTCGCCGGTATCGCTCGAACGGTGGCCGATGCAGCGCAGACCGGCTGGTGGTGGACGATCGCAGTAACCATCGTGGGCGGTAACGTGCTTATGTTCGTTCCGCTGGGGTTCATGCTGCCGTTGCTGTCCGAGCGCTTTCATCGATTTCGCACAACGTTGTTTGTCCTGGTTGCGTGTTCGGCAGCCATCGAGCTAGCCCAGTTGACGGTTGGGCTAGCCGTGGTTGGCGGTCTGTATCGCGTCGTGGATGTGGATGATGTCATCTTGAACGTGGTCGGCGGTTCGATCGGCTTCGGCTTGTGGAAGGCGTACGAGCGTTTGCGCGTCGCTCGTTGCGGACGACGCGCAGACTGAGTCCTATGCCTTTTCCAGTTGCTGGTCCAGCAGCTTCTCCAGCGTTCTCCAGGCCAGCTCGGCGCATTTGACGCGGGCGGGCATGCGGGCGATGGATTCGAGCTCGGCGGCTTCGTCGAGGTCGGCGCGCTCCTCGTCGGTGAGCGGGCGTCCCTTGATCATGTCGAGGTAGAGGCCGCTTAAGCGGCGCGCTTCGCCCACGGTCTCGCCGGTGACGAGGTCGGCCATCATGTCGGCCGCCGCCTGGCTCACGGCGCAGCCGTGGCCGGTGAAGGCGGCCTCCTCTATACGATCGCCTCTCAGGCGCAGCGACAGCGTCAGCTCGTCGCCGCAGCTGGGGTTCACGCCGTCGTGCGTGCAGGTGGGCTCGTCCATCTGGTACTTGTAGTCGGGATGCGCGTTGTGCTCCATGAGCGCCGCGGTGTAGATGCTAGCCATTGAAGGTCCTCCAAACGCCGTCCAGGCCGTCGACGAGCGCGTCGATGTCGCCCTCGTCGTTGTAGAACGCCAGCGACGCGCGGCAGCACGACTCCACGCCCAGCCACGCCAGCAGCGGCTGGGCGCAATGGTGCCCGGCGCGGATGGCCACGTCGTGCTCGTCGAGGATGCTGGCCACGTCGTGCGGGTGGATGCCGTCCACCTCGAAGCTGATGGCGCCGTGGTGCTGCGCCGGGTCGGGGTGGCCGATGATGCGGATGTAGGGCAGCGCCGCCAGACGTTCCATGGCGGCGCGCACGAGCGCTTGCTCGCGCGCCTGCAACGCGTCCCAGCCGATGCCCTCGAGGTAGCCCAGCGCGGCGGCCGTCGCCACGATGCCGGCGGCGTCCTGCGTGCCGGCCTCGAACTTCTCGGGCACGGGCGCCCACACGGCCCCTTCCTGCGTGACCGACGAGATCATCTCGCCGCCCGTGAGGAACGGCGGCATGGCCTCCAGCAGGTCGAGCTTGCCCCACAGCACGCCCACGCCGAAGGGCCCCAGCGCCTTGTGCGCTGAGAACGCGAAGAAGTCGGCGCCGAGTTTCCGCACGTCGACGGGCAGGTGCGGCACCGATTGCGCGCCGTCCACCACCATGAAGCCGCCGTGGGCATGCACGCGCTCGGCCATGGACTCGATGGGGTTCTCGATGCCGAGGACGTTCGACACGTGAGCGGCCGCGACGATCTTGGTGCGCGGGCCGATCTTCGCGCCCAACTCCTCCTCGCCGATCACGCCGTCCTCGTCGGGGAACAGATACACGAGGCGCGCGCCCGCCGCGCGGCACGCCTGCTGCCAGGGGATGAGGTTCGAGTGGTGCTCCATGATGGTGATGCACACTTCGTCGCCGGGCTCCAGCACGGTGGGGGCGAACGCCTTCGCCACGAGGTTCAGGGCCTCGCTGGCGTTGCGGCAGAACACGACCTCGCGCGCATCGGCGGCGCCGATGAAGCGCGCGACGTGGGCGCGGGCCTCGTCGATGGCCTCGGTGGCGTCCACCGACAGGCGATAAAGGCCGCGCAGGGCGTTCGCGTTCATCTTCTCGTAGAAGCGGCGCTGCGCGTCGAGGGCGACGGCAGGGCGCTGGGCCGTGGCTGCGCTGTCGAGGAAGGCGAGGCCGGGGTTGGCCGCCAGCAGGGGGAAGTCCTGCTTGTAGGGGTTCGCGGCTATGTCGATGCTCATGCGACGGCCTCCTCGATCTTGATGCCGCGGGCGGCGGCGAGGCGGGTTACGGATGCGCGGGTGCGCTGGTCGGGCGCGTTGATGGCCGCTTCCTCGAAGGAGGCGGTGATGAACAAGCGCTCGGCGTCGTCCGGCGAGATACCGCGGCTGGCCAGGTAGAACAGCTGCTCGGGACGCACGTGGCCGATGGTGGCGCCGTGGTTGCCGGCCACGTCGTCCTCGTCGCAGAGGATGACGGGCACGGTGCGGTTCGCCACGCGCTCGTCGGCAAGCAGCACCGTCTCCTGCTCGGAGCCGACGGAACCCTTGCAGCCGTGCACGAGCTCGATGGTGCCGCGCAGCGTCTTCTCCGATTCGCCCGCCAGCACGCCGTTCGCGTCGAGGTTGCACACGGTGCGCCGTCCTCGCTGGTGCGCGACGTAGTTGAAGTCGCGCTGCTGGGAGGCATGCCCCAGGTAGCGCGTGTCGATGTCGAGGCGCGCGTCGTCGCCGCGCAGGTCGGCGTCGAGCCCCGTGTACGCGCGGCCCGCGCCCAGCACGGTGTGGCGCACCTGCATGCGGGCGCGCTCGTCGAGCACGATGCCCGCATCGTCGAGCGCGATCCATCCGTCGTCGAGCGTCTGCGTGACGGCGACGTCCACCCGCGCATCGGCGCCGGCGAACACGCGCAGTCGCACGCCCACGACGCCCGCGCCCGGCGCGGGCGAATCGAGCGCGACGGCCAGCGACAGCGACGAGCCCGGAGCGGCCACCACGTCGACGGCAGCCGCGTTGGCAGCGCCGTCCACGCCCTCGACGCGCACCGTTGCGCAGGTGCGCTCGTCAGGGCGCGTGGCCAGCACGACGGGCTCGCCCGCCACGAACTCGAGGTATTCGCGCGCCTCGTCGCCCATGCCGGTGGTGAAGACGTCGGCAGGGGAGAGGTAGCGGTTCTCGAGCGCCTGAAGCTGGTAGGCTGAGAGCGCGGGAGCGTCGAGCCCCTCCATGGCAGCGTCCTCCTCTGATGTGGCTCCGCCCTCCGCGGCCATGGGGGCGGGATCGGCCAAGGAAAGGAGTGCGCGGTCGAACGCATCCGCTTCTCCCTGCAGCCCTTCCTCGCACGACACTTCCACCTGCTGGGCGGCTGCAAGGCCGCTCGGCAGCTCTATGTCCACGTCGTTGACGTGCAGGCGATGCCAGGTAGGGGCGGGCATCGCGTTCGCGTGTTCTATCGTGAGGGTTCCCATTATCCGATGGCCCCTTCCATTTCTAGCTTAATCAGGTTGTTCATCTCCACGGCGTACTCCAGCGGCAGTTCCTTCGACACGGGGTCGGCGAAGCCGTTCACGATCATCGTGCGCGCCTCCTCCTCCGACACGCCGCGGCTCATCAGGTAGAACACCTTGTCGTCGCCGATGCGTCCGATGGTGGCCTCGTGGCCGATGTCCACGTGCTTGCAGCGGATGTCCATGGCAGGGATGGTGTCCGACCGGCTGATGTCGTCCAGCATGAGCGACTGGCACGACACGCTGGCGGCCGCGCCCCGCGCGTTCTCGGTGGCCACGATGGACGAGCGGAACGTGGAGGCGCCGCCGCCCTTCGAGATGGACTTCGTCTCCACGGTGGCCGACGTGTCGGGCGCGGCCAGCACCACCTTGCAGCCGGTGTCGAGGTTCTGGCCCGCGCCGGCGAACGTGATGCCGGTGAAGCTGCTGGTCGACTTGCGCCCGGCCAGGATGGACATAGGGTAGAGGTAGCCCACGTGGCTGCCGAACGACCCGCTGATCCACTCGACGGCGCCGCCCTCCTGCACCACGGCGCGCTTCGTGTTGAGGTTGTACATGTTCTTCGACCAGTTCTCGATCGTGGAATAGCGCAAGGACGCGCGCTTGCCCACGAACAGCTCCACGGCTCCGGCGTGCAGGTTCGCCACGTTGTACTTCGGCGCCGAACAGCCTTCGATGAAGTGCAGGCTGGCGTCGTCCTCGACGATGATCAGCGTGTGCTCGAACTGTCCTGCGCCCTTCGCGTTCAGGCGGAAGTAGCTTTGCAGGGGGAAGTCCAGCTTCACGCCCTTCGGCACGTAGACGAACGAGCCGCCGCTCCACACCGCGCCGTGAAGCGCGGCGAACTTGTGGTCGGTGGGCGGGATGAGCGTCATGAACTTCTCCCGGATGAGCGCCTCCCACTTCGGCTCGCGCAGCGCCTCCTCGATGCCGGAATAGACGATCCCCATGTCGGCAGCCGTTTTCTGCATGTTGTGGTACACCAGCTCGGAGTCGTACTGCGCGCCGACGCCGGCCAGGTAGGCGCGCTCGGCCTCAGGGATGCCCAGCCGGTCGAACGTGTTCTTCACATCGTCGGGGAGGCTTTCCCAATCGGCCTGCTGGTCGGTGGCGGGCTTCACGTACGTCACGATGTGATCCATGTCGAGGCCTTCGAGGCCGGGGCCCCAGTCGGGCGCCTCCAAGCGCTGGTAGGTGTCGAGCGCCTTGAGGCGGAAGTCGAGCATCCAGGACGGCTCGTCCTTCTTGGCTGAGATCTCGCGGACGATGTCGGGCGTGAGGCCTGCGTCGAGCCGGAGGGACGGGTCGGTCGCGTCGCTGATATCGTACAGCGTGCGGTCGACGTCCTCCACATAGGTTCGGAACTCTTTAGTCATGCGTGCCTCCTAGAGCGCGGCGACGGGCTCGCGCGCCGCTTCCGCACCGGCTTGCTCGAACCGCTCGAAGCCCTGCTCGTTGATCGATTCGATGAGCGAGGAGTCGCCCTCGGCCACCATGCGGCCGCGCACCATGACGTGCACGCGGTCGACGTCGAGGTGCTCGAGGATGCGCGTGTTGTGGGTGATGACGACCAGCGCGCCGCCCGTGGCGCGACGGTACGCGTCGATGCCGCGCGACACCACGCCCAGCGCGTCCACGTCGAGGCCCGAGTCCGTCTCGTCGAGGATGGCAAGCTTCGGTTCCAGCAACAGCAGCTGCAGCATCTCCAGCTTCTTCTTCTCGCCGCCCGAGAAGCCCACGCCCAGCTCGCGGTCGAGATACGACGGATCCATGTCCAGCTCGTCGGCCAGGGCGCGCACGTGCTTCTTGAACTGCTTGCCCTTGAGCTCTTTGCCGTCGCGGCCGGCGACGGTTGCGCGCAGGAAGCTTGACAGGGGCACACCGGGGATTTCAACGGGCGCCTGGAAGCTCAGGAACAGCCCCGCACGCGAGCGCTTGTCGGGGGAGAGGTCGGTGATGTCGCGGCCGTCGAACTCGACGGAGCCGCCGTCCACGCGGTAGGCGGCATCTCCCATGACCACGTGGCCGAGCGTGGATTTGCCCGCGCCGTTCGGGCCCATGATGACGTGGGTCTCGCCGGGGCCCACGGCGAGATCGATATCGTGCAGGATGGGGGTTTCGTCAACCGAGGCGGAAAGCCCGCGGATGGTGAGGAGCGAATCGCGCGTCGTGATCGTCATATGAGGTGCCTTTCATTAATCATATAGTTTTGCTAGGATTAAGATAGTGGCAAACGGGATATTGTCAAGACTTAATCATACAAGTTTGCTAGAATTTACGGAAAGCGGTCGGCGGCCTTCCGGTGCGAACGACTGCTTCACGCGATACGTTCGCAGGGAGGGACGCGGGACTGCCGCGCGAGATCGCCATCGTGTGCGGCGCGAAACGGAAAGGAAGGGTGATCGAGATGCTCGTATCGACGAAGGGCCGTTATGCGCTGCGGCTCATGGTGTGCGTGGCGCAAGCGGGAGCGGAGGGTAAGGTTGCCCTGCGCGAGGTGTCGGAGCGCGAGGACATCTCGCTCAAGTACCTCGAGCAGCTGGCTCGTCCGCTCGTGCAGGCAGGGTTGCTTCGCAGCGTGCGCGGCAAGGGCGGCGGCTACGCGCTGGCACAGGAGCCGGCCGCTATCAGGGCGGGCGACGTGCTGCGCGCGGTGGAAGGCTCCACGGCCCCGGTGGCGTGCCTTGATTTGCAAGAGGGGATGGCCTGCCCGCGAGCGGGCGAATGCACTACCGTGCGTTTCTGGGCCGGCCTCGACGAGGTCATCGAGCGCTACGTCGACGGCGTCACGCTTGCCGATCTGGCCGGGGAACCCGGCTTGCCGTCCCTTCCTGCAATCTAACGCGGGTATGACGAGGCTCTAACGGGTTAGATCACGATGACTTTTCCGCTTCGGAAGGCCGATACGCGAGCCATACAATGACCGGACAGCGTATCGGGTTCCACCGAAGGAGTTGCATGAAACGGGTTATCGTGATCGGTGCCGGCGTTGCCGGTTTGGCGGCGGCTGCGCGCTTGCAGCATGCCGGATACGAGGTGACGCTCTTCGAGAAGGAGCCGCTTGTGGGCGGCAAGATGAACCAGATCCGCGAGGAAGGGTTCACCTTCGACGTGGGGCCCACCATCGTCATGATGCCCGAGCTGTACCGCGAGGTGTTCGAAACGTGCGGCCGCAATGCCGACGACTACATTCCCATGGAGAAGGTCGAGCCGCTCATGGACATCTCCTTCGGCCCCGACGACCGCCTGCGCCTGTCGAACGACCTCGCCTCCATCACCGCCACCGTGGAGGCCGTGGGCGAGAAGGACGCGCAGGGCTACTTCGAGTACCTGGCCCTTCTGTACAAGCGCTATCTCATCGCGAAGGATAACTTCCTGCAGCGCTCGTTTCGCAAGCCCTCCGACTTCTACAATCCGAAAAGCCTCGTGGCCGGTTTGCGCCTGCATACGCTGGGCGACGCGTACTCGTCGGTGGCGCGCCATGTGAAGGACGACCGGTTGCGCAAGGCGCTCGCGTTTCAGACGCTCTACATCGGCATCTCGCCGTTCGAAGGCCCTTCGCTGTACATGATCATCCCTATGATCGAGCTCGTGTACGGCGTGTGGTTCATGAAGGGCGGCATGTACGCGATGGCGCAGGCCATGGGCCGACTGTTTCTCGAGCAGGGAGGAGAGCTGCGCACGTCCACGCCGGTGGAGCGCATCGTGGTGGAGAACGGCTGCGCCTGCGGCGTCGAGGCGGGAGGGACGGAGCATTACGCCGACTACGTGGTGTGCGACGCCGACTTCCCGTACGCCATCACCCAGCTCGTCGACGAGGCCGACGCGCGCGGCAAGTACACGCCGCAGAAGGTCGAGGACATGGAGTACTCCTGCTCGTGCTTCATCCTGTACCTGGGCTTGGACAAACGCTATCCCTCCGATGCGGTGCATTCCATCCGCTTTGCCTCCGATTTCGAGCGCAACATCGACGACATTTTCGACGACGCGCGCTTTCCCGACGACCCGTCGTTTTACTGCTACGCGCCTTCGTCGCTGGACCGCTCGCTTGCGCCCGAGGGCTGTTCGACGCTGTACGTGCTGGTGCCGGTGCCGCCGCTGTCGCCCGCATCGCCCCGCTGGACGGACGCGGAAGTGGCCGAGTACCGCGACCGGGTGCTCGACCTCATGGAGCGCGAGACGGTGTACGAGGACGTGCGCGACCATATCGTGTTCGAGCGCGCCTACACGCCGCTCGATTTCGCCGAGCGGTTCAACGCCTACGACGGCGCGACGTTCGGCTTGCGGCCGACGCTCGCTCAGAGCAACTACTGGCGCCCTCACAACAAGGCGACCGACTGCAACCGCCTGTACTTCTGCGGCAGCAGCGTCCATCCGGGCGCGGGCGTGCCTATCGTGCTGCTCAGCGCTAAGCTGGCGGCAGAGGAGCTGATGCGCGATGACCGCCTGTAGCTTGCTTGACGAGCGCGCGGACGATTTCGCGTGGTGCGAGGACGTGATCAGGCGAAACTCGCATAGTTTCCACCGAGCGTTCTCGCTGCTGCCCGCTTGCAAGCGCCAGAGCGTGTACGCGCTGTACGCGTTCTGCCGCTTGGCCGACGACTGCGTCGACCGCGACGCCAGCGCGGCGAAGCTCGAGCAGGTGCAGGACGACCTTGCGCGGTTCTTCGCAGGCACCGTGGTCGACGCTCCGTTGTGGCGCGCGCTCGACGCGGTATGCTCTTCGTTCGACCTGGACGCGCAGCCCTTCTTCGACATGCTGGAAGGACAGCGTCGCGACTTGTCGTTCCGTCAGCCGGAAACGATGGGCGACCTGGAGGAATACGGCTACTACGTGGCCGGGTCGGTGGGGCTCATGCTGCTGCCCATCCTGCACGCCGCTTCTCCGGTGGACGACGGTTTGCGCGACAGCGCGGTGGCGCTGGGCGTGGCCATGCAGCTGACCAACATCCTGCGCGACGTGGGCGAGGACTTGGAGAACGGGCGCGTCTACCTGCCCGCGGAGGTGCTGGAGGCGGCGTCGTACGCGCCGGAGCGCCTGCGCGCGCACGCGGTGGACGAGGCGTTCCGCAACGCTTGGGAGACGGTGGCGCACCGCTCGGAGGAGTTGTACCGCCCCATGGAGCGCGACGTGATCGAGCTGGACGACGACAGCCGGCTTCCCACGCTGTCGTCGCTGTACCTGTACCGCGGCATCTTGGACGAGGTGCGCGCCGACGGCTACCGTTGCTTCGAGCATCGCGCCGTCGTGTCAAAGGCAACGGCGCGCGAGTTGGTGGACGAAGCGCTGGCGGCGCTCGAGGAAGGGAAGCGATGATGGGCGACGTGATGGAGAACCTGATCGGCTTGGGCGTCTCGCTCGCGTACGTGCTGGCGGTGCTGGGAGCGTCCAGCCTGGCCGCGCGGCGTGGCGCGTCGTCGGAGGCAACCCGCAAGTTCGTGCATATCGCGTTGGGCGGCTGGTGGCTCATCGCGACCCGGTTCTTCGATTCGCCTCTGTGGGCGGCGGCGCTTCCTGCTGCGTTCATCCTTGTGAACGCGTTTGCGTACCGTCGGCAGAAGCTGTCGTTCATGGGACGCGACGGCGGCGAGGACACGCCGGGCACGGTGTACTACGCGGTGTCGCTGACGGCGCTCGCGCTGTTCTCGTTCGGCATCGGCGCGTCGTACGTGGGCGCGCTCGGCTTCTTCTGCATGGCGTTCGGCGACGGGTTCGCAGCTGTGCTGGGCAAGCGGTTCGGACGGCGCGTGCTGGTGGGATGCTGCGGGAAGACGCTGGTGGGAAGCGCGACCATGCTGGCGGTGAGCTTCGCTTCCTGCGCCGTCGTGCTGATGGCGCCGCCGCCTTTCGGTGCGGGCGGCATCCTGGGCGCGCCGGGCGGCGCGTTCGCCCCGCTGGGCTCGCTCGCGGCGTCGCTTCTGGCCGCGGCCCTGCTGGCCGCGGTCGCCGCTGCCATCGAGGCGTTCTCGGTGGAGGGGCTCGACAACCTGTTCGTGCCGCTGGGCGTGTCGGCGCTGTACGCGGTGCTGTTCCTGCCCGCAGCCGCCTACACGCCCGCGCTCGCGGGATTGCTGCTGTCGGGCGCGGTGGCGCTCGCGTCGTTTCGGCTGCGGCTGCTCACCGTGGCCGGCGGCCTCGGCGCCGTGGCGGTGGGCACGCTCGCGTTCGCTATCGGCGGGTGGCCGCTGTGGCTGCTGCTCATGTGGTTCTTCGGCAACTCGAACGTCGCGTCGAAGCTGATGGCGCGTTCGGCGGTCAAGCGGAACGGCGGGGCGACCGCTTCGCGTAAGCACAGCGGCCCGCGTGCGTTGCGGCAGGTGCTGGCGAACAGCGTGCCGTTCCTCGCGTGCGCGCTGGCGTATACGGCGACGGGGGAGCCGTGGCTGCTGCTTCTGGCGTCCGGCGCTCTGGCGGCCAGCACGGCCGACACGTGGGCGTCGGAGGTGGGCGTGTACAGCCGCCGGCCGCCGGTGAACATCCTCACGCGCGAGCCCATGCAGCGCGGGCTTTCGGGCGGCGTGAGCCCGTTGGGTCTCGCGGCCACCGTGGTGGGAGCCGTAACCTCGGCGTTTCTGGCCATGCTGCTGTTCCATGCGTTCGGCTACGCGATTCCCACCGGGCCCGACGCGTTCTTCTTCATCATCGCGTGCGGCGTCGTGGGCTCGCTCGTGGACAGCGTGCTGGGCGTGGTCATGCAAGCGAAGTACCGCTGTCCGAACGACGCTGAGGGAGGGCTTGTGGAAACGCCGCCGTGCGGGGCCCAGGCCGCGCTCGTGTCCGGCTACGCCTGGGTCACGAACGATGCCGTCAACCTCATGAGCGGCATCGCCGTCGTGCTGCTCGGCCTGCTCGTAGTGGTGTAGGCGGGCGCTGGCGGTCCGAGGGCGGGTGGATTTCGTCGGGTGGCTTCCGACGATCTGGGCGCGAAACGGCACCCATGACGATGTGCGAGCGCATTCGGCGGCGGCATCGCTTCGATGACGCGCAAAGGCCCAGGTGGTGAAAATCTCCCGGATGCTTCGTCGTCCGTTTGCCTCCTCGAGATTGTCATGGGTGCCGTTTCGCGCCCGGGAGTTCGGCGCGGGATGGTTGGACGTTCTGTGGCTTGCCGGTAACGGTTGGATGGAGTGCGCACGAGCTTCATAATCCTCGGGTATGTTCAGGAAGAGAGGGCCGGCGCAGGGCCGGCGTGAGAACGACGCGAGGAGGATAGGCGATGGCGCAGGAGGCGAACAGCAGAAAGGGAAAGTTGGGCGGGCTTTTCGACGACCTTTCGATAGCCCAGGTCGTTGCGGGTGCGCTTGCTGCGGTTACGTCCATGCTGCTAGCCTCGCAAATCGGAATCTACGGTTCGGCGATCGGCGTGGGCGTGGGCTCGGTGGTGTCGGCCGTGGCATCGCAGCTGTACAAGAAGTTCCTGCAGCGCTCAGCCGACAAGCTCAAGGAGATCCATCCGGGCGAGACGCTGGCGATGGGCTCGAAGGGTTCGGCGGGATCGAAGGACGGCGCGAGTGCAGGCGGAGGCGCGGGTGCCGCAGTCGGCGCGGGGTCGGTCGCGGGCTCGCACGCTGCGGCGACCGCGAAGCTCGATGCTGCCGAGACGACGGCGCTCCCGAAAGAAGCCGCGCGCGGCCGGGCGCCGCATGCGGACACCTCGCTCGCCGGCGGCACGGTGGTGCAGCGGGCGCGCGCCGAGCGCCAGCGCAAGAAGAAGTTCAAGCGCGGCGTGGTGATCGTGTCCATCGTGTCGGCGCTGCTGGCGGTGGCGGTATCCGCCTTCGTCATCGACTTCGTGTCGGCCGGCCAGGGCGTGGGCGCGAAAACCGAGCCTATCCTGCCGTCGCGCAGCCAGCCGGTCGACGACGCCCCGGCGGCTTCCAACGGCAAGGACGCTTCGACGGGATCTTCCTCGCCCGAGGAAAGCGACGCGTCCAAGGACGGCGCGAAGGATCAAGGCGAGAGCCAGTCGGACGGCAAGGGATCGTCGGGGTCGGGCTCCGGCTCGGGAACCGATTCCGGGTCGAATTCCGGGTCGTCGTCGGGCGACCGGGGATCGTCGAACTCGGGATCCGGCTCGGGGTCGACGGACTCGAGCGGCTCTTCCGGATCGAACGGCTCGTCGGACGGCGGCAGCGGTTCGGGCGGCGGGAGCGGCAACCTGTCGGATTCGGGCGACGGATCGAGCGGCAGTTCCGGCAGCGGCTCCGGCAGCACGGGCGCGCCGACGGGCTCCAGCGGTGCGGCCGGCTCGACCGCGGGTTCGGGGACGGCCGGCTCTGCCGGAGCGGCGCAGCTGGCGGCGAATCCGCCTGCGGCTTCCGTCGCGTCCTGACGTCGCGACGCGGGGTATACTGAGCGGCATGACTTCAACCGCCTACAGCTTCGATGCCGCGCTCGACGAGGGAGGCTGCTTGCGCGTCCGCTTCGCTAAGGACGCACTGCGCCCGCACGCTCGGTTCTCGCAGGATGCGGGGTAGCGCGTGGAATTCGGCATCACCATACCCATGCAGCGCCATGTGGGCCTGCCGCGCCCGCCGTACGGCGAGGTGGACGACCTGCTGTTCTGCTGGGAGGCGCACCGCATAGCCCTGGGAGGTTGCGATATGCTGCTGCTGGCGAACGCGAGCAACCGCTTCGCCGCGTTCGCGTGCATGCAGCCCGGGGAGTGGCGCGACTGGGAGCGCTCGGCGGTGTCGGCGCTGCGCGCGTCGCTGGCGGCATGCGGCTTCGCCGAGGGTTCGATCGACGCGTACCTGTTCTTCGGCGGGATTCCGGTCGTGACGCGCACGCACGGCCGGCGCCCCGTGGCGTTCATGAACGTGCTGGTGGACAAGCTGCTGCCGCTGGCGCTTCCCCTTCCGTCCGACGAGGGCGAGCCGTTCCCGCACGAGCTGTGCCGCCTCGCCAACGAGCATATGGCGTGCAAGGCGGCCGGCTTCGAGGGTATCGGCCTGCCGGCCGAGCGCTTCGCGGCCGACCTCGCGCGTCTGGGAATCGGGCGGGCGCGGTAGGCGTTCCGTGCTGCCGCGCATCTTCGCCCTAAAAACACGCCACAGCGCGTGAGGCGTGTTTTCGAAGCGATGATGCGTCGACGCGCATCGCAGGCGCCATGCCGCCGCGACCGCCGTCGTTCGAAACGGACGGTTCGGACTCGGAAACCGACCGCTTCGGGCGACAATGCAGCGGGCTTCTCGCGCGGCCGATCCGGCGGCCGTGCTACCATGGTCGCCGACAGAAAGGACGTGCATGACGGCAACCGGCGACACCGCCACCTCGAAACTGGAACTGATCATGGGACGCGACGGCCTGGCGCGCCTTGCAGATTCCACCGTCATGGTGCTGGGCGTGGGCGGCGTGGGCTCGAACTGCGTCGAGGCGCTGGCGCGCGGCGGCGTGGGGCGGCTCATCGTGGTGGACCACGACGTGGTGCAGGCCAGCAACATCAACCGCCAGGCCATCGCGTTTCGCAGCACCATCGGCCGTAAGAAGGTGGACGTGGCGCGCGCGATGATCGCCGACATCAACCCCGAGGCGCAGGTGGAGGCGCTCGACCGGTTCGTGCTGGCCGAGGACGTGCCCGAATTCCTGGACGCCTACGCCGACAGGGTGGACTACGTGGTGGACGCCATCGACACGATCTCGGCGAAGCTGGCCGTCGCGCAGTACGCCGATGCGCACGGTGTGCGCCTCGTCAGCAGCATGGGAGCGGCCAACAAGCTGCGGCCCGAAGCTTTCCGGTTCGCCGACGTGTTCGACACGGTGAACTGCCCGCTGTGCCGCATCATGCGCAAGGAGGCGCGCAAACGCGGCATCCGCCGCCTGCGCGTGCTGTACTCGTGCGAGCAGCCCGTGCCGGTGCCCGTGCGCGAGGGTGCGGAGCGCCGCGAGCGGTCGAACCTGGGCACCGCCTCGTTCGTGCCGCCCATCATGGGCCAGATGATAGCCGGCGAGGTGCTGTGCGCGCTCGCAGGCGTTGGCGCGCATGCGGGGGAGGAGCACGCATGACGTCGGAAGCGCCTCGCCTCGGACGCGCGCATCCTCCGGCAGATCGCCCCGAGCCCGCGGCGTACCCGACCGAACCTTCCGAGCCTGTGCAGCGCCCGTCTTGTCATCCTGGGCGCAGCGCGCAGCGCGGAGTCGAAGGATCTCGAGCGGCGTCAGCCAGTGCGCTGTTCGACCTGCACTGTCACCTGGACTTCGATCCCGACACGCGGGCGGCTGCCCAGGTGCTGGCCGAGCTCTGCATAGGCGCGTTCTCGACGACGGTGACGCCGGAGGGCTACGAGCGGGCGCGCGGGCTGCTGGAGCCGTTCGGCAACGTGCGTGTGGGGCTGGGCCTGCACCCGTGGTGGATCGCCGACGGCCGCTTGGGCCCGCAGGACGTGGCGCTGTTCGAGCGGTTGGCGAAGGACGAGCGCTTCATCGGGGAAGTCGGCCTCGACTTCGGCCGCGATCGCGCCGAGACGCGCGATGCGCAGGTCGCGGCGTTCGAGCGCGTGGCGCGGGCGTGCGCAGGCGGCGGCAAGGTGCTGTCGATCCACGCCGTGAAGGCTGCGGGCGAGGCGCTCGACGTGCTGGAGCGCGCGGGCGCGCTGGTGGGAAACGCCTGCATCTTCCATTGGTTCTCGGGCGCGTCCGATGAGCTGCAGCGCGCCGTCCGCGCCGGCTGCTTCTTCTCGATCAACCCGCGCATGCTGGCGTCGAAGCGCGGCCGTGCCTACGCCCAGGCCGTCCCGGCAGAGCGCCTGCTGCTGGAAACTGACGCCCCGTCCCAGGCGGGCGAGCGCTACGATGCGCCCGCCGAAGCCGCTCGGCTCGCCGCCATGCTCGAAGCCCTCGCCGACCTACGTCGCACGCCCCGCGACGACCTTGCCGCCCGTATCGCGCGGACCAGCCGGCAGCTTTTCGCCTCCGCCTGACGCGCTCTTCGTCAGCCGGCGACTTCTTCAAGCACGCGCATCCGCTCGCCCATGTCTTCGCGCATGTCCCAGGCTGCGTACGGCAAGGCTTCGAATGCAGGAGCGGTTTCACCTGCGATTTCGATGGCGCTGGGTACACTGCTCGCGAGTTCGGCGCAGATGCGCGCGATGTCCTTGCGATCCACGCCGATCGCGGAGCCGAATTCCAAAATGCTGCTAGTCGAGACGTCGTCGATGACCGATGCCGATCCGATCCTCATCCCCATCGATCGCGAGAACCGTTCGAACCGAGTTGTCGAAACGAGGTCGTACGCAGGCGCAAGCCGGAAGCTCTTCCAGGTGCTCGTGTACAGGATCGACAGGTTCTTCAAGTGATTGTCGCAGTTGCCTACGAGGTAGTTGAAGCACGTGATCCGCGCAAACGCTTCCAGATCCTCGATAGGGCGAGAGGATCGCATCCGGATGAACGAGCCGACCGCTGCGGCGGTGGAGGGCTCGAGCTCGCGGTATTTCGCTTCGGGCGGTACTCCGAACGCTTGTGAGAGGTCTTCCTGATGAAGCCTTGAAACGACTGGCTCTCCTCGGTTTCGAAGTTGCCGTCGGTCGTAGCGTTCGACGCATAGTACCGGCCTCCCGAAGTCGAGCAGATGCACTGGCGCGACGGCGATCCCGCATGCGGCCGCCGCTTTCATGCACAGGTACTCGAGCAGCGGGATGTCGGGAAGCGATCCCGTTTTGAGGATATGGGTCGAAGCGGCACCGTCCAAAGGTTGGAGCCAGCCTTCATCCATGGGCGCGCCCGGCATATGCGCGAGCCCCGCTTTCCCTTGCGTGCCGGCAAGGGAAAGCCGCGCTTCGGAATTCGATTCGGCAAGCTCTTCCATGGCCGAGAACAGGGCGCGAAGATCGAAGCCGCTCAAACGGCGGTACGAACCTCGCGGATTCGGTGCCTCCCCGTTCGTGATCGCGACGTCCCCTATGGTTTCCAGCCCGCATCGGAGCAACAGCAGCAGGTAGTCGTCGGGCTCGATGCCGAGCTGCGCCGCGATCGCCCGCCGTGCCGCACCTTCGGGCAAGAGGCCGTCGAAATAGGGCACGAGCGCCGATTCGCTATAGGCCTCGTTTCGCAGAGGGAGCGAGCAGGAGACCGCTCGCGCGTCGGGGTCGGCGAGGTAGCCGGGATCGTAGGAGAACGTGACGGGATCGAGGTTGATGCGTCCGAGCAGACGCGGATCGGAACCGTCCATTCTGAATACCGAGAGCGCATCCATCAGGCATCCCTCGAATCGGCGCTCAGATCCATGCCGAGCGTTTGGAGGACGCGCAGGGTCTTCCCCAGCTCGGAGGTTTCCTTGCCATTTTCCAGGTTCGACACGAAATTGATTCCGACGCCGGAGAAGCGCGCGAGCTTCGATTGGGTGTATCCCTTGCGCTTCCGCTCCTCCCGAACGATGCGCCCCAGCTCTTGCGCTGTTGCGTATGTTGCCATAAAACCTCGATTCATGCGTACGAGGGAATACTTGCCCTGTTGCTAGTTTTTCATTCGTACGCATGAATTCTAGCATATTGCAAGGAATTCATGCGTACGAATGAATTCCTGATCCAAAGCACAGAAAAAGAACGCGCGCGGGCCTCCGAAGAGGCCCGCGCATGCGGAGGGAGGGAAGGAAGGAAGGAAGGAAGGAAGGGAAAGGCGTTCTATTCCTTTGCGATGAGCTCGCGGGCGGCGATGCGGCCGAACACCATGCATTCGGTGATGTTACCGCTGCCCTGGTACTTCGCGGCCCAGATGGATCCGAACTCGCCCGACGAGTACAGGTTGGGGATGGGCTCGCCGTCCACGTCGAGGATCTGCGCCTTCTCGTTGCGGCGCGGACCGCCGTCGGTGTTGAGGATCTCGGGGATGCAGGGGATGGCGTAGAACGGCGGGGTGCTGACGGGGGCCAGCTGGTCGGAGGGGCGGTGGAACTGCTCGTCCACGCCGTTCTCGCACGAGGCGTTCCACACGTTCACGGTGTTCACCAGCTCGTCGACGGGCACCTCCATGAGCGCGGCCAGCTCCTCGATGGTGTCGGCCGTGAGCGCGTAGCCGTCGGCCACCGCGTCGATGGCGGGGTCGATCTCGGTTTTCTCGGTTTGGTTCTGCAACGTGTTGTTGGCCACGTCCTTGCCCATGTAGGCGCCGAAGCGCTTGCCTTCGGAATCGTACACGAACCACTGCTTGTCGGGCAGGGGGAGCATCTTCCACTCGCCGCCGAAGTTCTGGTGGCCGTGGCGGCAGCCGTAGTGCAGCGACAGCGGGCCTTCCTCGCCCTTCGTGAACATGGTGGTGCCTTCCCATTCCTGGTAGAAGCGGCGACCGTTGACGCCCACCACGATGCCGAGCGCCTTCTTGAGGCTGCGGTACGGCATGGTCTTCTCGCCGTCCAGGCTGATGCCGTTCGACCAGGCGCCCGCGAAGCTGTTCATGTGCCACATCCCGGCGCCCAGCTTCGCGCAGATGCGATGGCCGTCGCCGGTGTTGGTAGAGGCGCCCGCCGCGTGCATGCGCTCGAACGACAGGTAGTCCTGCAGCATCTCGGGGTCGTTCTCGAAGCCGCCGCAGGTCATGACAACGCCCTTGCGCGCCTTCGCGTAGACGCTCTTGTTCTTGTCCTCGTACACCGCGCCGATCACGGCCTTCGTCTCGGGATCCTGCACGAGCGCGGTCAGCGGCGCGCTGGTCTTGCGCGTCACCTGATCGGGGTACTGCTCCAGAACCGAGCTCAGGAACTTGCTGATGTGCGTGCGGTCCTCGTCGGCGTTGTCTTTCTTGAACTGGCATTTGGAGAACGATCCGGAATTCTCCAGCTCGAACCATTCGGCCTTGCCGTCGCCCTGCGGCGTGACTTTGACGTCGTCTTCCTTCATGCCCAGGCCGCTCAGCCATTTCCAGTTCTCGGCGGCGCCCTGCGCGTACGTCTCGTAGACGGACGCCGGCGTGGCGCTCATGCCGCCCAGCATAGCCTTCATGTACACGGCGAACGCGTCGGGCTCGTCGGTGATGTGGAACGAGCCGCTGCATACCGGCGAGTTGCCGCTGCCGATGAGGGTGGAGCCTTTCTCCAGCAGCAGCGTGGAAAGGTCGCCGCCCTCGGTGGCCATCGCGACGGCCGTGGCCAGGCCGGCTGCGCCTGCGCCCACGACGATGACGTCGTACTCCTCGTCCCACGCGATGTCGGCCACGGACGTGGCGGCGTCGTTCGCGGAGTTCTGCGCCGGTTTCGGACCGCATCCCGCCAGTCCGAGCGCCGCCGCGCCCAACGCGGCCATGCTGCTCGCCTTGATGAAGTTGCGTCGCGAGAGCGCGTCTTTCTTCTCCATGTCTCCTCCTTGGTTTCGGTGCTTCTCGGCGAGAGCCCCGTGCTTCCCGCCGTGTTGAATCTGCCTGCTCACCATACGACGATCCACGTGCGGGCGATGAGACCCGGATCGGAGCAAAGGCCTGGTGAGCGTGTCGCCCGAATCGGGCGAACTTGCACGTGCGCTCGGTTAGGGAGGGACGCGAGCGCCGTTCCGTGCGATAATGCGGCACGGGAGGGAGGACTATGGAAAAGAAGGCGGACAGGCGGGAACGCAAGGAGGCATCCGGAGGATTGCGGGCGGGCACCGTGTCCATGGCGGTGGGGTTCTTCGTGTGGTACACGTGCTCCAACTGGGTGAGCGCGCTGACGTACGACGCCTCGTTCTCGTACTGGTGGCTGAACAAATCGGGCGCCGTGGTGCTGGTCACGCTCGTCGCATGCGCGATCCTGTGGCGCGTCCCCGTGCCGGCGCGCGTTGCGAGGAGTCTCGATTGGATGTTCGCGGGCGTGTACGCATGCTCGTTCGTCGTGCTGCTCGGAGGGGCGGGCATGGCGGAGCCGATTGGAGGCCTGCTCGGCCTGCTGCTGTTTGCGGCAGCGCAAACCTGGATGGTCGTTCGCTGGGGGTCGTGCTACGCTCGCTCGTCCACCGACGACGTGGCACGCGCGTTGCTGCTGGCCATCATGCTGGTGGCCGCCGTGAAGTGTGTGACGACGTTTCTTCCAGAAGCAGCGACGATGGCGCTCATGCTTGCGCTTCCGTTCCTGTCGATGGGGATGCTCGCGGTTCGTTTGCGCGACGAGGCCGACGAGCGTCCCGCCGAGCAGTGGTTCACGCGCGCGTCGATTCCCTCGTTCGGCCGTATCGTGGCGGCGATGGCGGTGTTCTTCTTCATCTGGTCCATCCTCAACATGACGTTGAAGCACGGCACCGGCCACTACAGCTTCGGCATGGCCGCCACGCCGCTGTACACGCTGCTGTCGCAGGCCATCCTCTTCGTGTTCTGCGCGTTCGTGTACTGGTGGGTGTTCAGGCTCCGGCGGCATCTCGACATCACCGTGGTGTGGCGCTTCACGTACGTGCTGATGGCGGTGGCGCTGTTCATGCTGGTGACGTTCGGCATGGCGCAGTTCATCCAGGCGTTCACGGGAGCGGCGGTGGTGGTGGCGAAGATGTTTCTGTGGCTGGGATTGGCCAACGTCGCGCACCACGGGCCGTTCAAGCCGTTCATGGTGTTCTGCCCGGGCATGCTGCTGTACTCCTTCCCCGATTGGCTGGGACGCAGCGCCGCATCGTTTCTGGGGCTTGAGACGTTCGATCCCGTCATCGCCTCGTTCATGCTGGTGGTGACCGTGGTGATGGTGGCGTTCTTCCTGCCGTCGCGCTCGCCCGACGTGCAGCTGCTGCTGTCCGACCTGAACGGCGACGAGCGCCGCGCCATCGGGGAAGGCGACGGCATCGACGAGCGGTGCCGTACGGTGGGGGAGCGCTGCGGGCTCTCGCCGCGCGAGATCGAGATCATGCAGTACCTGTGCAAGGGCCGTTCGCGCCCCTACATCGCCGAGACGCTGTACCTGTCGGAGAACACGGTGCGCACCCATTCGCGCCGTATCTACGGCAAGCTCGACGTGCACAACAAGCAAGAGCTGCTCGACTTGGTGCGCGGGGAATAGCCGCGCGGACCCTGGAGGGTCGGCCGTGCTCGTCGACAAGCCGGCAGCGAACACCTTGCGCTGCATTCGTCCAGCTATCTACTCCTCTTCGACTATCGATGAGCCTTCCGAACGATCGCCATTGAACCAGCGCCATGTCTCGTTCATTCTCAGCTTTCCGTCGGCGCGTCTCGTCGGACGGCTCCAACATTCTCCTGCGCGTACTTGACCTGCGACATTGAGGTGGTGATAACAGAAGTGCAGATTGCCTTGCTCGTCGGCCATTCCTAAAAGGCTGCCGCGCACGATATCCCCGCCTTCATAGTGCGCCCAGACGGTGCTTCCGCTTTGGCGGTAGTGAAACCTTGTGCGCCCGTCCACCTCTCCGTTCGACGAGTTTTCCTTCGATATGAATGTTCGACCATCGTAAGACATACACCCTCCTGTTGATGAAAATGCCTACAGCTTAAGCAGCGCCGATTGATTCTGCACGTTGGCGAGACTCGTTCATGGTTTCTCCACGCAAGATTGACGGATCTCCGAGTGTCCGATGACGGTTGCGCTCGTTCGCGTCGTCCGTTCGCTTCTCCGCGTATCGTGAGCGAATATGCAGGTTCGCATCGGCATCGAAGGAGGTTGCGCATGTTGGAAAGCACGGTGCACGACGTGGCGCTTGTGTTCGAGGGCGGCGGGATGCGCAACTCGTATTCGGCTGGCGCGGTCAGCGTCATGCTGGAGCAGGGGCTGTTCTTCGACGACGTGTACGGATTGTCGGCGGGGGCGACGAATGCGATCGACTACGTTTCGCGTGACGCGCGTCGCAACGAGTCCTCGTTCACCGTCTGCCTCGACGATCTCTCGTTTCGCTGGTGGGTGACGCCGTTCGTGGATACCGACGGCGTCAGCGCAGCGCTGCACGGGGACGCGCGGGTTCGCTCGGGCTGCGCGCTGCCTTTCGATTTCGCCGCCTTCCAGGCGAACCCGGCGCACGTCACCTTGCAGGCCATCGACCGCGACACGGGCGAGACGGTCTATTTCACGCGCGACGATGTTCCTACCGAGCAGGCGCTCATGGAACGCGTCCGCGCCTCGACGAGCTATCCCATCGTGCTGCCGCCGACGGTCGTGGACGGACGCGCGCTGTACGACGGCGGCATCGGACGGGGCGGCGGCATCATGGTGCCGCGCGCGATGGACGATGGGCTGAGCAGGTTCTTCGTCGTCTGCACGCGCCCGCGCGGCTTCCGCCGGCCGCTCAAGCCCAACCGCTTCTACGACGCGTTCTTCTGGCGGCATCCGCGCATGCGGGAGGCGCTTGATACCTGGAACCGGCGCTACGACGCCGAGCTCGACCGGCTCGACCGGCTCGAGGCCGAGGGCCGCGCCTACGTGTTCTACGCGAACGATCAGGGCGTGAAGAACACCGAGCGCGACGCGGAGAAGCTCGCGCGCAACTACGAACGCGGCCGTATGCAGGCTTTATCCGAATTCGACAGGTGGGAGCGGTTTCTCTCAGGGCAGGGGGCTTGAGCTTCCAGACGCCGCCTCGCGCACGAATTCGGTAGCCTATGTGCGGCAAAATCGGAGTTTCGAATCCCCCTTTGACGCACAATGCCCGCCCGAGCGCTTTTTCCGGGCGGGCCCAGGTTCCCGCCTCGCCCTATCCGGCATGCGCCCGCCGCCTCGCCATCGGCGCGAGGAACCCGGCTTCGTGGCGGTCTTCGACGGGGAAACGCCCTCGGATGTTTCCCCGTCGAAGCCCGCCACGGGCCGCGTCCCCATCCCTCTCCTTCCGGGAGCCGGTGCCGCATTTCCGTTCATGCACGCTTTTGTCAACCAAATCGGACCGGTGCGCGCTGAAATGATTGACAAAGGCGTGCATGGGCGGAAGGCCGCACCGTTCCGGCACGGCGCGCGGGCGCCGCAACGGGAGCCGCTCCACCGTGCCCGGGCCCATGCGGAAAGCGCCTGTTCGACGCATTCGTCCTGACCGCGCGCAAAGCATGATCGCATAACGCCCGTCGGCGGGCGTTATGCGTTAAAGGGGGAGTCAGAATCGGGGTTTTGGCACGCCGAATCGGCGAGAGCTCGATGATTCGGAACCCCACTTGGGGCGATGAGGGCACGCGCAAGCGCGATGCCCTTCCGAAGGCTCGAACCGAACGCGCGGTGTGCCAAAACCTGGATTTTGCCGCACATAGCACTTTAAAGACGTGCACGCCCGCGGTGCGTCGACCCTTAGCGGAAATCCTCTTCGTCGGCGTGCTCCCAGCCGAACAGCGCGTCGCCCACGAGGTGGAACGTGAAGGGCAGCGGCGGCTGCACGTCGCCGTTGTCGATGCGCTCCGCGACGCCTTCGAGCTCCTCCAGGAGGTCGAAGAACGACAGCTCGTCGAGCGAAGGCATGCCCTGCGCCACCTCTTCCGGCGAGATCAGCAGGATCTGCAGCACGATGTCGAGATAGCCGTCGAGGCGAGCGTTGTCATCCAGCAGCGCCTCCACGTTGTCGCGCCCGAAGAACGACTTCTCGATGCAGTACCAGCCCACGGCCTCGGGCGCATCCTCGTCGTCCAGGTAGTTGCTGAGGATGATGCCGTTGTCCTCGAGGTCGTTCACGGTGAAGCACGACACGAGCGTCTCGGGAGTCACGAGCGGTTCGTCGTTCTCGTCAAGATCGCTCATCACGTATACGAGCTCGGCTGCCAGCCCGTCTGCGCCCACGTCGAGCGCCAGCCCGTAGCAGTAGCCGGGATTGGCCTTGCGCGTGCCCCAGTAGAGCTCGCCGTGGTGTTCGAGAAGCGTTTTGACGGTAGCGGCCATGAGGATCCCCTTCGCGCGACGTGCCTGATCGGATCAGTCGAGTATAGAGCATCGTGGCGAGCGGTGGTACGATGGTCGGCGACTGAAAGGAAAACGACATGCCGATCATCCACCTCGAAGACCTCGACGACCCGCGGCTTGCCGCGTACTCGGGCATGACCGACGCGCAGTTGCGCGATTGCCCCGACAGCACGCACGGCCTGTTCATCGGCGAGTCGCGCAAGGTGATCGAGCGCGCGCTGGCCGCCGGGGTGCGGATGCGCTCGCTGTTCATGGAGGAGAAGTGGCTCGATCAGACGATGCCGCTCGTCGATTCGCTGCTGGCCGACGATCCCGACTTCCCCGTGCTCGTGGCCACGCGCGAGCAGTTCCGCGCCCTGACCGGCTATGAGGTGACGCGCGGCGCGCTGGCCGCGTTCGAGCGCCCGCCCTTGCCCCGCGTGGAGGATCTGCTGGCGAGCGCGCGCCGAGTGGCTGTGTTGGAGGACGTGACGAACTACACGAACATCGGCGCCGTGTTCCGCTCGGCGGCGGCGCTGGGCATCGACGCGGTGCTGGTCACGCCGTCGTGCCACGACCCGCTGTACCGTCGCGCCGCGCGCGTGTCGATGGGGACGGTGTTCCAGGTGCCGTGGACGCGCATCGGAAGCGAGCGCGCCTGGGCGGCCGAGGGCGTGCCGCTTCTGCGCTCGCTGGGCTTCTCGACGGCCGCGCTCGCGCTGTCGGACGAGGCGATCTTCCTGCACGACGAGCGCCTGCGCGGCTGCGACAAGCTGGCGCTGGTATTGGGCACCGAGGGCGACGGCCTCGCGCCTTCGACGATCGCGAGCTGCGACTACACGGTGAAGATCCCCATGGATCACGAGGTGGACTCCTTGAACGTGGCCGCCGCTAGCGCCGTGGCTTTCTGGGAGCTCCGCACGAAGTGGCGCGATTGAGCGTCGTCTACTCCAAATCCAACCCGTCGATCACTTCCCGGAGCGCTTTCGCCGACTCGTGGAGCCTTGCCAGCTCGTCGGTCGACAGCGGGGCGGGCACCTGGTACTCGATGCCGTTCTTGCCGACCACGGCGGGCATGCTCAGCACCACGTCGTGCAGGCCGTGCACGCCGTGCTGGAAGTTCGACACGGGCAGGATGGGCTTCTCGTCGCGCACGATGGCCTCGCAGATGCGCTTCACCGACATGGCGATGCCGTAGTAGGTGGCTTTCTTCTTCGCGATGATCTCGTAGGCGCTGTTCTTCACGTCCTCGGCGATGCGCTGCATCGACTCGTCGTGCTCGAAATGGCCGCGCAGCTCGCAGAAGTCGTTCACGGGGATGCCCGATATGTTCGCCGTGCTCCATGCTGCGATCTCGCTGTCGCCGTGCTCGCCGATGATGCGCGCGTGCACGTTGCGCGGGTCCACGCCGAGGTGCTCGCCCAGGATGTACTTGAAGCGCGCGGTGTCCAGCACCGTGCCCGATCCGATGACGCGGTTCTCGGGCATGCCCGACAGCTTCAGCGCCACGTGCGTGAGGATGTCCACCGGGTTCGACACCACCAGCAAGATGCCCTGGTAGTCGCGATGGGCGATTTCGGGGATGATGGACTTGAAGATGCTCACGTTCTTATGCACGAGGTCCAGGCGCGTTTCGCCGGGTTGCTGGTTCGCGCCGGCCGTGACGATGATGATGGCCGCATCGGCCGCGTCGTCGTAGTCGCCCGCGTAGATGTTCATGGGGCCGGCGAAGGGCATGCCGTGCGCGATGTCGAGCGCTTCGCCCTCGGCGCGGTCGCGGTCGACGTCGATGAGCACCATCTCGGTGAACAGCTCGCTCTGCATCAACGCGAACGCGGTTGCCGAACCCACGAACCCGCACCCTACGATGGCCACTTTCCGATCGTTGATAACGCGCTGCATACGCTTCCTTCCGTCGACATGTTCGAGTGAGAACCTACTGCATCCCGGCGAACCCGTCAAGGTCGTTCATCGATTGTCTGTACCGAAAAAAGGATAGGGCGGCTATACTGAGAGCGTGGCAGGCAAGCTGCACCGTCGTCGCCAAGGAGGGGCCATGGCCATCAATCGTCAGAAGCTCAAGCTGCTGTACCTCATGCGGATGCTCGAGGAGGAGACCGATGCCGAACGCGGCCTCACGATGGCGCAGATCATCGGGAAGCTGGAAGCGCTGGGCATCTCGGCCGAGCGCAAGTCCATCTACCGCGACATCGAGGCGCTGCGCGAGTTCGGCGTGGACGTGCGCACCTACCAGCGCGCGCCGGTGGAGTACGCCGTGGAGCACCGCGCGTTCGCGTTCGCCGAACTGCAGCTGCTGGTGGACGCGGTGCAGAGCTCCCGCTTCCTCACGCAGCGTAAAAGCGACGCGCTGGTGGAGGGCGTGAAGCAGCTGGCCTCGCGGCGGCAGCGCGCGCTGCTGGACAAGCGCGTGCACGTGGAAGGCCGCATCAAGATGCAGAACGAGTCGGTGTTCGGCAGCGTCGACCGCATCCAGGAGGCCATCGCGCTCAAGCGCCGGATCTCGTTCGTCTACTTCAAGTACGATGCGGCGAAGCGCAAGGCGCTGCAGCATAACGGCGAGCGCTACATCGAGACGCCCGTGCAGCTCGTGTACGCGGAAGGCTACTACTACCTGGTCGTGTTCAACGAGAAGCACGACGATTTCGCGAACTACCGCGTGGACCGCATGGACCGCATCGAGGTGCTGGACGAGCCCGCGCTCAAAAACGAGCGCATCGCCACGTTCGACGCGCGCGAGCTGGAAAGCCGCGCGTTCGGCATGTACAGCGGCGAGCCGGTGGCGGCCACGCTGCTGGTGGACGAGGAGGTCATGGGCGCGGTCATCGACCGGTTCGGCAAGGACGTGGAGTCGGTGCCGACGGGGGAGAAGCAGGCGCGTGTGTACGCCACGGTGATGAAGAGCCCCGTGCTGTTCGGGTGGCTGGCTCAGTTCGGCGGCCGCGTCCGCATCGAGAAGCCGACCGCGCTGGCGCAGGAGTACCGCGCCTACCTTGAGGACATCGTCGCCGCGTACGAGTAGGACGCCGCCGTTCCAGCGCCTCGGCTGTCCGCGCGCCTCACATCGCCTGCGGCATCGCCTCTTCGTCGTGCTCGCAGGCGGGTCGGCCGCCGCCGACGACCAGTCGGCCTCCGTCGTCGAGGACGATCTCCAGTTCCACGAGCAACCCGTTCTCGTCGGTGCAGAACACAAGATCGCTCACCTGCCGTCCGATGGCGTACGAGCAGGGGCGCAGGCTCTTCCAGCGCAGTCCCGCTACGGGCGCGTCGGTTTCCAAGCTGCCGACGTGCAGCGCGATGTGCGGTGCCCGCATCACGAATGCGGCGAGGTCGCAACCCTCGAGCCGCAGGACGGTGGGCGCACCGGGCAGGTAGGCGCGGGCGCGTTCGTCGAACAGGGTGAGCACGTCGGCCACGTACGATCCGACGGCGCACCGCGCCTGCCTTCGGTTGGCACGCGCGAGGCCGCGCGGGTCGTCGAACCATCGCTGGTACAGATTCGCGAACGCCGTTGCCGCGTCGACGGGGGCGAAAAGGGACGTTTGGTCGGCTTGTCTTGCATGCATGGGACTCTCCTTTGCTCTCTTGTTGCGTATGGTACACGTTCGGCGGTTCAAGCCTGTCCTTTCTGTGGGACAGCTGCCGATCGTTCGGTCCGCATGACCCGTCTGCGCCGCTCGCTGCCCGTGTGCCTTCTCCGCGCCTTGCGCGCGCGGCCGCCGCAAGGCGCGTCGTTTGCGTTAGAATGACGCACGGGAAACACGTTGGAGACGCTCGTCGGTTTCGAGCCGATAATGGATGGAGAGCCAGTGGCCAAGCTATCGATTGCGCCGCGGTCGCGCGACGATGCGCGGATTGCCGCGCACCTGGACACCTTCGCGCGCCGTGTCGAGGCGACGCCGCCGGGCATGTGCCCGCTGGCCGTGCAGCTGACCATGCTGCAGGCAAGCGGCGCACAGACCTGCGGAAAGTGCGTTCCGTGTCGCGACGGCATCCCGCAGCTGGCGGCGATGCTCAAACGCGTGGTGGACTGCGACGCCGACGAGGGCGTACTGGAGGGCCTGCGCGCGCTGGCCGAGATGATCCGCGACACGTCGGATTGCGCCATCGGCTACGAGGCCGCCCGCAGCGTGCTGGAGGGTCTCGATACGTTCGCCGACGAGTATGCCAGCCACGTGCACGTCCGCGTTTGCCAGGCCGGCGTCGGCCAGACGGTTCCCTGCGAGACGCTGTGTCCCGCGCACGTGGACGTGCCCGCCTACATCGCGCTCACGGCGGCGGGCGACTACGCCGGTGCCGTCAACATGGTGCGCAAGGATAACCCGTTTCCCACGGCTTGCGCGTTCGTGTGCGAGCATCCTTGCGAGACGCGGTGCCGCCGCACGCTCATCGATGCGCCCATCAACATCCGCGGGATCAAGAAGTTCGCGGTCGACCAGATGCCAGCCGACCAGGTGGCGCCCCCGCCGCGCAGCGTGGACACCGCGCGCACCGTCGCCGTCATCGGCGGCGGGCCCAGCGGGCTCACCTGCGCGTACTTCCTCGCCCTTATGGGGCATCGCGTGACGGTGTTCGAGGAACGCGCCCAGCTGGGCGGCATGCTGCGCTACGGCATCCCCGCGTATCGCTTTCCGCGCGAGCGCTTGGACGAGGACATCCGCGGCATTCTGAACGCCGGCACCATCACGGCCCGCTGCGGCGAAGCGGTGGGCGCGCATGAAATGGCCGAGATCGCCGACACGTACCATGCGGTGTACGTTTCCATCGGCGCGCAGACGGGCAAGTCGCTGCGCATCGACGGCGTGGATGCCGAAGGCGTCGTCTCGGCAGTGGATTTGCTGGGGGCCATCGGCGACGGCGACTATCCCGACTTCACGGGCAAGCGCGTGGTGGTGGTGGGCGGCGGCAACGTGGCCATGGACTGCGCGCGCACGTCGGTGCGCGCCGGGGCGGACGAGGTCTCGGTGGTGTACCGGCGCCGCAAGGACGACATGACGGCGCTGCCGGCTGAGGTGGAGAGCGCCATCGCCGAGGGCGTGGAGATGATCGTGCTGGAGGCGCCCGTCAGCATCGAGGCGGACGAGCGCGGGCATTGCACGGCGCTCATCACGCAGCCGCAGATGATCGGTCCCGTGCGCGGCGGCCGTCCGGCGCCGGTCGCCGCCGACAAGCCGACGCGGCGCATCGAGGCCGACGTCATCCTCATTGCCGTGGGCCAGAACGTGGTGTCCGGCCCGTTCGAGGAGTTCGGCTTGCAGACCACCTGGGGCTGTTTCAACGCCGACGAGCATCTTGCGGCCGAAGGGCACGACCACGTGTTCGTGGGCGGCGACTGCCAGACCGGCCCCTCTACGGTGATCCGCGCCATCGGGGCGGGAAAGGTGGCTGCGCGCAACATCGACGAGTTCCTGGGTTACCATCACAAGCTGCCGTGTGACATCGAGGTGCCCGAACCGCTGCCGAACGACCGCACGTCCAAGGGGCGCGTGGAGATAACCGAGCGTCCCGCGCGCGAGCGGCGGCTCGATTTCGATGGCGTCGAGAACGGAATGAGCCGCGAAGAGGTCGTGCAGGAGTGCGGGCGCTGCCTGCGCTGCGATCGTTTCGGCTGCGGCGTTATGGAAGGAGGCAGGCACCAGTATGCCTAGCATCACGATAGACGGGATCGCCCTCGACGTTGCCGAAGGCTCCACCATCCTCGATGCCGCGCGCGCTGCCGGCATCCGCATCCCCACGCTGTGCTTCCTGAAAGAGCGCAGCGCCATCGCCTCGTGCCGCGTGTGCGTCGTGGACGTGGAAGGGCTCGACCAGCCGGTGCCCTCGTGCGCCACGCCTGTGCAAGACGGTATGAAGGTGACCACCTCCTCGCCGCGCATCGAGGCGTACCGCCGCATCGCGCTCGAGCTCATCATCGCCGATCACGGCCTCGATTCCACGAACTACTGCTTCTCGTGCGACAAGAACGGCGCCTGCGAGCTGCAGGCCGTCTGCCGCGAATACGGTGTGCTGGAGTCTCCTTTCGAGGCAGCGCAGAAGCGCGAGCCCGTGCGCGACGAGAACCCGTTCCTCGCTTACGACCCGAACCTGTGCATTCGCTGCCAGCGTTGCGTGGGCGCCTGCAACGACGCCGCGCGCAACCACACGCTGGGAACCGCGAAGCGCGGCGTTCGCACGCTGATCGAGGCGCCGTTCGGCGCGGACTGGCGCGCCACCGACTGCGAGTCGTGCGGCAACTGCGCGCAGGCGTGCCCCACCGGAGCGCTCACCGAGAAGCGCCGCGCGACGTACCGCTCGTGGGAGACCGAGCGCGTGCGCACCACGTGCCCGCACTGCGGCGTGGGCTGTCAACTGGACCTCGTGGTGAAGGACGGCGCCATCGTGGATGCCGAAGCGGCGCCCGGTCCGTCGAACCAAGGGCTTCTGTGCGTGAAGGGACGCTCGGCAAGCTTCGATTTCGTCGACGCGCCCGACCGCATCCGCACGCCGCTCGTAAAGAATCGCGAGACGGGCGAGTTCGAGCCTGCTACCTGGGACGAAGCGCTCGACCTCGTGGCGAGGCGCTTCACCGAGCTGCGCGATGCCCACGGCGGCGAGTCGCTGGCGGCGTTTGCGTGCTCGCGTTCCACGAATGAGGACATCTACCTGTTCCAGAAGATGGCGCGCATCGTGCTCCAAACGAACAACGTGGACTGTTGCGCGCGTGTTTGACACGCCCCCACGGTCGCCGGTCTGGCGACCATGCTTGGTTCCGGCGCGATGACGAACTCCATCGAAGACGTCACGCGCAAGGCGGAGGTCATCATGCTCGTGGGGTCGAACCCCGAGGAGGCGCACCCCGTCATCGGCATGCAGATACGTGCGGCAGTCGAGCGCGGCTGCCGGCTCATCGTGGTCGACCCGCGCGACATCGGGCTGGCTGCGCATGCCGACATTCATTTGAAGCTGAGGCCGGGAACGAACGTCGCGTTCGCAAACGGCATCGTGAACTACCTGATCCAGCACGAGCTGTACGACGAGGACTTCGTGCGCGAGCGCACCGAGGGCTTCGAGATCTTGGCCGCGACGGTGCGCGACTATACGCCCGAGCTGGTGGAGGATATCTGCGGCATCGATCGGCGCGACCTCGTGGCCGCGGCGAAGATGTACGCGGCGGCCGATGCGGCTGCCATCATGTACTGCCTCGGCGTGACGGAGCATTCCACGGGAACCGACGGCGTCATGGCGCTGTCGAACATCGCGATGATCTCCGGCAACCTGGGCAAGCCGGGCGGCGGCGTGAACCCGCTGCGCGGCCAGAACAACGTGCAGGGCGCTTGCGACATGGGCGCCGGTCCCGACGATCTGCCCGGCTACCAGAAGGTGGCCGACCCCGAGGTGGTGCGCCGCTTCGAAAAGGCGTGGGGGGTTGCGCTCCCGCGTGCGCGCGGCATTAAGGCGACTGAATGCTTCCCGGCCATGATCGAGGGCGGCATCAAGGGCCTGTTCCTGTTCGGCGAGGATCCCGTGCGCACCGACCCCGACACCCACCACGTGATCCGCTCGCTCGAGGCGCTCGAGTTCTTCGTGGTGGACGACCTGTTCATGACCGAGACGGCCAAGTACGCCGACGTCATCCTGCCCGGGCGCAGCTACGCCGAGAAGGAGGGCACGTTCACGAACACCGAGCGGCGCGTCCAGCGCGTGCGCAAAGCCGTGGGCGGGCCTGAGGGCGCGTGGCTCGACACCGACATCTTCACCGAGGTCATGAACCGCATGGGCTATGCGCAGCCGCGTCTGAGCGCGGCCGAGGTCATGGATGAGATCGCCTCGGTCACGCCCACGTACGGCGGCATGAGCCATGCGCGCCTCGACGGCGACGAGACGGCCGGCCGCGGCTTGCAGTGGCCGTGCCCAAGCGCCGAGCATCCCGGCACGCCCATCCTGCACATGGGCGAGTTCGCCCAGGGGCTGGGCGCGTTCTCCACACCCGACTACCAGCCGTCCGCCGAGCTGCCCGATGCGGAGTATCCGCTGGTCATGATGACGGGCCGCATCCTGTACCAGTACAACGCCTGCGCCATGACCGCTCGCACCGACGGCGTGAACGAGATAGCGAACCGCTCGTTCATCGAGCTGAACACGTGCGATGCCGAGGCTCTCGGCATCGCCGACGGGGACATCGTGCGCGTCTCGTCGCGCCGCGGCTCCATCGAGTCCGTCGCGCATGTGTCCGAGAAGACGTCGCCGGGACATACGTGGATGCCGTTCCATTTCCAAGACGGCAACAGTAACTGGCTCACCATAGCCGCTCTCGACCGCGTGTCGAAGGCCCCCGAATACAAGGTGTGCGCCGTGAAGGTGGAGAAGGCGTAGGCTGTTGGGGGAGGGGCGCCCGTCGCATCCCTCCCGTTTCATTTCCAATTCGTTTCAACGACGTGGGGCTTTGTTGTAGTTGACTTGCGTGCGTTGACGATTCGGGTTGCGCCTGTGCATCATTAACGAGTACTTTTCGAGACATCACGGTGAGGAGCACGCATGACGAAAACGCGCGTCGGCATATTCGGATACGGCAACCTCGGGCGCGGCGTGGAGCTGGCCTGCAGGCAGAACGACGACATGGAGCTGGTGGCGCTGTTCACGCGCCGCGACCCGGCGACGGTGAAACCACTGACGGAAGGCGTGCCGGTGTTCGCTGCTGACGAAATGGCATCGCATCGGGACAATATCGACGTGCTCGTCCTATGCGGCGGCAGCGCGAACGACCTGCCGGAGCAGACGCCCGCATGCGCGAACCTGTTCAACGTAGTCGACTCGTTCGATACCCATGCGAACATCCCCGCCCATTTCGCCAAGGTGGATGCCGCTGCGCAGGAGAGCGGCAATGTGGCCGTCATCTCGGCGGGCTGGGATCCAGGCATGTTCTCCATCGCTCGTCTGTACGCTTCCAGCGTGCTGCCCGAGGGCGAGGACTACACGTTCTGGGGCCGCGGCGTCTCGCAGGGTCACAGCGACGCCATTCGTCGCATCGAGGGCGTGGCCGATGCGCGCCAGTACACCGTGCCCGTCGCCTCGGCGCTCGAAGCCGTGCGCAACGGCGAGAAGCCGCAGCTGACCACGCGTCAGAAGCACACGCGCGAGTGCTTCGTCGTGGCCGAGGAAGGTGCCGACCTGGCGGCTATCGAGAAGGCCATCGTCGAGATGCCGAACTACTTCGCCGACTATGACACCACGGTGACGTTCATCTCGCAGGAGGAGCTCGACCGCGACCATGCCGGCATCCCGCATGGCGGCTCCGTGTTCCGCTCGGGCGTGACCGGCGAAAACGGCGAGCACACCCACGTGGTGGAGTACTCGCTCAAGCTGGACTCCAACCCCGAGTTCACCGGCAGCGTGCTTGTCGCCTGTGCCCGCGCCGCGCACCGTCTGAGTCGTGAGGGTGTCGTCGGCTGCAAGACGATGTTCGACATCGCTCCGGCCTATCTCTCCGCCAAGAGCGGAGAGGACTTGCGCGCCGAGATGTTGTAGGGCGTTCTCGACCCGATGCGTCGAAGGCCTCGCTGCGCCCGCGGCGAGGCCTTCTTCATGCTAGATCAAAACGCCGTTGCAGTGGTCGATTTCGTGCTGGATGATCTGGGCGGTGAAGCCGGTGAATGTTTTGACGCGCGGCTTCATGGCGAGATCCTGGTAGCTCACCTTGATGGTGCGGTAGCGCGTCGTGGGTCGCGTGCCCGCAAGCGACAGGCAGCCTTCTTCCGTTTCGTAGGCGCCTGCGCGCGAGACGATCTCGGGGTTCAGCATGGCCAGGTATGCACCTTCGTTGTCGAAGGCGATGATGCGTTTGACTTCGCCGATCATGTTCGCCGCCATGCCGACGCACGAATGGCGGTGCGCCGCAAGCGTGTCCAGAAGATCCTGCGCGATGGGCAGATCGGCTTCGGTAGCCGCCGTTGAAGGCTGTTGCAGAACCAGCTCGTTTCTCATGATGGGACGAATCATCGCGAAGGCCTTTCCACGTGACGAGCCTTTGCCGTTTGGCATGACGAGGCTCGCGCTCCTGCACTCTCTTGGTATAGTGTACGTGAACTCGACGGAGAGGAGGCGCATATCGTGGACGCAGTCGCATTCATGCGCGGCAACAGGGCGTACTTCGAGGATTTCATAACGAGAAGCACCTACCATTCGAACGCCATCGAAGGCAGCACGCTTTCGTACGCCGAAACGTACGCAATCCTCTGGAACGATAATTCTTTGCAGGTAACGGCTACTGCGAGAGAACTGTACGAGGCAATCAACCACAAATACGCGCTGAGCCTGGCGCTTGAGGAAATGCAAGTGCCCTTGAGCGAGCGGCTCGTCAAGAGGATTGCGCAGGCTATCAACAAGAACATCAACGAAATCGGCGGCTATCGAACGATCTCGGTGCTCATTCGCGGCGCAGAGCACCTGCCGCCGAAGCCGAACCAGGTGAACCAGCTCATGATGCAATTGGTTCACGAGTACAACCATGCCGACGACGTAGACCCGTATCTGCGCGAGGCGCGTTTCCATATCCGGTTCGAGCGCATCCATCCCTTCGAGGACGGCAATGGACGCACGGGCAGGATACTCGTCAACCGCGGTCTTTTGCAGGCGGGGTTGGCTCCCGTCGTCGTTCCGTTCGAGCGCCGCGCCGAATATCTTGCGATGCTCGCCGACGGCGATTCGGATGGGCTCGCCGAGATGTTCCGATCGTTTTCCCATAGCGAGGAAGAGCGGATCGCAGCGTTTGCCGAGGCCGCTCAGGAGTAGATCGTCGCAGCCAGCGCGGCGAGGGCGAACAGGATCCCGAACGTTGCCGCGACGGCGCGTTCCTTTCCGATGAGATCGAAGCCGATGCCGTGCATGCCGTCGAGCAGGCTGGCCTTCGCGTGGGCCGGGTGCGGCTCCTCGCGCAGTAGGCCGCCGGGGATGACCCGGATCTCGACGGCGCGATTCGGGCGCGCGTGGGCTCCGCGCGTCTGCCGGGGTTGGGGCTGGGATGCGAGGGCTGCATTGCTCATGGGACTCTCCTTCGTCGGCGCTTCGTTCGTATGCTGCGAAGGATACCGGAAACGCGCGGGGAGTGAGTACCACTATCGGGACAAGCGACCCTCCGACGGAAATCAGTCGCGTACTGTGAAACGGTGCAGGTCGAAACAGTCGCGCAGCCCGGTCCTATCGCATGGATGGTACAATGCGATTGTTCCGATAGATTGATCAGGACGATCCGCGACCGAGGAGTTCTTCCATGATTCTCACGTACGAGCAGGCCGACCGGTTCTATACGCTCATCAACGCGCTGCTTGGGTACGCCAACGAGCGCTTCGAGGTGGTCCGCGAGCTTCCCCTCCCCATCGTCGATCTCGAATCCCAATCCAAGGCTGCCCTCGTGGCCGAGACGCTGTGGGATAGCGTCGGGATCATTGACGACTTCGTCCGCGAGAACCCTTTCGACCTGCCGAAGCGCTTCCTCGACACCGCTCTTGCGTGGAAGGATGCGTTGACGGGCTCGTTCGTGTTCATGGGGCACGAGGGTGGGCGCGCCTTGCTCATGGGCGACGAGGACGTGTTCGCGGTTGCCGGGATACAGTTGGAACCGAGCGAGTTGCTGGACGAGTGGCCCGACGTGGTGCGCGCCACGTTGCTGCCGTTCGACGATCTGATCGTCTACGACGGCATGTTGAACGTGCTCGGCATCGAGTTCAACTCCGAGGCCGCTGCTTCCGCCCAGGCGGATTTCAAGGAACGCCGCGCCAAGGGTCTCGTGCGCACCGCTGCGGACTTCGTCGCGCGCTCGCGCGCCCTCAACGAGGCCGGTCGCAACCGCGCCGTCGAGCGTCTCTTGGCCGATGCCGAGCGCGACGCCCGTATCGCCGCCTTCGGGGAGCAGCTTCCCCCGGGCTTCCATCGCGGCACGCTCGCTGGGCTTTCGGAGGCCGAACGCGCTGCGGCTCTCGACGAACGCTTCGACACGTGGGACGAGGGGCGCTTCGAGCAGAAGGAGGCCATCCTGCGGGAACGTGCCCTGGACCGCGAGCCGGCCGGCACGCTCGGGGCGTGCCTGGAGCTGCACACGAAGGCGGAACTCGAAGGCATCGGCCGGGCGCTCGGCCTTAAGGGGCTCTCCAAGCTGCGCAAGGCCGAGCTGGCCCACGCTGTCGCGGAGAGCGTCCCCTCGTCGTCCGACCTGCTGCGCGATATGCTGGCCGCGTGCTCCCCGGGCGCTTTCAGGACGGCCAAGGAGCTGGCGTGCGAGGGAGCCGTGTCGTTCGGCGCCGAAGATGTGAGCAGACGCCTGTACCTGACGCCCCTCATGCCATACACGTTCCTGTTTTGGCAGGGAGGGCGCTTCACGGCCTTCGCCCCGGAGCAGACCAAGTGCATGCTCGCAGACGTCGACTTCGAGGAGATCGAACGGGTGCGGGTCCGGAACGAAGAGGTGGTGACGTGCGCTGAGGCGTGCACCACCTTCTACGGTGTCGTCTCGCTCGACGATGCCTACCTTCGCTACCGGGAGGCCTGTTCCGATCCTGTGACGCGCCGGCGGTTCGTCGAGCTGATCGAAGTTGAGGCTTCCTTCTTCGAGTGCGGGTTCGAGCTGTGGGAGTGCGACGGGGTGGATCACCTGGTTCACTATGCCATCGGCAACGATTACGCGGCTTCCGAGTACGCCCGTCTGCACGCCCCCGACTTCCTGGACGATCTGACGAGTCTCGCGGACGAGGTCGTAGACGAGGGCTTGATCGAGAAAGCCCTCCACCGGATGGGGGAGGGCCTCGGCTCCGAATGGGAGGAACTTGACGGCTACCGGCGTTTCCTGTTGGAGGAGCACGCGAAAAACCCGCCGCGCCCGTTCGAGCCCTCCATGCTGCAGCGCGACGCGCTCGGCGCGCTGTTCGAGCTGTCCACCGTGGTGCAGCTGCGGAACTTCCTGGATGCCCGCGTCCCCGACGGTGAGGACGACTTCTTCTTCGCGGACCGCGTAGTCGAGGCTCTGGTCATGGGTGCGATGGAGGGCGCAGGAATCCAAGATTTGTTTGCCTACGTGCGCGAGCTGGGCCTTGACGCGTGCTGCGAGGACGAGGAACGGCTGCCCAAGCTGATCACGAACGTGTACAACTCGCTGCCCTCGTGGGAGAACAACGGCTGGTCGCCGCAGGAGCTGCTGGAGCGTATGGCCGGCAAGAAGGTGTTCTACAACGAGAGGGGCGACGTCATGAAGGTCGGCCGCAACGACCCTTGCCCTTGCGGCAGCGGCAAGAAGTACAAGAAGTGCTGCGGAAGGTAGACGCCCCTCGGGGTTATTCCTTGCCGGTCCAGCAGTACGTGCACACCTTCTCGGGATCGATGCCGATGGCTTCCAGCATGCCGTCGAGCGACTGGTAGCCTAGCGAATCGAAGCCCATCTGCTCGCAGATGGATTTCAACATGCACTTGCCGCGCTCGGTGGAGCCGTCGGCGTACTCGTCGAGGTGCTGCACGCCCTCCTCGCCTTCCAGCTGGTCCACCATGCGGCGTGCGAGCAGCTCCATGTCGGAACGGCTGCTGGAGAAGCTCAGGTACTTGCAGCTGAACATGATGGGCGGGCAGGCCGAGCGCATATGCACTTCTTCTGCGCCGCACTTGTACAGGAAGTCCACCGTCTCGTTCAGCTGCGTGCCGCGCACGATGGAATCGTCCACGAACAGCAGCTTCTTCTCGTTGATGAGCTCGGGGATGTGTATTTGCTTCATCTTCGCCACGCGGTTGCGCACTTCCTGGTTGCTCGGCATGAACGAGCGCGCCCACGTGGGCGTGTACTTGATGAACGGGCGGGCGAAGGGGGTTTTGCATTCGGTGGCGTAACCGATTGCGTGCGGCACGCCCGAGTCGGGCACGCCGGCCACGTAGTCGAGCTCGGGCGCGCCGCCCGCCGCGGCCTCGTCGCGCGCCATGATGGCGCCGTTGCGATAGCGCATGACCTCGACGTTCACGCCTTCGTAATTCGAGTTCGGATAGCCGTAGTACACCCACAAAAACGCGCAGATCTTCATCTTGTCGCCGGCGGGGGAGATGGTGCGGTACTCGTCGGGGTTCACCAGCACGATCTCGCCGGGGCCCAGCTCGTACTCGTCGCGGTAGCCCAGCTTGTGGTAGGCGAACGATTCGAACGAGATGCAGAAGCCGTCGTCGCTCTTGCCGATGAGCACGGGCAGGCGGCCAACCTTGTCGCGCGCGGCGATGATCTGGCCGTCCTGGGTGATGATGAGCAGCGTGAGCGACCCGTCGATGGATTCCTGTGCGTGCTTGATGCCCGAAACGAAGTCGTCTTTCTGGTTGATGAGCGCGGCGACGAGCTCCGTGGTGTTCACCTTGCCCGAGCTCATGGCCATGAACTGCCGGCCGCCGCTGGCGAAGTTCTTCTCCACCAGCTCCTCGGCGTTGTTGATGGCGCCCACCGCGGTGATGCCGAACGTGCCCAGGTGCGAGCGCACCAGCAGCGGCTGCGGGTCGGTGTCGCTGATGCAGCCGATGCCGCTGCAACCGTGGAAGCCCTGCAGGTCGTCTTCGAAGCGCGTGCGGAACGGCGTGTTCTCGATCGAGTGGATCTCGCGTTGGAAGCATCCTTCCTCCGCATCGTGGAAGATCATGCCTGCGCATTTCGTTCCCAGGTGGGAGTGGTAGTCCACGCCGAAGAACACGTCCAGCACCACGTCGTGATGCGCCGCCGCCCCAAAGAATCCGCCCATTGCTTGCCTTTCGTTGTGCCTGCCGCTAATCCGTGCCAACAAAAATATCAGTATACGGCTACCGCCGGTCCGAAGGAACGCTGAGCGGCCACGATCCGCGTTTTCTGCACGAGTTCGCGCCTCGTGGCGAAGCGTTTTCCCTCTTCGGCTAGCTCTTCTTGTCCGGAACGATGAAGATGAACACGAGCGAGCTGATCAGCAGCAGGAACGGGTAGAACAGAAACGGGATGATCTGGAACGCCGACACCGCGAAGCCAAGCTCCGTGGCGGCCGAGATGGCCACGAGCATCTGGGCGCCGTAGGGCAGGATGCCTTGGAAAACGCACGAGAACGTGTCCAAAAGCGATGCCGTCTTGCGCTTCGAGATGCCGTACGTCTTCGCCATATCGGCGGCGATGGGGTTCGAGATGACGATGGCCACGGTGTTGTTCGCGGTGGCGATGTCCATGGCACCCACCAGCAAGCCCATGCCCAGCTGACCGCCTTTCTTGCTTTTGAACAGGCTTTTGATGCCGTTCAACAGCGCCACGAACCCGCCGTACTCGCGGATGAGCGCGCAGATGGCCGACACCAGCAGCGCCACCATCGTGGTCTCGAACATGCCTGCGGCACCCGAGCCCATGTTGGCCAGCAGGTCGGTGGCGGCAGTGGCACCCGTGGCCACCATGATGATAGAGCCCGACAGAATGCCCAGCAACAGCACAACGAACACGTTCACGCCGATGATGCCGCCAACGAGCACGATGAGGTAGGGGATGAGCTGGATCAGGTCGTATTCGTGAACGACGCTGCCGCCGAGGTCGGCGCCGAACGACAGAGCGAGGATGATGACGAGCGATACGATGGCCGCGGGTAGGGCGATCTTGAAGTTCTCGCGGAACTTGTCCTTCATCTGGCAGCCTTGGCCTTGGCAGGCTGCGATGGTGGTGTCGGAGATGAACGAGAGGTTGTCGCCGAACATGGCGCCGCCCATGACGCTGGCCACGCACAGCGGCAGGCTGAAGCCGGACGCGGACGACACCGCCACGGCGATGGGCGTGATCAGCGTGATGGTACCCACCGACGTGCCCATCGACAGCGACACGAAGCAGCTCACCACGAACAGCACCGCTACGGCGAACTGCACGGGAACGACGGAAAGCAGCAGGTAGGCCACGCTTTCGGCGCTGTCGCGGCCTACGGTGCCCACGAAGATGCCGGCCACCATGAAGATGAGCACCATGGTGACGATGGTCTTGTCTCCCATGCCGCGGCCCATGATGGTAAGCTTGTCATCGAAGGGCAGCTTTCGGTTTTGGAAGCACGCCACCAGAAGCGCGACGAGGAAAATCACCACGACGGGGATGTTGTAGAAGCCCATGGGAATGCCCATGCCGTACTCGAACAAGATGCCCAGTCCCAGATACAGCACCAAAAACACCCCGATCGGAAGCAGCGCCTTGACGTTGCCCTTCTTGACGGTCTCGGTGGTTTTCTCCTCCATATTCGTCCCTTCTTGCCTTCGTCTTCGTTGCGGTGTTCCATCATACCGTAAGGTGCGGGCAATAGAGGGCAAGGCGCGCGTTTCGAGTGCTACACTGTGGCGAGAGCGGTCGAATGGAGGAAAGCGACGGTATGAAGAAGATACTGCTGGTGGCGACGGGCGGCACCATCGCATCGGTCGAGGATGGGCGCGGCTTGGCGCCGGCGCTGGGCGGCGAAGAGCTGGCGCGCTACGTGCCCGAGATCGCGGATGTGTGCGATTTCGACGTGGTGCAGCCGATGAACATCGACAGTACGAACATGCGCCCGGCCGACTGGATGCGCATCCGCGACGAGATCGTGGACGCTTACGACGCCTACGACGGGTTCGTGGTGCTGCACGGCACCGACACGATGGCCTACACGGCCGCCGCGCTGTCCTACCTGGTGCAGGGCAGCCCGAAGCCCATCGTGCTGACCGGTTCGCAGCAGCCCATGGCCAGCCCCTTCACCGACGCGAAGCTCAACCTGTACCAGAGCCTGCTGTTCGCGGCCGACGATCGCTCGTGCGACGTGTCGGTGGTGTTCGGCGGCGCGGTGATAGCCGGCACGCGGGCGCGCAAGCAGCGTACGATGAGCTTTGACGCGTTCACCAGCGTGAACTTTCCTGAGATCGCGCTGGTGCGCGGCGAGCGCATCGTGAGGGCGGGGTCGCCTGCGACGTGCGCGGGCGTCGGGGGAGCGCCGCGCGTGTACGATAGCCTCAACGAGCGCGTGTTCGTGCTCAAGCTGACGCCCGAGATGAATCCGAGCATCTTCGACCTGCTCAAGCGCGATTACGACGCTGTCATCCTGGAGACGTTCGGCATCGGGGGCATCCCCGACTACGGCGACTATCGCCGCGCCATCTTCGGATGGGTGGATTCGGGGCGCACGCTGGTCGTGACCACGCAGGTGCCCGAAGAGGGCTGCGACCTGGGCGTGTACGAGGTCGGGCGCGCCTATGCGGGACATCGCGGCATCCTCAAGGGTGGCGACATGACCACCGAGGCGCTTGTGGCGAAGACCATGTGGGCGCTCGGCCAGACGAGCGACCCCGACGAGATCCGCGACCTGTTCTACCGCACGGTGAACCACGACCGGCTGGCGGAAGAGGGCTAGGAACGCTCGGCTGCGATGGTTCCGAGGCGCACTGTGTGCAGCGACTTGTAGACGGCGCCCGCGCGGTCGAGCGTGCTCTTGTAGAGGGTGACGTCGTACGCCTCGTCGTCTTGGGGAAAAGCCAGGTGCGGCAGGCCGACGTGCGGGATGCGGGCGCGGCGCGCGAGGGTGAGGTGCGCTTTGAAGGGCTTGGCGTCGAAGGGCACGTCGCGGGCGCGCAGCTCGTCGCGCAGACGCGCCGCCAGTTGCTCGAGCTCGGGTGCGGCGGCGATGCCCAGCCACAGCGTCGCGTCGGTTGCGCGGCCGAACTTTCCCAGGCCGTCGCTGCGCAGCGGGACGGGGGACGCGCCGGCGCAAGCGGCTTCCAGCGCGTCGGCCGCGGCAGCGAGCTGCGCTTCGTCGACGTCGCCGAGGAAGGCGAGCGTGAGGTGGTAGGTGTCGCGCGGCAGGAAGCGCCCTTCCATCGACGCGCTCAGCCGGCGGGCGAGCGCGGCCGCGTCGTCGGCGAAGCCGGGCGGGAGGTCGAGCGCGATGAACGTCCTCATGGGGAGCTCCTTATTCCATGTCGAGCGGCATCTTGCGCGCGGGCGCGGGAAAGCGGCGATCGAGCAGCGCGAGATCGTCGCTTCTATACTGCGTGCATAACGCGGACCGTTATCCCCGCTTCGAGCCCTGTCGGCTGATACCGCCTTTGTGGCCCGATGCCTTGTTCGGACCCAAGCCGCCGCGCAGGGCGCGGTTGAGCTTGGGCGCGGGCGGCAAGGGGCGCTCGGCAGCGTGCGGCTTCTTGCCCATGAGGCTAGACCAGCTTGCCCTTGCAGTGGTCGATGCCGTGCTGGATGATCTGCGCCGTCCAGCCGTTGAAATCCTTCTTGCGCGGCTTGAGCTCGCCGTCGACCAGTTCGCTGTAGCCCACCTTGATGCGGTCGAAGCGCGTGACTTTGGAGTCGGCTTCAAGCGAGAGGCAGCCTTCGACGGCCTTGAACGCGCCGAGCGCCTGCAGCAGGCGCGGGTTGTACATGACGTGCGGTTGATCGTCGTCGTCTAGGTATGCGATGATGCAGGTCGTTGCGCCGATCTGGTTCGCCGCCAAGCAAGCGGCGCCGTCCATCGACGTCAGCGTTTCCACAAGGTCGTCCGCCACCTGCGCGTCGTCGGTCGTGGCAGGGGTGCATACCTGCGAGAGGATGGCCTCGTCCTTTACCAGTTCTTTGATCATGATGCTCCGTCCAAGGATGTCTCGTCGTTCGATGCTTGTTCGAGGATTTTATCATGAAGGAGGACGAGGTTCTCAGCTTTCGCCGTTTTTGCGCTTGAGCTTGTTGGTACGGGATGTTGTTGACGATGCATTCAAGCGCTCGTCAATCGAGGGCGGTTCTAATTCAGGTAGTTCTCGGGAATTGCACGTGCGGCGGTTTTCTGCTCGAAGCTGTAGGCGATGTTGAGCAGCTTCTCGTCCTCGTTTCGCCCTGCGACGAAGGTGGCCCCTCTTGGGGCGCCTTCGTCCGAGACGCCGGCGGGCACCGTCAGCTCGGGGTATCCCGCCGTGGCTGGCACGAGTACGCCTTCGTTGTCGTAGAACACGAGGGCGTCGAGCTTCTCGTCGCGAAGCAGGTCATCGATCCTGCTTTGCGCGGTTTTGACCATCGCCTCGACCTTCGCTTTGTCGAATTCGGTCACTTCGTTCGCGTCTTCAAGGAGATCCTGGCCATATTTCGCCCGCCTGCTCGGGTCTTTCTGGTTGAAGGCGACCAGATCGGAAAGGCTTTTCACCGGCGCTTGGTAGGTTTGCAGATAGCGGTCGAGATCGTTTTTGAAGTCCTGGTTGATGATGTACTCGTTGTCTATTCCGTCTTCCGAAAGCTCGACTGGCACCGCTTGCGCGCCGCAGGCCTCGATTTTGCGGGCGAGGGCTTGCTGCGGATCGTCGCCGACAATGCCGATGCGCTTCCCCTTGAGAAAGCCAGCATCGAGCTGTTCGCTCGCGGCCTTCGATGCGTCCGATGCGGATGCGTTGTAGAGAACGGCTGCGTCCTTGACGCTTTTCGCCATGGTTCCCACGGTGTCCATGGTGGAGGACAGGGGGATCACGCCTGCGGTGGAAATGGCATCTTTCGTGGGCTTGAAGCCGACTATCGAATGGATCGCCGCCGGCGCGATGATGGAGCCTGTGGTTTCCGTCCCGATTGCTGCTGCGGAGAAGTTGGCGGCAACGGCCGCGCCGCTTCCGGAGCTGGATCCTTCCGGCGAAAGGTTGAGGGGATCGAAGGGATTGTGGGTTTGGCCGGCCTTGGAGCTGTAGCCGCTCGGCATCTTCGTGTCCATGAAGTTTGCGAGCTCCGACAGGTTCGACTTGCCCAAAATGATGGCGCCGCTGTTCGTCAGGGCCGTTACTACGTCAGCGTCGTCTTTTGGCGTGAAGTCCTTGAGCGCGTAGGTGCCGCCGCTGGTGGGCATGGTGTTCGTGTTGACGTTGTCTTTGACGAGGACGGGGATTCCCCTCATGCCCGCCGGAGTTGCGGAGCTCGCGTCGAGGGTGCGGGCTTCCTCTATCGCCTTCGGATTGATCGCCGCTACTGCGTTGATGCCCTTTTCACCGGCATCGTATGTTTTGATGCGATCCAGGTAGAACGCCGTCAGTTCTTCGTAGGTCAAGTCGCCTTTTGAGATCGCCGCATGCAGGTCTTCGATGGGCTTCTCCATGATCAGGTCTTTTTTCGCGCGGACCTTCTCGAGGTCAATCCCGGCAAGCTGCGAATCGATGAGCGCAACCTGCTGGTCCTTGTCGTAGGAGATGCGCTCTTCCTGTTCGGGCGCGAGCGATCTTGGAAGCGCGAACGCCGCTATGGCAACGCCGACCAGGGCGATCGATATGATCGATGCGGGTAGTATGATTTTCAGGCGGGTTTTCATCGCGGTCTCCTCGCTTCGGTTGGGGATGCGGTGTCTGTCTCTGCGTTTCCGGTTGCGCCGTGGGGTTGTGGGGTTTCGTCCGGGAGGTGGGTTCGTCCAATGGCATTATGTTGCTGCGGCCTTTTATACCATGTCAAACGAGATTTCAGGTGTTTTTAAGGTTGGGAGGGAGTCGGCGAGCGCAGGAGTGCTTGCTGGCCGATGCTCGGTGCGTGGCGTGCGCATCGATTGTGCTATCTTGAGTTTTGGAGGAGACGATTGGCTGGAAGGGAGGGATGGAAAAGCAGGGACTCCTCGGGGTTTTTCTTGCACTGCTTTTTGCCTCTATCGTCATTGCGGCGAAGGTTCTGACGTGTCTAATCAAGACGCCTGGGTCTTGAGCCTGCTTTCGAGGGCGTGTTTGCGCATATGTTGCGCTACCAATACCGGTTGTTCCTCTCTTCAAGCTCAAGGAGCGCGTTGTAGAGCTGCTTTTGCAGCTCGTCTTTTTTCAGGCTTTTGACGTAGCGTTCGAGCTCTTTGTAATGCTCTTGCTGCCGGCGCTCTTCTTCCTTTTTCGGTTCCTTGACTTCGCGCAGGAAGGCGTCGGCTTCGCTGGGAAACGCGGTGAAGCACAATGCGACCATGTGCTTGCAGACAACTCGCCTGTCTTTTGCGAAAGGGCAATCGCAATGAGAGCGCTTGGGATGCTCGATGTCGATGACGGTATGGTAGGGGTCTTCCGCCGATCCTTGTATGCGGCTCTCGAAGATGTTTTCGGCCAGCTGCTCATACGCCTCGACTTTTCCTTCCTTGAAGTAGTCGTAGCCTCGCCATATGGAAGCTCCGCTTGCTGAAGACCAGAAGCTCATGAAAGGCCTCGTTTCTGTCGTTGTCGCAGGTTAATTGAGATTGAGTGTACGTTCGAATGGGGGAAGATGCAACCGGCTGGCAGCGAGGCGAACGGGAGTCGTGCAGCCGCCCTGCTAAGCGAGGTACTGCAAACGCGACGTCAATGAGAACGTAATCAACCAAGGGTTATTCTACCTCGTTGGCTTATCGATCACCGCGCGGACTTCAAGCTGCTTGTAATTGAAAAACTTGGCAGGCGGGCCGCCGACGCTATAGATTGGAGTTCGCCCGTCGTATATTGCATCGCAAACGCATTCGGCAGGTACGATTTGCACGCGATAAAGCAGATGAATCGCAATATTCGTTTGATTCGTTACGCAAATGGCGGCGACGTAGTGTGTTCGAGTATCTGAATTCGCCGTCTACTGTTGCGCCGGTTTCTTTTGCGACCTGTGGAGGCTTCGCGAAGTCGAGATCGGGCGACAAGACCTTTGCTCAGCAGTATGCCGGAACGACAGACGAATTGCGCGAGATCGTCGATGAGGTGCGTCGTTACATGGTGGAGCAAGGCGACAACGTATCCGAAAACGAGCTCAAGCTGTACTTGGCTATCAAGAAGGTCTGCAACATCGTTTGCGTCGAGGTGAACAGGACGCGCGTGATTCTGCATATACATTTGGATCCAGATACTGTTAAGCTGGGCGACATCGTTATTGACGCTCGCGAAAAGGGCCACTGGGGTACGGGCGATCTGGAGTGCAGCATTCGTATCATGGACGAGTTGGATAGCGTCAAGCCGCTGCTCGATAGGGCGTACTTGGAGAATTAGGGGGGATTGGCGGGGGGCTTGGGCGGTTGAAGAGCCGTTGGGAGCTGGTCGAGGATCGTTCGACTCGGCGTGGCAAGGGAGCCATTCGCGAGCGACGGCGTATTAACCGCTGATCAGCCTGCTTCGCGCAGCGCGTTGCGGACCACATTGGATCGAATGGCATCATGGAGCTTGGCGAGCTTGACGAGGTATCGTTCGGCAGGCGGTTCTCGTTTGTCGTGTTGTTTGGTGAAGCAGCAGATGCAGCTGGTGATGGCTATCAAGCGAGTCAAAGAAGACACAATTATCTCGGTATCATAGGAGGTGTTGATGGCAGGAGAGAGGGATGTTGTCGATATTGACGATGCGGCCGATAAGTCCGAGGCCGAAAGCGGTATAAAATGGACGTATCACTGCGATTCGGAAAACTCTACGAACTTGGGCGAGTCATATAAGAGCTTTGCGCCCGCCATGTCTAGCCTTGCTCAGGTAGCGGACAAGCTCCAAGGAATCTTTCAGTCTTCTTTTCCTGCGCTGGAGTCTTTGAAGGCTATTAGTCAGCGTATGCAGAATTTGATTCCTGGCTGGCAAGAGATGCAGGAAAGGCTTGCAAATTCAGTTTATCCAATTGTTGTTTTTGAGAAGGCTTGTAAGTGCTACAAGGTAACGGATTGGCCCTTGGCTCTCGTTCTTTCCGGCGCAGAAGAGGAAGAAGTGGCAAACTTATATGATATGGGTATGTCTGACGATGAGTTGCGGGTTGCATTGACTGAGTGGTCCTTATCTGTGTTCGATAGGGAAAGAGTTGAGTCTATTGGGGGCAAATGGGAAGAATATAGTTTCATCAGTTTGGAAGCGCGCAAACTGTTGGATCTGGCTTTGAGTCGTCATCTTGACGGGGACTATATAGCCTCAACGCTGATCAGCATCACTCAGCTCGAAGGATTGCTGTCTTCGAGTGTCGATAGCTTTAACGCCTTTGCGTATTTGGATAATGAGGTGTATTTCTGCGTCGTCAAGCGTGCAGGTCTCAATCGGGAAAAAGTGTTGCGCAACGTTAAAGATCATGCTATTGCTATGGCTTCTATTACAGATAAAGGCTTCATGCGAATCGATTCAGCTATAGACTATTTGGTGAACATTGCTTTGGCGAACACCGGGTCTTTTGACGAACTTGCCGTAGATAATCCGCTGAGAAATAAGATCTGTCATGGTTGCCAGATGAATTACGGCACAAAAGTCCATTCTTTGAAGTCGATTCTTGCTGTGGATACCGCCCTTAAGCTTGGGGCGATGGCAAGAGCGTCGGTCTCAGAAAAGAACGAAACGGAGGCGTTTGGCGAATGATGTCCCCTTACGATGAAGTCTGATATGGAAGCTGATGCCATGAGGCAGTGCATGGGAATTCGCGATGTTTTGCTATCTGGTGGGTGTGTTGCGGCTTGCTCGATGACGCTTTAGTTTAGGGCGGTATGATGAGCTGAACGTACTGGTGGGGGGGTACGCCGTATCGTTTACTCGCACGCAATGGCGAAGCTCATATAGATGGAGTGTTGCGAGACGGCTTCCACGTACGGTAGTGATTTGTGTTTCTGTCAGATGCGCTGCCGGAGGCTTGCCGATGAGGCAAGGGCAATGGACGGCATCATGGTACGCGTTGAACATCCGATTCTGTGCAAAGTAGCGACGTTGTTGGTAGTAAAACGTCCCTAGCGCAAATCTTCCTTTTATCCGCAGAGTCCCCGTTGTGGGACATGCAAAGGGGACTGCAAGGGCTATCATTCGTGTATCGTCCGAAGATTGATTGGAGGCATCGACGCGGGATGAATAGGCATGCTCGGATTGCAGCATGGACGACCGCAGGAGCAATAATGGATTCCGGCCGGATTCGCGCCAGGAATCCGAGAAAGCGCCGCCGCCTTCTCGAGCTCTTCTACGCCCAAGGATTCTCCTTGGGAATCCCTTTTCGACTTCCGGGCCAGCCGGACTTGCCGCGGGTTTCGGCCCTCTTCGAGTGCTGATGCAGGATAAGGGTTCCGCCTACGGCGGCGGCGCTGACAGGCAAGCCTGCCACGGGTTTCGGCAGATGGGAGCCCTGATGGTTGGCGAATCGAACCGTTTACTCCGTCTTTGCGAAGGCGCAAAACCAACTACGGTTCGCCATAACGTCAGGTAGACGGCAGCATATGGTAAACTTATATAACAATGATGCCAGACCATGCGGCACCTCAGGCTGGACGTTCAAAGGAATGACGATGGACGAGACCGAGCTCAAGCAGACGCTCCTCAACGGCAAGAAGACCGAGCGGATCATCTTCGCCGTCACCCCCGACCTCAAGCAGGCGGTAATGGCCATGGCCAAGCAGGATTGCGTGTCGGCAAGCGCCTTCATCGCATCGATCCTTGCGGAAGAGGCGGTCAGGAGGGAAATGCGGTGAACGAGTCGGACGTGCGTTTGAAGCTCATCGATCCCGTGCTGAAAAAGAGTTGGGACGCCGATAATCAGATTTTCACCGAATACTATTTCACCGACGGCGAAATCATCGTTCGAAAGAACCTCCATATCAGGAAGAAACCGAAGAAGGCCGACTATCTGCTTATGTACAGGCGCGAGATGCCCATCGCCATAGTCGAGGCGAAGGATTCGAACCACACGGTGGAGGCCGGCCTGCAGCAGGCGATGGACTACGCCATCGCGCTCGACGTCCCCTTTGCCTACAGCTCCAACGGCAAGGGATTCGCAGAGCACGACTTCACCACAGGTAAGGTTCGTCGCCTTGGGATGGACCAGTTCCCGACCCCGGACGAGCTCTGGAAGCGCTATCGTGAATCGAAGGGGCTTTCGACGGAGAAGGCCGAGGGCATCGTTTCGTCGCCCTTTTATTACGAGCGCGGCGGCAACTCGCCCCGCTACTATCAGCGCAACGCGGTCAACCGAACGGTCGAAGCGATCGCCAAGGGCCAGAACAGGCTCCTTCTCGTCATGGCCACCGGCACGGGTAAGACGTACACCGCCTTTCAGATAGTCCATCGCCTGCGCGAGGCGGGCTTGGCTCGAAAGGTGCTCTACCTTGCCGACAGGAACATCCTCGTCGACCAAACCATCGACGGCGACTTCAAGCCGCTGCGCAAGGTGATCACGAAGGTTGAGCATCGCAAGCTCGACCCGGCCTACGAGATCTACTTCGCCCTCTATCAGCAACTCGTCGGCACCGACGGCGAAGAGATCTTCAGGGAGTTCAGCCCCGAGTTCTTCGACCTCATCATCGTCGACGAGTGCCATCGCGGCAGTGCTGCCGACGATTCGGCATGGCGCAAGATTCTCGAATACTTCAGCTCCGCCGTCCAAATCGGCATGACAGCCACGCCGAAGGAAACGAAAGACGTATCGAACATCGACTACTTCGGAGAGCCGGTGTACACCTATTCGCTGAAACAGGGAATCGAGGATGGATTTCTCGCCCCATACCAGGTCGTGCGCGTGAAGCCGAGCGTCGACGTCTACGGCTGGCGTCCGGAAGCCGGAACCGTCGACGACAACGGCGAGCTCATCGACGATCGCGTGTACGAGAAGCAGGACTTCGACCGCGACCTGGTGATAAAGGAGCGAACCGACGTTGTCGCCAAGAAGATAACCCAGTTCCTCAAGGAGACCGATAGGTATTCCAAGACCATAGTCTTCTGCGTTGATATCGACCACGCCGAGCGCATGAGGCAGGCGCTGGTCAACGAGAACAGCGACATTGTAAAAGAGCACCCGACCTACATCATGCGCATCACCGGCGATTCGAAGGAGGGCAAGTCGAAGCTCGACGAGTTCATCGACCCCGACGAGAAGTACCCTACTATCGTCACGACGTCGAAGCTCCTCACCACGGGTGTGAACTGCAAGACCTGCAAGCTCGTCGTGCTCGACAACGTGTACGGCGAGCAGGGCATGACCGAGTTCAAACAGATCGTCGGCCGAGGCACGCGCATATGCGAACCGTATGGAAAGCTGTACTTCACCATCCTGGACTTCCGCGACGCCTCCCGAATGTTTGCCGACCCCGCGTTCGACGGCGAACCGGTTCAGATCTTCGAGCCGGCCCCTGATGGCCCCATGGTTCCCGACGAGGATGAGCCCGACAGCCCGCCCGACATCACCCCCACGCCTGATACGCACGATTGGCCGGATGGCGCCGATGACCAGAGCGGCCATATCAAGTACTACGTTCACGGCGTTCCCGTCGAGGTTGTTTCCGAGCGGGTCGAGTACTATTCTGTCTCCGGCGATCTGGTGACCGAAAGCCTGAAGGACTACACCCGCAAGAACATCCGGGGCGAATACGACACTCTCGACCATTTCCTCGTTGTGTGGAACGCAGAGGACCGCAAGCAGGTCATCATCGACGAGCTCAAAGAGCGCGGTGTGTTCCTCGACGAGATCAGGAAGGAATCGGGGCAAGACCAGATGAGCGATTTCGACCTCATCTGCCACATCGCCTACGACCGGAAGCCCCTCACGCGAAGCGAGCGCGCAAACAATGTGAAGAAGAAGGGCTACCTGTACGAGTACACCGGCGTGGCGCGCGATGTGCTCGAAACCCTGCTGGACAAGTACGCTACATCGAACCTCGTCGACCTGGACGACACGAGAGTCCTCGACCTCGAAGAGTTCCGCCAGTTCGGAAGCCCCATGAAGATATGCAAGGCATTCGGCGGCAAGAAGCAATTCATCTACGCGGTGCAAACTCTTGAGAATGCGCTCTATTCGGCATAGAAAGGCTTGAAGCATGGCACTGGGATCCTTGGTGAAAACCCTTCAGAACATCATGCGCAACGACGCGGGCATCAACGGCGATGCTCAGCGTATCGAGCAGATGACATGGCTGTTCTTCTTGAAGATCTACGATGCGAAGGAAGAGGAGTGGGAGTTCCACGACGATTCGTACGAATCCATAATCCCCGACCGGCTTCGCTGGCACAGCTGGGCGCCGGACGCCAAAGACGGAAGCGCTCTCACTGGAGACGAGCTGCTCGACTTCGTCAACAACGACCTGTTCAAAACCCTCGCCGGCCTTGAGCTCGACCAGAACGCCCCTTTGCGCCAAGTTGTCGTGCAGGCGGCCTTCACCGACGCCAACAACTACATGAAGGACGGCATCCTGCTCCGCCAAGTGGTCAACGCCATCGACGAGTCGGTTGATTTCACTGAGTACAAGGAGCGCCACGCCTTCGGCGAGATCTACGAGATCATCCTCAAGGACCTGCAGTCAGCCGGCAACGCGGGCGAGTTCTACACGCCGCGCGCCGTAACCGACTTCATGGCAGAGATGCTCGCACCGAAGCTGGGAGAATCCGTCGCCGATTTCGCATGTGGCACGGGCGGGTTCCTCACGAGCGCCCTGAAGCTGCTGGCGAAGCAGGTGAACACACCTTCCGACCAGGAGCTCTATTCGAAGTCGATCTACGGCATCGAGAAGAAGCAGCTGCCGTACCTGCTCTGCATCACCAACATGCTGCTTCACGATATTGATAACCCGCAGGTATTCCACGACAACTCGCTTGAACACGACGTGCGCGACTACCGCCACAAAGAGGGCGGCCAGTTCGACGTGGTGCTCATGAACCCGCCCTACGGCGGCTCCGAGAAGGCCTCGATACAGAACAACTTCCCGACCGCGCTGCGCAGCTCTGAGACGGCCGACCTTTTCCTAGCGTTGATTCTCTACCGCCTCAAGAAAAACGGCCGTGTTGCGGTCATCATCCCCGACGGATTCCTTTTCGGCCAGGATGCCGCGAAGGTCGAGATCAAACGCCGACTGCTGAAAGACATGAACCTTCATACAGTCGTCCGTATGCCGCAGAGCGTCTTCGCCCCCTATACACCCATCACCACCAACATCCTGTTCTTTGACAACACGGGCAAATCGGAAGGCGTTTGGTTCTACCGCATGGGCATGCCTGAGGGGTACAAGCACTTCTCGAAGACCAAGCCCATCAAATCCGAACACTTCAATGAGGTTCGCGAATGGTGGAATGATCGCAAGGAGATCGAGGAGGACGGCAGCCCCAAGGCTAAGTTCTATTCCGTGGAGGAACTGAACTCCGACCATAACTTCGACCTTTGCGGTTATCCGCATGAGGAAGAGGAGATTTTGCCTCCTGACGAGTTGATTCGCGACTACCGCCAGCGCCGCGCTGCACTTGATGCGGAGATTGACCGCAAGTTGGCACAGATCTGCGATATTCTGGGAATTGAGGACGTCGATGAAGGCTAAAGACCTTAAGAACTCGATCCTGCAGATGGCGGTGCAGGGCAAGCTCGTGCCGCAGGATCCTTCAGATGAGCCTGCTTCCGTGCTTCTGGAGCGAATCCGCACAGAGCGGGCGCAACTCATCAAGGAGAAGAAGATCAAGGCTCCCAAGGGCGGCGAGTCAATGATCTACCTCGGTTCCGATGGGTCCCGCTATGAGAAGCGCGTGGATGCGAAGGGCCGCGAGAGCGAGCCGATTTGCATCGACGACGAGATCCCGTTCGAGATCCCCGAGGGCTGGGAGTGGGCAAGGCTGGAGGGCATTACCACCTACAT